>CAYPIF010000086.1:0-42187 GCA_964410735.1 uncultured Thermoplasmatales archaeon
AAAAGTGTGTTTGGGGGGAGAATTGATGATTGGTGCAATGTTTCTGTTAGTGTTAACGCAGTTTAGGCGTTGTTCATTTGCCCCGAAGGGGCTTTCTTGTTTAATGTATATTCTTTGTCAAACATCAACCTAAACATATAATCCCTATTTTCCTCTTTATAATAAATTGTTATATTGGAAAAATATCCTTCTTTAACAGATATTGCACGGGATTGAGTAATTCTATTTTCAACTTTTTTAATCCAATCACCCAGGTTTTAGGTAATTTAAATGTTAAAGTATATTCATCTTGATCTTCAACTGGATTTATAGCCCAAAGTTCTCCATTATCAATTTGTGAAGACCAATGAATTGTTATTTTATGTGAAGGCCTACGTTTTGAATACCTAACATATTTTCCCGGATTATCAGCTTTAAGGAGGGGCATGAAAGGCCCGTTAGCCATGCCAACAAACAAAGAACTGTATTCTCGAGCAATTGAAATCACATTATCTGTTAATTTATTTTCAAATATAGTCATAAGTTCCCCATTAGGCTGTCGTTCTCCAACTTGTTGAGGCAATGTTTTGAAGTTATCTCTCAAGAAATACCTAAGACTGAATATGAAATCATCACGACTTAGCCTTTCCTCATTATTATCCCCTTCACTATCATTTTCCAAAGTAGAACTGAAAAATGATAATTGCCCAATATTTAAAAGATGTTATTTCACGGAGGATCCTAGTTTTGCAACAACTACATCCATGTCCTTGGTAAACAATGATGTTTGTAATTTCCTTGGGTCACCAATTGCATCTTCCAGTGATTCATCAAAACCTAGTCTACCAAGATATGGTGTATCCTCGGTTTCACAGAAATCCGTAACCATTGAATCTGTCTTAAACGACATGTTCTCAATAACACCAAGAAGCGGGACATTGAGCTCCTTGAGTATCCTTAAAAGTTTCTCCACCGCACGTAATGCAACCTTTGAAGGAGTGGTGACAACAACATAATGGCTCTGAGGGAGAAGATGGATAACATCAAGGATCTCATCACCGATACCTGGTGGAAGGTCAACGATAAGATAATCAAGGCTTCCCCATTGGGTGATCGCGAGAAGTTCAAGGATGATGTTTGAGATATCATTTCCTCGAAATGCACCTGGTTTATCCTCTGTGAAATAGACGACGCTCATGAAATTGATACCATGGACCACTGGTGGGATGATACCATGATGTTCATCAGGAAAACTATCTGGTTGGGCACCTAAGATAACATGGGTCGATGGGCCATAAAGATCAAGATCAAGAAGACCAACCTTGAGCCCTTTTTGAGATAAAGATAATGCAAGATTGGATGCAACCATGCTTTTGCCAACACCACCTTTTCCACTGGCAACACAGATGATCTGCTTCACCTGTTCCAAACGACTCTGTATGACACTCGTACGGGCTTCCATCTAGTCTTTCACCCCTTGGATGGATGAAAGTGATACACCACGACCCTGTGTGACCTGAAAATCAGGACTGCCGCATTTCGGGCAACGAGTATGAACAAAGGCAACCTCAGGGATAAAATGGATGGCCTCAGCTTCATCCTTACCTAGGGAATCCTTCATGGAATCAAACATCCAGATATGATCACAGTTATTACATCGAAGCTGTGTTTTCTCTATGAGAAGCTCGATTTGTACCTTTAAGAAATGATCTGCGTATAGCTCCACGAGTTCATCTAAGGCGTATCGGAAGATTTCCTCATCGATCTGTTGTAATTCACCGAGTTGCACGGTGATGTTGGTTATCTTTTGAATGTTTTCTTTTTCTGCTGCGTTTATCGCAGTTTTAATGACCGCTTCAGCTAGTGCCCATTCATGCATATAAAAACCTCCATCATACACTTCTGTTTAAACCTTACGAACCATCTATCATACCGTGGTCTTTTTCGATGTAAACCTCTCGTTTTTCTTCGGGAAGAGATATCCTTTCTTTCGTTTCGGTGACAAGACCAGCGAAAGAGCAAAGATAATTGATGAAACGATGACAATAGATGCACCTATAGGAAAATCAGCAGCAAGTGACAACCAAAAACCAAAAAGACAGCTTATAATACCGATCAAAGGGGATGCTATCATTATCTTTTTGAAATCACAGAAGAACTGATATGCTGTTGATGTTGGGTTGACGATGAGCGCAAAGACAAGAAGACCTCCAACAAGTTTCAAGGAGAGCGCAACCGCAAATCCGGTGAAGAAAAGGATTGAGAAATAGAACAACTGTGTGTTCACCCCTGCTGCCTCTGCTAGTTTCCTATGGAATAATAATGCAAACAATTCCTTATAGAATGCAAGAATGAAGAGGATCAATGCGGATGCGAGAACACCAAGGAGAATGACATCATTATATGATACGGAGAATAAACTTCCCCAAAGAATGCTAAGGGCTTTCCCTGTCGCGGCTTCCCCGGGTTTCGCATAAAGGAAGATGAACGCAAGGGCTATCATCATAGAGAAAAGAAAACCCATGACAACATTCCCCTCTAGTCGTGCCTTCTCAGAGAGAGGGCCGAGAAGCAATGCTGTTATAAAAGCAAATAACACAGCGGTGATCAATGGATCCGTATTAAGATATAATCCAAAGGCTGCTCCTGCAAAGGCTGCATGGGACATACAGTATCCAATGGATGAGAGATTCATTCGTACGACAAAGGTCCCCATCGTGGAGCAGACAAAACCTGCAAGGATGGCTCCAAGGATCGAAGGAAGGAGGAAATACAATGGTAATGAGATCATGTGAGCCCCTCATCGTGTTTCAAAAGATCTTTAACCAGTTTTGAACTGAGTACTGTTTCTTTGTCCGCATCCATGGCAATGGTTCCCTTGTTGAGAACAATGATACGATGACATTTTGATGGTATGAAATGAAGGTCATGAGAGACCATGATGATCGTTGTTTTCTCGTGTTCATGGATCCGGTTCAACAGTACCTCCATTTGTCGTCTGCTGGTGACATCAAGATTGGATAATGGTTCATCAAGGAGAAGTATCCGTGGTCTTTGGGCCAGAGCACGTGCAAAAAGAATTTTCTGTAGTTCCCCACCAGATATCTTCCCAACAGGTCGTTTTGCAAAATCGATCATCCCCACCTGTACCATGCTTTCCCAGACGAGATCCCAATCCTTTTTCGAGGGGAACCGGAACAGGCCGATTTTCCCTGTCCGTCCGGATAGTACGACATCTTTTGAAAGAAAGGGTGAAAGGGGATCAATATCGATATTTTGGATCACATAACCGATGTCCTTTCGGATAGCGGCACCTTGTTTCGTTATGTCCTTACCAAAAACCTTCCCAAATCCGCCTGTATGCGGGAGTATGCCGTTGATTGTTTCAAGTAATGTTGTTTTCCCTGCACCATTAGGCCCTATGATAGAAATGAACTCACCCTCGTTAACACTAAGGTCTATATTTTTAATGACGGGGATACGTTCTCCTTCATAGATGGTTTCAACAGATCGTAGTTCGATTATTGGTCCCATTGGATCATGCTTCTATCTCAAATAACTCTGAATCAGTCCGTTGATACATATCCTCACTATATGAATGTATGTTCTCCTGGGTCACATTTGTGTTTATCTCATCCCATACTGTTTTGCGAAGGGTTATCTTTAATCGATGGCCTTTTTTATTTTTGAATACCGCGATTGGCTGAAGGGTATCATCTACGGTGATGTTTCCTTTTCCAAGTGTGCATCCTGAGCTCAGTTGGATACCGTCAATGATACAGCTTAATGGTGGCGTAGTACCGGTCGATACATTTACTTTTTTCTCAAATGGGTCATCCCCTAGTTTTTCACAGGCTAGTTTTCCCATTCGGAATCCAATGACCGCGAAGGGCCCCAGATGACCGTGGAATCGTTCAACATGTGCTAGTTCATCATTCATCGTTTTCTGTTCTCCTATTTTCGTTTATACATAATGAAAAGAATAATTACTCCGAGTAATGCAATAACTGTTATGGCTGCAAAGAGGTTTCTTTGGAGTTCTAATGATCCGATCTGTGATAGAAGTTCTTGTTCAGAGGTGGATGTCTGATCATGTGTTGCTATACCCTGAATTAGTTGATTTGTGTTATATTTTATCATCTTTAGATAGGTGTCCGTGTCTGGGATGGCCCCGGGGAAATTAGTGAAGATGACATGGCTTATGCCTGTTTCTCCTGCCACTCGAGCACCAAAGGAGGTCCCGCTTTGAAGGTTGTCAACAATCGCACAGACCGAAGGTTCAGATGCAGCGGTGATGATGTTTAGTTCGTCTTGGACCGAGAGGCTTTCTGGTGGACTGTAGTATGCAGTGATATTAAGGCCCAGCCAATCAAGGAAGTACATTTGCCATTCCATTGATACGATCTCTCGACCAGCATATCCTTCAGAGAGTATCTTGTCCTTTAGTTCTTCAGCGGTCGTATTTATCAGTGAAAGATATGTTTGGGTATTTGTGTTGATGGTTTGTTCTAAGTCTGGATAAATCCCTATCAATCCATCCCTGATGGCTTCTACATAGGAGCTGGCTCCTGTTGGGATGTTCCATTCGCCTAGGTTACTGCATTTTATTTGGGCATAGTTTTGATTGCCAGATTTGTTAATGAGTGCTTCTAGCCAGGGTTCCCATCCTAGGGATATGATGACATCTGCATTCATGATCTTGAGGATATCACTTGGACTTGTGTCAAAATGGGATGGGCATGCTCCAGCAGGCATGATATAATCAATGCTAATGTTTTCTGTGAGGATGTTTGAGGTAAAGTCTGCAAGGGCTGAGTTGGTACAGATGATGTTAATGGTCTCCTCTTGTGCATCAAGAGGTTGAGAAGTGATTACCATTGCAGTAAATAAAAACAGCACAAATATGATTTTTTTAAGCTTCTTGTTCATTGCCTCCACCTAGGGTAATACGTTTTTTATTTTTGTAACACGTGATGAGACTGATTCTTAAAAAGATTGTGGTAACAAAAAGATTATAATCGTGTCACGAATATTCGTTGGTCGTGTTACCATGGAAAAGATAAGCCGGTTTGGGGTCTCGATAGAACCAGACCTCCTCGAGAAATTCGATGACCTCATCAAACAAGAGGGATACAACAATCGATCAGAGGCGATCAGGGATTTGATACGAAACTCACTTATTTCCACAAAAAAACATGATCCAGAGAGCACTGCAATGGGGACACTCACAATGATCTATGACCACCACACAGGAAATCTCACCAATCGTTTGTTGAAGATACAGCATGATCATACCTCTGAGATACTCACCACAACCCATATCCATGTTGATCATGACAACTGTTTAGAAGTTCTTATCTTAAAAGGTAAGGTCAAGAACATTCAACTTCTTTCAGATAATATCAAATCATTAAAGGGGATAAAACATGGCGAACTAGTGATGACCACCTGTTCATATTAAAAAAGTGAAAAGGTTTATTCTACTGCATCGTTGAGATCCTTAACAAATGCTTTTACATCAGTCCCATGCACTGCAGCGATGTCTTTTATGGATTCGAATGATGCAGCGATACATCCAATGCAACCCATATTATATTTTGCAAAAACAGAGATGGTCTCAGGATATTTGTCAATTACGTCTCGTATGTTCATATCTTCGGTTATTTTTGTTTCTGTCATATCACATCACTAAATATTAACAATTGTTATACAAGGAGTAAGGCTATATAATATTTGTGCCCTGGCAATGTGCAAAAGCCCATCGCCCATTGGTATTATTTAAGAGAGGGCCATACAAGATTGATCAAGCTTGACATATATTCTATATAAAAATAAAGGGATACATCTTTATACCGATATTGTTTATTTATAAAACATTACTAATATAACTGATATAATGATCTCAAACAAACCAGGGCATAACCCAATTATCGCCCTCTGCATCATAGGAATTCTTCTTATCCCCTCATTAATAGTAGAAAAACCATTGACCGCATCACAAGAAACAAACGAAAAAGAATTTTTTGCGCTCATCGCAGGATGTATGGTTTTCCAAAACTCCTCATGGAACATAGCCCCTGAAAACCAATCCACCGACAAGTTCCATCGATATCTCTATGATTCCCTCCTTGAATCAGCGAACTGGAACGAAGAAAACATTCTCTTGCTCACCGATGAACAAGCGACCCGTGAAGCAATACTGCAAGCTCTTACGGACTTTTCAGAAGAAGTTGGTGAAAATGATGTTTTTCTGTTCTCTTTTCACAGCCATGGAAATCAGATCCCTGATGAAAATGGTGACGAAGCAACATTTAATGAAACAGATGTCTTCGATGAAACCATTGCACCATATGATATCGATGTGAGAGACGGTAGTCTCATCAATTATATTAGCGATGATGAACTCACCACATACCTGAATCTTTTTTCCTGCGACACCATCATCGTCAATATTGAAGCTTGCTTTAGCGGCGGTTTTGCTCAGGATCTTGCCAACATACCTTTAGAACCAGCGAGCCCTAACCGGTTCATCATGCTTTCAACCCCTGAAAATAATTTGGAATGGATTCATCCCCGGTTGGCGTGGGGATGGATGGCATCATTAGGCTTTAGCCTATCAACCCCCTACACAGATTGCAATGGGGATGGATGGGTCTCGGCTGAGGAAGCATTCCAACTTGCATCTCCATTGTATACCTGTCGAACCTATCTTTACATCGATCTCCTACCGTTTCTTGCAAGCTCGATGGGAACATATGTTCTTTATCATATTCTTACAGTACTTACGCATAGTTTCGCCACGTCTCGAATCCTAGGTATCATACTTTCGTTCCTTGTTGGTTTTGGCGTTGCGAAAACCATTGAGAATTCATCAGAGAGGTATACAGGGTATCCCTCAGCAAATATAGCAACACATATCGATATGTACCCAGGTGAACTGCCACTCATACAGTTAGGTTAAATCAAAATAATAAGTGGTCTACAAGAGGAAAATCCTTATTGAACTCTTCTTTTAGAATCTAGCTAAAACGGTGTATCCCTCATCGCAGGAGCAGAACAACATCAATATATGTAAATGATACCATGGTGTGAATAATTCTCAACATACTTGATTTTCACGATCAATATACGCCTTCAATTGGAAAAGAGTTCACAGATAAAAAAAGATACAATAGATTTATAGACCCATAAAAGATAGAATCTCAAGAGATGAACACATGGTAGAAACAAAATTGTTCAAAGGGTTTGAAAAGGAGACAAAGGAAAAATACGGTTATATGGCAGACGATATGCTCTGTTTTTTCGATGATTTTGTTGATTTCTTTTATAACGAGAAGATTAAACCATCAGAGTTCAATGAAGCTCATTATGATTATCTCTTCGAAACCTATCTTGATTATATGGGCCTCAGCGATGCAGAATTCAGTATGGCTTTCCAAATACTCATAAATTTTTGTGATTATTGCACCGCCAAAGATATCGATATGGCCATCTTCAAAGACTATCTTATAAAGGAGAAGGAAAATCTGTATGAGTATTGGATAGATGAAGGGGACGACGAGGTCATAGATACGATCCCCGAAGGATTTGATGACATCAACCCTCATGAGATCCTTGAGAACTTCGACAGTTATTATGAAGTTATGAAGTTAAGTCTAAAGAACAAACAAATGGACAATAAACAAATCCAAAAAAATCTTGAAAATATTTACGATTTTCTCCATACTGGCTTCACCATCTCAACCATACTACGAAAGGAAAAACCAACGATCTCTGAAGAGGAATTACAGGAAGAAGTTGGGAAAAAAATAGATGAAAAAGGTATTCAATTCATTCTACCAGATGATACCTGGGTGGATATGTTCTCCTTGCCTAAAAAACAAAGTAAAAAGTTCATGGAATTCATGATATTACTCGATGAGAACTTTGACCATGAACCTGGTACCAAGGAGCGTAATGATTCAATGGAACAGACCCTTTCTTGTTTGAAATCACTAATCAAGGATATCAAAACAATAAAAACCACAGAAAAATAGAAGATCAATATATCAATTGGGCCCATGGAGATCGGCTCATTTTAATATTTTTTACATATGCATCCACCTATACTTTTTAATGATTTTTTTATATTTTTAAAAAGTATAAAATGAATGGATAGTTGCATACGCAACTTTTATATACGGCATCCCAATACCTTATAGTTGCATACGCAACTAAATAAATAGGCAAGGGAGACCCATGGAACAAAAACAATCAGTGGGAAGACACATTTCATGTATCTACCGAAATTTTCACATCTACCTCCATGATCAACTGGCACAATATAATCTTGGAAGTGGACAATTCCATTTCCTCATGATGCTCTACAACAAAGACGGTGTCAACCAAGAGACCCTTGCTGAAATGCTTAACATTGACAAAGCAACAAGCGCCCGAGCAATCAAAAAACTCGAAGAACAAGGATACGTCATCCGTAAAAGAGATGAGAACGACAGAAGGAACTACAACATATACCTTACGGATAAAGCAAAAAAACTCAAACCAAAGGTAAAAAGCATTCTACTAAGATGGACAAAACAAATACTACAAGACCTCACAGAAGAGGAAAAAGAACATCTTTTCACCATTCTAGAAAAAATCTCACAAAATGCAACAGCAATAAGAAAACAGGAGTAAAAAACCATGCAACAAAAACAAACCAACGGGGTAAAAACACTCCTCGGCGATCCAAAAAAAGCCATCATAAAACTATCAATGCCCATGATTATAGCAATGTCCGCTAACACCATCTACAATCTAGCAGATGCCCTCTGGGCATCAGGCTTCGGACAAACCATTTTCACCGATAAAATCATAGAAACCGTAGGACCAGATGCCCTAGCGGCAGTAGGATTTGTCCTTCCGTTCTTCATGATGATCATAGCCATCTCAACAGGTCTTGGACTTGGAGGCGGATCCGCAATATCACGAAGGATTGGCGCAGATGACAAAAAAGGTGCAGACAACGTCGCCGTCCATAGTATCATCCTCATTCTCATATTATCAGTTGTATTTACCATCATCCTTTTTGCAACCTCGCAAACGATCTTCTCAGCAATTGGTGCGGAGAGCACCATTGACCTTGCCACATCATATGGAAACATCGTCTTTGCTGGGAGCATCTTCATGTTCTTCTCTCAGGTTGCTTATGCTATCCTACGAGCAGAAGGAGATGCAAATAGAGCAATGTATGCAATGATGTTTGGAGCAGGATTAAACATCATCCTTGACCCAATATTCATATATACTTTTGGAATGGGATTGGCCGGGGCGGCATATGCAACGGTCCTAGCGATGGGCATCACATCATCAGTACTCGTGTACTGGCTGTTCTTACGAAAAAACACCTATGTCAACTTTAACTTCAAATCATTCTCATTTAAAAAAGAAATTCTTAAAGACATATTCAAAGTGGGCCTTCCTGCGTCCATCCAACAAATCTCCATGTCCATCACCATGCTTATCCTCATAAAATTCATCACACTTCAAGGATCAAATGAGATCGGTGTCGCTGCCTACAACACAGGCTGGCGAGTGGTCATGATCGCGATTTTACCCCTCCTTGGAATAGCAACTGCCGTCACATCAGTTACTGCTGCTGCATATGGTGCAAAAGTATATGATAAGCTCAAAACTGCCTATTTTTTTGCTATGAAGTTAGGGCTAGCTATAGAGATCATCTGCGCCGTTGCGATCTTTGCATTTGCCGATTCGATCGCAGGTATCTTCACTACTGCATCCAATGCTGATCAACTATATCTCTACCTCATTGATTTCCTTAAGATCTCTAGTCTCTTCTACCCGGGAGCAGCATTTGGCATCCTCACTTCAGCCATGTTCCAAGGTACAGGAAAAGGAGTATACTCATTAACAACGACCATTCTCAGATCGACCATTCTCACCGTGTTTCTCAGCGCACTTTTCACCTTTGTCTTCCAATGGGGTCTTACCGGAATATGGTGGGGCCTTGTCATCGCAAACCTTGTTGGCTCACTGATTGCACTTCTGTGGGGAAATATCTACTTGAACAAATTTATGAAAAAAACTGTAACAAGCGGGTAAATGTGAGGAGAACCGGACGGAAAGGTTTTGGAGAAAGGAAAAAGAAGCCGTCCGGCTTACAGTTACCAAACAAAGAAAGCGACCTGAGATTTAAAAACAAAAGCAAAACACCATCAAAACTATTCATCAAAAGTACCTGTTTCCTAACAGTAGTTACCTGAAAATATGAGTTGAAAGTATTTAGTCAAATATCAAACAACACCTTCACAAAACAAGGTTCCTGTCTATGTATCTCAAGCATATGATAGGTGACCGCTTTAATCTCCGTTCCAATCGTATGTTTTTCGCTGTCAAGCTCTTCACCTGAAACAGTTGCTGAGAGACCTGAATTCTTTTCATCAACAGTAACATTAAAATCTCCAAAGACAAGGTTCCTAGCACCCTGTAAGAACAAGAGTTCACCTAACCAATCAACCAGTAATTCCTCAAGGGTTTCCGCAGAAAGTTCTATCCTATATGTTCCTTTGCTTTCAATTTGAGAAGTATCAGTGATTATATCAAACATTCCTTGTGCCGCATGAGCAAATGCTTCAGAAAGGGTAGTACCATATGCCTTTACCCCAATATCAGCAGTATGTTCAATGATCTCATACGCTTTCATAACATGGCATCCTTGATCTTCTTCTTACACAAACAATCAGTATCTTTAGATACCATCTTCACTGTTGCTTGTATGACATCAGAAAGATACCCTTCCTTCTCCAGATAGATACGTCTGATATCATCCACAGGAAGTTTCTCCTGCAACCCAGCAGCCATATTACACACAACACAAACCGAAGCAAAACAAAGGCCTTTTTCTCGAGCAAGAACCACCTCTGGAACAAGGGTCATACCAACGATATCCGTAACAGAAGAATAGAACCTTATCTCCGTAGCGCTCTCCAACCGAGGCCCCTCCGTAGTCAGATACACACCCTTTTTATGAACAGTAATATCCTTGATATTCTCACAACTTTTACATAGGATTTCTTTAAGTGAAGGACAAAAAGGATCGGTCATATCAACATGAACACGTTGATCATCAAAGAAGGTGCTTTTCCTAGTACGAGTTGCATCAAAGAAATCATCTGGAACAACAAAATCACCCACAGCAATATCTTTGTTCAATGACCCAACGGTACCAATCGAGATAACACAGTCAACATGAGATGCGGCCAATGCCTGGATATTAGCTCGATAGTTCACCCGATGAGGTGGCAAGGTTCCCTTTTTCCCATGTCTGTTAATAAAATAAACATCATGGCCAGCGATCTTTCCAAGTAATATAACAACAGAGCCGAATGATGTATCAACAACAACCTCATCTTGCGAATTAAAAAGACCTTTTATCGGATGCCCACAAAGAATACCGATCTTCATCCAGTTCCCACCAATAGTTCATCAATAAATACAACAGAACCATAAAGGTTTATGTCTATAAAGACATATCGAGGCTTCAGATGAAGATAGCAGCGTTGTTCTCTGGAGGCAAGGATTCTGTCTACGCGATTTCCATCGCACAACAATACGGATGGGATATCACCCATCTTGTTAGCATCCGCCCAAAGATACTAGACTCTTGGATGTATCATTCGGTCAACATCCATCTCACAACACTACTATCAGAAGCATTGAACATACCATTGATCTCAAAAGAGACAACAGGTGAAAAAGAAAAAGAACTTGCTGATCTAGAAGAACTGTTACAACAACTCGAAATAGATGGGGTGATAAGTGGAGCAATTGCTTCTGAATACCAACGGACCCGGATCGAACGGATCTGTCACACGCTTCATATTAAATCATTCACACCACTCTGGCATAAGGATCAAACCCGGCTCCTTAAAGACCAGGTAAATGCAGGATTTCATATCATCATCGTCGGCGTTTATGCTGATGGCTTCACGGAACAATGGCTGGGAAGAAAAATAGATGATGAGGCAATCAATGAACTGGAACAATTACAAAAGGATAGATCCATCAATACCGCTGGAGAAGGCGGTGAGTTCGAAACTCTTGTCATCGATGGACCGCTCTTTCAAAAACGCATCCAGATTGATAATGCAACCATCAACTGGCGGAGAGACAATGGAAGCTACATCATCAAAAAAGCTAGACTGGTGGAAAAGAATTAAAACGTAAGATAATCAAGTTGTTTCATCTGAGTGAGAAAGACGAATAAACGCTGATCGATGTTCTTTTCATCCAGGAACTCCTTTTCAAGAGCAGTTACTATTTTTTGAACAGATGTCTTTCCATCACATCTTTGCCAAATAAAAGAACCAATCGCATCCATATCCGCCTGAAACTCGTTCTTCTTACGGGCCAAACGGCACAGAGATACCCCTAGCTTACTTTGAAACTTTGGAACTGTGATATGAACAAGACCAGTCTCATCCACCATCCAGGGATACTCTTTTCTTTTAGGAATGAATTGTAAGAATTCCTCCGCTGTTGGTTTCCTAGGTTGTTGTTTACTCGTCATCTGAAAGGCTTTCCCTTAGTGGGATATACCACAAGAGCACCGCGATGAACAACCAGAGAAGTAATCCTGGAAGGACCGGTGGGAAGTCAAAGATAGCAAGATTGATACCACCGATGATGAGGAATGCGACAATCACACCCATCAGTGCCTCTCCTGCGATTAATCCCGCGGTAAAAAGAAGACCGGTTCTTATAATCTTTTCCTTCGGTTTCACATCCGTTTGTTTAATCGCCAGTTCCCATTCGCTGATCTCTTCCTCTTCAGCTGAACCGTATTTCTTCTCTATCATACCATTTGTCAGATGCCGTACGATACCACCAGCAAAAATAGGTATGGCAAGGGTGAACGGAAGATAGATACCAATAGCGACCGGAAGAACGGGCAGATCGATAAGAATCAAAACAAAAGCAAGGACCATACCAGCGATAACAAATGGCCATACCATCTCACCACCAAGAACACCCTTCACGATACCACTCATGAGAAATGCTTGTGGTGCAGGTAGATTCGTACTGCCGATATGATATGCTTGGTCCAATGCAGAGACGACCAATGCAAGGATTGGTGCAGCCGCAAGAACGCCAATGATCTCAGCGATCTGCTGATTTTTCGGTGTGGCCCCGATCATTTGACCACAGGTCATTGACTGAAGGACATCCCCCGATATCGCAGCAGCACAACAAATGACTGCAGCGATCAATACGGCGACCCCATACGCCCCGACGTCTCCAGAAAGACCGAAACCAAGGAGAATTAAGGAGGTTATCAATAAAACGGAAACAGTAACACCAGAAATTGGATTATTTGATGAGCCTAAGAGACCAGCCATATACCCTGCGATGGCACTTGCGACGAATGCAAAAAGAATCGCGAACACCGCCATGATTCCTGAAATGGCCCATTCATTGGAAATATAAGCATATAATAAGAAAACAGGTATTGTCAACGCCCCGATGGCCAAGAACACCCATTTGAAGTTCAGGTCTTGATCTGTTCGAACCTTTGCTTCAACCTGACCGCCCTTCAGACCTGCGACAGCTTCTTTTATACCCTGCGCAAGATTGTTTCGGAGTTTGAAAATCGTCCAGAGACCTCCGACGACCATGGCACCGACACCAATGTATCGGATATAATTACCCCATATCTGATAGAATCCCCAGATCATGCTACCAACATCAAAATTACCACCACCAAAGGACAATACATCTGCATATTCAGCAGGTGTTGGAGTTGGCAGACCTGTCGCAAGAGCAATAAGAGGGGCAAGAATCACCCATCCAAGAAGGCCACCGACAAAGACAAAGGAGGATATCTTAGGACCAATGATCCAACCAACTGCTAGCAATGCAGGTGAGGTGGCAACACCACCATATAAAACACCGGTGTTTTCGCCGCCACCGATATTGAATTTTCCAATATCGACGATACCGTGAATGGCGCCGCTGAATGCTTTTACTGCGACCTGTCCGAACTTCAACACAGCAGCAAGGGCAACACCAATGATAAGCCAGACACCACTGACTTTTCCTTTCTCATCGACGTTCTTTTTCTCTTCTTCACCGCCGCCAACAGTAGTGGTAAGAACCGCTGCCACAGCAACCCCTTCCGGAAAAGGAAGATCTGTTTTTATGATCAATGCACGACGCAACGGAACCATCCAAAGTACACCTAGGATGCCTCCCAGCGCTGCAATAAGCGTTGTTTCAAGATAATGTATCTCCGTCCATGTCCCCAGAAGTACAATTGCAGGAATGGTAAAGATGACACCGGCAGCAAGTGCCTCCCCTGCTGCTGCACCCATCATTCCTATGTTTACTTCAAGGATCGTTCCTTTGAACGGTTTTAAAAGTGCAAAGGCCATGACCGCACCAGGGATAACGGCTGAAACGGTCATTCCCGCATATAAACCAAGATATGCATTCGCTGAACCTAAAATAACAGCAAGTAACGCACCAACGAGGACTGCTTTTATCGTAAGCTCTGGAATCTTCTTACTTGCAGGTATGAACGATTTAAAGTTCTCTCTAGACGACATCGTAAATTACCAAACTTAATAATATATTTCCCCATTTATAAAACATTCGGTTTAAACTAACAGATATAAAATTTATCTGGATGACCGCATGAATAACATCAAAGGGACAGCAGTATTTTATATTAATTATGAAATATTTTTAAATTATGAGATGTCGAGAGGATACCGTGATATCGCAGCGATACCACTGAACGCCGCCTTCAAAGAATCACCCTCCTCACTGCTCTGAGATATCAAGAAAACCGTCCCGCTTGCCGCCTCAGCAAGCTCAGAAAGTTCATCAATAATATCTATTTTATCAGCTAACTCCATCTGCGTCGGGGTCTCACATTTTGGGCACATCGGCGGTTCAAACTCCTCCAAATCTGCTTCATTAACCGTCCGTTTCTCTTCGTAGGAACAGGTCGGACAGCGTAACGTCACTCTATACTTCCGAAGATCCTCAGATAGAAGCAATGAGTCAACCGCACCCATCTCAAGTGCCTTACGCACATGATTCTCACCATACACCGCAAGGCTATTATCCCCTTTTGTCACCTCACGAAGGAACCGCTTCATCACTTTTTTCTCTTGACCGATCTTCAGATCCTGCATGGTTTCTGAAGCAACAGAAACAAGTTCTCTCAGACCAAATTCATCAGTATACCCTGTATCAAAGAGATCGATGACCTTATTCTGTATCTCATAGTGAAGATACACCTCATCATGGAAATATCTCTTTGTGGGACCTGGCCCACCTATCAAAATTCCTTTTATCTCCGGCTCTGCAAGGAATATCTCGCTTGCTTTCTCCCCACATTTCTGGAACCATTCATGCGCAGCGATTTCCGTCAACCGTTCAAAACGCCTCTGTGATTGCCCACCACGACCATGTTTACCCGGGACCTGAGACGTCATATATTTCAATAGTTCCACACGGTTCCCACGAAGTAACCCTATGGTACATTCACGTCGATCAATCAATAACAACCCATATATCTCCCGTTCCGTCAACATCCCCTCAATAGGCTCAACATAGAACAAGGAATCACAACGATACAAAAACGTCTGGATGGGCAATGGTGGAACGACCACAAACGCAACCATCGTCGTCTGATCACTGCCAATGCTCTTATGACCAACAAAAAATACCACACCATTCTCTGGTGGTTGGCGAAACATCTTTAAACGGCTCAAAATCGATTCGATGGCGGATAATACATTCTTCTTTGTTGTCTTTGATTTAATATTCTGAGATTCAGAGATCTCATTACGAAGATACGCAGTGACATCAGATATCTGCTTTGTCGGAGGGACATAGAGACTGATAAGTTCTGTATGTTTTCCCTTACATGCCTTCAGCTCCTCCAACTGCCGCTTCAAATCATATTTCTGTCGCTGGGATAATTCGGTCATTCTTAATTCACCCGTTTTCCTCTTTTTTCTTCTTTCATCATCAATACCAATAATTTTTTAAAAATTCTGATTGCTTAAAACGGCAATCAGAAACACACATGTTACAATGAGATCAATTGATCATTATGCGGAAGAATCACTTCTGAAAAATCCTGTAACTCATCAGTAAGAGCCTCACGGTTCTCACTATGCATTATTACAATCTTCTCAGGTTTGCAACCCTTCGCAAAGTTCACAAGATCACTATGCCCTGCATGTCCGGAGAAATCATAATATTGGATCTCGCAGGAAACACTTTCAACAACACCATAGAAATTCAGTTTTTTCTGATCCACAAGAAGTCTACTATTTGTCCCCTCGACCTGGTACCCTGTGAGGATCACAGCACTTTTTGGATCATGTTTCAACTTGTTCATATAATGCAGAACAGGGCCACCATCCATCATACCACTTGATGTTAAGATGACCTCGGATTCAAGAGCAAGCTTTCGCCCATGATCAGAATGGACCATATTGATAGCATTAATTGCTTTTTTCAAAGAACCAGGATCACTAAGATACTCAGGATATTTCAAAAACATCTTCGATACCTTTCGACCCATACCATCGAACCAGATATTAAAACCGCTTTTCCTTAGGATCATCGCGATTTCCTGGGACCTGGAAACAGCAAATGCAGGTAAAACTGCGACACCACCACGGGTAACGACCTCATCGATCTTATCAATGAACTCCTTTTCAAGTTCCTCACGGCCTTTCGGATGATCCCGTCCCGCATACGTCCCTTCCATCACGAGAACATCGCAATCAACAGGTTTTGTCCCCTTCACCAGGTGTGTATCAACTGTATTGAAATCACCAGTGAACAATAACTTTTTTGATCCTGAGACCTCCACCATAAGTGAACCAGGGATATGACCTGCATCATGAAATCTTACATCATACATCGGGCTTATCTCAAAGGAATCCTTTGGTTTCACATCATCAAAATAATGTTTGACCTTTTTTATCTCAATAGGACTATACGGTGGAGCATACCCTTCTGTTTCAGCAATCTTTAATGAATCCTTATGTAATAAATGACTAATGGAACTTGTCACCGGTGTACAATGAATAGGCATCTCACCGTTCTCTGTCAGAACAGGTATCATACCAGAATGATCCAAATGAGCATGTGAAAGAAATACGCGATCAACTGGAGGTGCGGGAAGAGGAACTTCCGGGGGTTTACTAGGAGTCATCCCATAATCAAAAAGGAGATGTTTTCCATCGACGTCTAAAAGCATTGCAAGACTACCGACCCGATCACTGCCACCAAGAAAGCGAAGCTGCATATCGTTTACCATGACTGTTCAGGCCGGATAGGGAAAAAGGGGTTGATTAATGTTTGGTACTACTCTTCAAAGGTTTCACACTTAAAATCGCTCCCTCCTTCTCTATGATCTTGACCTTTACATTTTTCTCGATAACCTGATCAGAAAGTACTTGCCACAATTCGCCTTTAAAACGAGCGTAGCCCACCTCACCAGGGGTTAACCGGTCGATTGTTACCGCAATCTCACCAACAAACTCTCCAACCACCAGTTTCTTCTTTCGTATCTCAAGGACCTTATACAAAAGAAAGAGGAAAAATCCTGTGAAAAGAACCACTGCCACGATGAGAACAATAAGGAATGTATCAACCCATGCCATGGATATCACCCATTGTTGATTGGGATATGTCGGTATCAAAAAAACCGACCCGATCATCAAACATATGATTCCTCCGATACCAACAACACCAAATCCTGGTATCACCAGAACCTCAACGACCAATAGTAAACCACCTATCACTATAAAAAGAATGCTCAGTTCGGTCACTGCAAACCCAGAACCAATGAGCGAGAGAAGGATGGCAACCACACCAAACACCTCAGCCCCATAACCCGGTGCAGAGATACCTGCAAGCAGAGAAAAGATACCTAGCATCAGCAATAATGATGAAAGAACAGGGTTTGAAAGAAATTTCATAAGAGATGTCTGAAGGGAGGGTGTGAACCAAATAATGGAAGCATTCTCTGTTCGTAAGGTTACATTTCCAGAAGTAGTTTTCACAACATATCCATCCACCGCATCAAAAAGACCTGAAATGGAATTTGCAGTGAACTCAACCGCATGGAGTTTCAGAGCAATGGAAGCATTCACATTCCTATTGACCCGTATGAATTGTTCTGAAAGTGTTGTATTTCGCCCGTGCATATTCGCCCGTTCCGTAAGCCATTGCACCAGCGCATTGATGGTCTTAGATTCATTGATGACCCGCGTTCCTGTGAAACTGATTTCCACTGGTTGGCATGATCCAATGATACTGTGATTGGCCATCGCTGCAACATGGGTACTTAAAAGAAGGAACGTACCAGCAGACCATGCATGTGCCCCTTCAGGATAGACAAAACCAATAATTGGGATAGGGCTCTGTTCCATAGCATCAACGATATCAAATGTTTCCTGTAAACCACCACCAGGCGTATCAAGAAGAAGTACTACTGCAGAGGCCCCTATGTCCTCAGCCTCAGTGATTGCATCAGTGAAGATTTCAACAGAAATCGGATCAATGGTGTCAGTTAACTCAACAACAAGAACGATAGGCTCATCAGCAGTCACAACAGGTATGAGATTAAGTAAAACACAGAGAGCACTCAGAATGAAAAGAAAGTATCTCTTCATCATTTCTTATCCTTATTCACCGCTTTTGCAAGACCAACCATTTCTCCCATAGCGCTACCTGGAACAACAATAAGATTGCCTTCTCGAGCTATTTCAGCAAGCGTCTGAAGTTCTCGTAAACGCATCGCCATCGGTGTCTGTTCATACAGTTTTGCTGCATCAGTCATCTTAGCTGATGCCTGGAACTCACCTTCCGCAATGATGATACGAGACCGTTTCTCTCTCTCAGCCTCAGCCTGCTTTGCCAAAGCCCGTAACATAGTATCAGGGATGGAAACATCACGGATTGTTACAGCGGAAACTTTAACACCCCATGGATCAGTTGCAGAATCGATAATGGTCTGAAGGCTTTTGTTCAACTCCTCACGATTTGACAACAGTTCATCAAGATTCTGCCTACCGAGAACATCCCGTAAGGTTGTTTGAGCCTGAAGCCCTGTTGCTATCTCATAACGCTGGACCTCCACAACAGCCTTTTGAGGATCTACAACACGGAAATACACAACTGCATCAACATCAACGGTCACATTATCCTCAGTGATCACTCGTTGTTTTGGTACATCAATGACCCTTGTACGAAGATCAAGTTTAATGATCTTATCAATGATTGGAATGACAAATACCAAACCAGGACCTTTGATACCTTGTAATCGCCCTAACCGGAAAATAACGATACGTTGATATTCGGCCATGATCTTGATCGATGAAGAAAGTACCAGCAGTAAAAATAAGATTATGACAAAGAGAATATATTCTATCATCTTTAATCACCTCAACTAAAAAAGCGATAGCGCGCTTTTAATGCTTTCTATATTTATTTCGGACAACGCACCAAAAATAGAATGTTTTATTAGAGACAACTGCATATTTGGTGGCTGCAGACCAGTGGGGAAAGAAGAATTATGTCCGAAATCAAAAAAATAAAAGCAAGAGAAGTTCTTGATTCTCGAGGAAATCCAACAGTTGAGGTCGATGTTGTAACAGACCAAGGTGTCTTTAGAGGAATGACACCCAGTGGTGCAAGTGCCGGGCAACATGAGGCTCTTGAGCTACGAGATAATGATAAAAAACGATTTCTTGGAAAAGGAACCTTGAAAGCAGTTGAACATGTGAACAAGGTCATCGCTCCAAAGCTCATTGGTCTGAGCTGCATACACCAAGAAACACTTGATAACATCATGTTGAAACTTGATGGAACCAAGAACAAGGAAAAACTTGGCGCTAACTCGATTTTACCGGTCTCAATGGCCGTTACAAAAGCAGGTGCCGCTGCAAAAGAACTATCATTGTACGCATATATTGCCGAACTCTTTGGCATTCTTCCCCATATGATGCCCGTACCCATGTGCAATGTCATCAACGGAGGAAAACACGCAGGCCAAGAGAACAGTATCCAGGAACATATGCTCATGCCAACAGGTGCTAAGACATTCCGTGAAGGGATACGAATGGTATCAGAGTCATATCATCATCTTTCAAAACTTCTCAAGGAAACCTATGGCGCAGGAAGCATTCTTATTGGTGATGAAGGTGGATTTGCACCGGAGAAGATAACATCGGTCAACGATCGGCTTGATCTTATGCTAAAAGCTGTGGAGTCCGCTGGATATACAGACATGATGAAGATAGCCTTAGACCCTGCTTCAAGTGAATTCTTTTATGATGGAACATATAAGATCGGTAAAAAATCATTCACCGGCGGCGAAATGGTCGACTTTTATGTAGACCTTTGTAAAACATACCCCATCGTTAGTATCGAGGATGGTCTTGCAGAAGATGACTGGGAATCCTGGGTGGAAATGACCAAAAAACTTGGTAACAATGTCCAGATCGTTGGTGATGATCTCTTTGTCACCAACACAAAAAGAATCGAAAAAGGCATCAAGATGGGGGCAGCAAACTCTGTTCTCATAAAACTCAATCAGATCGGGACAGTCACCGAAACATTGAACGCGATAAAAATGGCCCATGATGCAGGATGGACCGCTGTTGTCAGCCATAGAAGTGGAGAGACAGAAGATAACCTTATCGCCGATCTTGTCGTCGGAACCAGTTCCGGGCAGATCAAAACAGGCGCACCAGCACGAAGCGATCGGAATGCGAAATATAATCAACTTTTACGGATAGAAGAGGAACTGGGAGAAGAAGCCGAATACCCAGGTATCGATTTTCGCATGGACCGTTTAGCATAAAGATTTTTAGCCCCTTGATGTATTCAGCCTGTGGGGGTTTAACCTATGAAAATCCTTATTACGGATAAAATGGCAAATGAAGCAGTACAGTTTTTACAAGAGGCAGGTCATGATGTCACTACAAATGAGATGGACCATGACACCTTATTAAAGAACATCGCATCATATGATGCACTTCTTGTTCGCAGTCGAACAAAGGCTACTGAAGACATTGTTAAAGCAGGGGCAAAAGGATCCTTAAAAGTGATTGGTCGAGCAGGTATAGGTGTTGATAATATCGATATTAAGACCGCGGCATCACTTGGTATCAAGGTTGTTAACGCTCCAACCGGTGCTACTCTTAGTGTTGCTGAACTTGCCATTGGTCATATGCTATCACTATCACGACTCCTAACAGTTGCTGATGCAACAATGAAAAAAGGAGAATGGGCTAAAAAACAATTGAAAGGAACAGAACTTCATGGAAAAACATTAGGTTTGATTGGCTGCGGGAACATTGGAAGACAAACAGCACATTTTGCTCAAGCATTCAACATGAGGGTTATCGGGTACGATCCGCTTATCTCAAAGGGGGATCTGGAAAAGGACAATATCAAGAAGATCGAGAAACTTGAGGAGCTGGTCAAACAATCCGATTTTATCTCACTTCACATTCCACATATTGAAAAGACACATCACATCATCAACAAGGACATGTTGGCGTTAATGAAACCAACGGCATTTATTATCAATTGCGCACGAGGCGGAACAGTTGATGAGAAGGCACTGTATCAAGCATTGAAGGATAAGAAGCTTGCTGGGGCGGCTCTTGATGTCTTTGAAAAAGAACCACCAGAGGACTCAGAAGTACTGCATCTCCCCAATGTTGTCTTAACACCACATATCGGTGCAAACACCAAAGAAGGTCAGATACGAGCAGGAACCGTCTGTGCAGAGCAGGTCGATAAAGTTCTTAAGGGTGAGACACCAGATCACTGGGTCAACAAGGCAATGATGCAATGAAAACCCTCAAAATAACCATATTAGGTGAACGATGAATAATTTGGAAGATATCATCAATAGAATCGAAAAAGAAATTGACGATAAGGAAAAGGTTCGTGAGATAGCACTACGTTTTTCACGTACCATCATCATAAATTGCCGAAAGGCCATACAGCACCTCCATCAAGGACATTTTAAAGAAGCTGAGAACCTTATGAAGAATGCCTCAGCGCAACTTACCGAGCTTTATGATGCCACAGATAAATATCCTGATCTCTCAAACGCAGGGTTCGTGGAGAACGCAGCTCAAGAAATCGTCGAGGCGAATTGTTTTTACAATATTCTTCAAGATAAAGACCTTCCAGACCCTCAAGTATTACAGACCACTTCCAATGCATATCTTCTCGGCCTCTGTGATCTCATTGGAGAACTTAGGAGAAAGTCACTAGATACCATACTGAATAGTGAACCTAAGGAGGCATATCAATACCTTGTTATCATGGAGAAGATCTATGACGCCATCCTCCGATTCGATTACCCCTCATCACTTATTCCCATCAAGAGAAAACAGGATATTTCTCGCAGCCTTATTGAAAAGACACGAGGTGAGCTAGCAGTTGCGAGTTGCGAGCAGCGTATCGAACATCGTACCGATGAATTCAGGGAATTAGTTGATGAAATGAACAAAGAGAAGAGCCAACGAGCTAAACAAAAGAAAGAAGATCTTGACATCGACCGTATATGGTAAAAAAAGAAAACGCTTTGAAACAGTTAACGAAATCCTTTTAAATACCCTTTATATACTTTAAGGAGGGAAGGCTGGTATCTTTATGACGGAGCTTCTTGTTGAAAACATCATTGCGGCGGCCGCTATTCACCAACAAATTCCTCTCGAATCATTGGCAAATTCTTTTCCAGATGCAACCTTTGAAAAAGAGGGACAACCTGTTCTTATCCTCCGTTATGAGACTCCGAAACGTGCTGTTTTTGTTTTATCAGATGGTCAGCTATTCTGTACCGGTACGACCTCGTTGTTCAGTGCAAAGGAGGCAATGAGGCCGGTTCTTGACGCCATAGAGGAACAGGGCATTGCTTTTGATAAATATTTACCAATTAAGATTCATACCATAACCGTATCCTTTACACTTTCATCATCATTGGATCTGGCTCTTGTTAAGGATGTGTTACATGATGAAAAGGTCGCATACGAAGAGAGCCAATCACTGTGGCTTGAATATTTGCCATCAGAGAAGATAACGGTACTCATCTTTCCATCAGGGAAGCTTATTCTCACCGGGGAAACAACACTTGATGAGATGAAAACTAGCCTAAGAACCTTACTTGATACACTCACATTAAAAGGAGCTATAGAAAAGGTGGAGGAAGAACATGCCTGAAGTAATCGTTGAGAATATCGTTGCATCAACATCATTTGCAGAGAAGTTGGACCTTGACGCAATCGCCCAATCACTTGGAGAAGCGGAATATGAACCCGAACAATTTCCTGGTCTTGTGTATCGATTGGATGAACCAAAAACTGCAACACTTCTATTCAGAAGCGGAAAAGCAAATTGTACTGGGGCAAAGAATGTTGAAAATGTCAAAAAGACCGTTGATATCATCGCAGATAAATTACGAAAATTAGGAATTGAGGTTTACAAGAACGATGATCTAAAGATCGTCATTCAGAACATTGTCGCCATCTCTGATCTGGGAACAGAGCTGAACCTTAATGAGGTAGCAATGGGACTAGGCCTTGAAAATGTTGAATATGAACCCGAACAATTTCCTGGTCTTGTGTATCGCATCGATGAACCAAAGGTGGCAATGCTTCTTTTTGGATCAGGAAAGATCGTTTGTACCGGTGCAAGAAAAACAGAGGATGTCTCAATCGCGGTACAAAAACTTGCTGATGAACTTGCTGCTCTTGACCTTATAAGAAAATAAGACAGCAAAATTTCATTTCTTTTTTAAAAAGTTATATGTGATGGTAAAAAAGGAAGAGACGAGGGGGTTTAGTTTTTACCTTTTTGAGAGGACATCGCTATATTAACTGCTTGAACCGCGGCCATTGCTGCAGCGACCTTTGGGCCCGATGATTGTGATTTCATCTCTTTCACATGCTCAATCACTTGATCAAGGATCTTGTAGCGTGGAATAAAACTGGTATCATATGTTCCCTTTCTCCATTGTGGATTATCCATAACCACTTGATGGAATGGAATATTATGACGCACACCACCGATCTGAAACTCCCATAATGCCCGTTTCACTCGTTCAATAGCTCGTTCTCGATCCTCCGCCCAAATGATCAGCTTAGCGATCATTGAATCATAGTAAGGAGGGATCTCAAAGCCACGATACACACCAGAATCAATACGAATCCCCGGTCCACTTGGTTCAGCATACCGCGTGATCTTACCCGGAGCTGGAGCAAAATTATTCAATGGATCCTCAGCGTTAATCCGGCATTCAATGGCATGACCACGAGGATGAATGTCATCCTGCGTATATTCCAATGGAAGACCAGAAGCCACGCGAATTTGTTCACGTGCGAGATCCACACCGGTTGTTGCCTCCGTAATCGGATGTTCAACTTGTAACCGTGCATTCATCTCAAGGAAGTAATATTTTCCATCCTTAAACATGAACTCACAAGTACCCGCGTTATAATACCCTGCGGTTTTCGCAGCAAGCACTGCTTGTTTCCCGATCTCCTCACGAAGTTCAGGTGTCAACGCACAAGAAGGTGTTTCCTCTATCAGTTTTTGATGACGACGTTGAACACTGCATTCACGTTCATACAAATGAATGATGTGGCCATCCTTGTCACCGATCACTTGATATTCAATGTGGCGGGGGTCAGCAATGAACTTCTCAATGAACACGGCATCATTGCCAAAACTGTTCTTGGCGAGTTGCTTGACCGTCACAAGTGCTTTTTCCATTTGTTTCTCATCATCGACTTTTTGAATGCCGATACCGCCACCGCCAGCAGATGCTTTCAACATCACCGGGTAACCAATCTCATGAGCAATATCCTTTGCTTTCTCGTGATCACTGATCGCTTCGGTCACACCAGGTACAACATGAACTCCGGCTTTGATCATGGATTTCTTTGAATCGATTTTTGATCCCATCAGTTTCATCGCTGAAACCGGTGGACCAATAAACTCGATGTTGTTTTTAAGACACAGTTCAGCAAAGCCATCATTTTCAGCCATGAACCCATACCCAGGATGAACACCATCAGCACCAGCTTCTAACGCTACTTCAATGATCTTATCTTGTTTCAGATAACTTTGACTAGCAGGCCCCGGGCCAATGTTATATTTTTCATCTGCGTATTTCACAAACAATGCTTTACTATCTGCATCAGAATACACTGCAACTGTGCCGATACCAAGTTCTTTACAGGCTCGCATAATCCGAACAGCGATTTCACCACGGTTTGCGATAAGAACCTTATTTAACATTCCTTTTTCACATCCCTACCGATACTATTTAGAGGATCTGCATCAGCAAATCGCCGCTTTTCACGGCATCTCCTTCTTTCACATAAACCTCTTTGACTTCACCATCGACTTCAGACTTGATTTCTTGTTCCATTTTCATAGCTTCGATGGTCGCAATGATATCATCTTTTTTGACCGGGTCACCCTCATTTACTTTTACTTTGAGGATAGTACCCTGCATATTTGATTTGACACCACCTTCAACATCCTTTGGTGGTGCAGCAGCACCTCCACCAGCACCAGCAACTAAGAATCCACCTTGAGGGGTAACCTTGACTTCATAGGCCTCTCCATCGACTTCGACTTCGAACTCTGTTGGGATCTGGGCAGGGCCACTACGGTTCTCTGGTGGCTCGGTTTCTAAATAGATGTCATTAACTTCAGGGAAGGATTGCTTGACCATTCCACGGGTGAGCTTATGATCCAGCGGCAATGGTAATTCATCTGAGGTAAATTCAGCTTGTGCTTTTCCTTGTAAGAATTTCAAACCAACTTGTGGATAAATCGCATAGGTCATCACGTTTTCATCGGTGATCTTCACATCATCGTATGTTTTTAACTCCGCTTTTCGTTTCTCCCACATTGGTTCTAAGAGATCAGCGGGTCGGCAATCAATGACTTCGTCCTTCCAATTAGCTCCAAGGACTTTTTTCATGACCTTTGGATCGATTTCCGCTGGTGGACGACCATACATTCCCTTACAATAATCCTTTGTTTCCTTTGGAATGACCTTGTATCGTCCGTGTAACACGTTCATTACTGCTTGTACACCAACAACTTGACTGGTTGGAGTAACAAGTGGAGGATATCCCAGTTCTTTTCTAACACGAGCGGTTTCATCAAGGATTTCTTGATATTTGTCATGAGCTCCTTGCTCTTCAAGCTGGAAGATCAGATTTGAAAGCATGCCACCAGGTACTTGATGAAGCGTGACACTAGGATCGATTTTTAATGCGTTGAATCGGTGAAGATGGCGGTATTTATCCCAGATTTTCAAAAAATATTTTCGAATTTCAATAAGTGCCTCTAGATCATAACCAGTATCATATTTCGTATCTTTTAACGCGGCAACAACACTTTCTGTTGCTGGTGCAGCGGTTCCACCGGAAATTGGGGACATTGCTGTATCTAAGATATCCACCCCAGCTTCAACAGCCGCCTGGTAGGCCATCCCGGTCATACCACTGGTGTAATGAGAGTGTAGATCAATCGGGATTTTAACGCCTGCATCCTTAACACCTTTGATGATGTCGTAGGCTCTTTTCGGTGAGATCATCCCAGCCATATCTTTGATACAGAGAGAATCCGCACCCATTTTCTCTAATTTCATAAAGTTTTCAACGTAATATTCGACGGTGTGAACTGGGGAAATCGTGTAGCTTAAACACGCTTGCGCGTGACCGCCTTCCGCCTTAACAGATTTAATGGGCACTTCCATGTTTCGAAGGTCATTTAACGCGTCGAAGATTCTGAAATAATCAACGCCATTCTTCTTTGCTAAGTACATGAATTTTTTTACGATATCATCTGGGAAATTCCAGTATGCAACAATGTTCATTGCTCGCTCGAGCATTTGCATTGGTGTGTTTGGCATTGCCTTTTTTAATAATCGAATTCGTTCCCATGGATCTTGGTTAAGATAGCGAATAGGAACATCGAAGGTTGCTCCGCCCCAGACTTCCATTGAAAAATAACCAATTTCATCAAGTTTATCAGCTATGGGGAGCATATCCTCTGTTCTCATACGGGTTGCAAGCATAGACTGATGAGCATCTCTAAAAATCAATTCGTGTAATTGGACCATTTCTTTGCCTCCATATATCAATGCATAGTATATTCCACATTTCAGATAGAAAGGAGATATTCCTTCCTGATTGCTGCATGGTATTCGATTCCTCTACTTAATAATATCGGGGGGAAAACTGTTTAAAAACCAGAGGAAAGATGATGTTTAAAATGAAGGACCTTGTTGTCCTGAATGTGGTTGAGGGAAGATACAGAGAGAAGGATTGTTAAAAAGATATGGTGCTAATGGCAATATCTCTGTTTGATATTGCACCCAGCTCCCCCTATTTACATCGGATTTGAACATAACAATCTCTTGACAAGTGATATCGTCGTTTCCGATGATAAATGTGCATTCATAGATGAAGCTATCTGTTTGTGCAGGACGTTCATCTTCGATTTCTGGAACATTGTTCATCACTGAAGGAGCGGTCATCTGATACGCGGCAGCTACCAGAGAGATGTTAGTAATGATGAGGAGAAAACCGATACTTACTGACAAGAGTCGCTTTGGACGGGTCTCCTCGAATAATCTATCAAATCGAGCCTCAAGACTAGGTTGTTTCTTTATGTGATCCCAAAGAGAAGGCGCAGAAAAGGGGAGAGGTGACTGTGATCTTGATGGTGAATGGATCATGTATTCTTCGATTTTTATCAATGCTTCCATGAATGTTATCTTATCTTTCTTGTTCGTAAATGAAACGAGATCTGCCATTGCCTCTCGTTCTCTGATGAGGCGGGATATGATAAAATGGATAAAGGGATTGAAGAATTGCATGATTCGAAGCATCTGTAATGCAGGTTTGATAAGGATATCTTTGTTCTTAATGTGTGAAAGTTCATGACGTATCGTCATTTCAAGTTCATTTTCTGTTAACAATGAAAGAAGTGATCTTGATATTACAAGGGTTATAGGATATCCAAAAACAAAGGCATTAGGATTTCCGTTTGATACATAAATATGAGGCATTTTAATATTAAATTCATCAGATACTTTTTGGATGATCGAAAGTACCCTTTCATTGGTACATTTTTTTGCATGCAGTGTTCTTAGGGTCATCTTTTTGCCAATGGTAAGACTCATGAAAAAGTAGATAAATCCAATGAGTAATAGGGAGAAAACTCCCATATATAGTGGGTAAAACGGTTTGTTTTCATTGGACGGTCCAGCATTGGAGGTTACAGGTGTTTGTTCATCGTCAGAGGATTCACTGTTCAATACGAATTTACAAGTGATCTTAGAAGAAGATATTTCATTGAGCGGGGTATCTGATTGAAGAGAAATGATCTCAGTAAGTATTGTGCTTACGCTTGCTTCTTGTATCTTTCTCCCATCTAACTTCAAATCATATTTGTCTAATATATTATTGAATGTATCTTTATTGGCATTGGTAAAGAATTTTTCATATAATATTGCGACACAAACCGCTCTTTGAAGGGATGAATCGGACGGCTCATCGGTTGTGGTATTGGTTTCTTCAAGAGCCATCCCTGTGATTATATTTTCTAGGGGGGATTGAAATAGTAGTTCCTCATCACCGTAGTTAAGCATGAGGGATACAGGATGTGAATCATTTTCTAAAGATTGCTCTTGATCGTTTATCGTTTTCTCATTTAAAGACAAAGAGAATAATGGTGCGAAAACAAGGGTTGATGCTGTAAGGGCAACAATTAGATAAATGAAAAATCTACTTCTTGGGTGATGTATATGACTAAGTCTCATCAACAATACTGCTGATAGGATCCCTATGAATGTTAGGATGATTGAGATTGCTATCATGCTAGCAAGTTGATCAATCATATTTTTTCATCTCAACAAGTTTTTGCTTAATTCTCTCGATTTCTTCCTCATTTTCTGAAAGTTCCTCTGCGAGATAGTTTATGGTGCTCTGTTCAAATTTTTTGAGCATATCCCCCAAGAGACCGTGTATGATTCGTTTTTCTAGTTCGCTCTTAGTATAAATTGGTGCATAGATATATATTCTTTCTGTCACATCAAGACGTTGTGAAACGATTTTCTTCTTAACAAGTCGGTTGATGATCGTACGTATCGTTGAATAGGCCCTTCGTTCACCCTGTTCCTCTAGACTGCTGCAGATATCTCTTGCGGTTGCTTCTTGGTTCTGCCAGAGAATTGCCAGTACCTTTTGTTCCAGTGGCCCAACATTTTTAATCATATATATAAATAAGAATGGAAACATAGTATTTATATTTTGTCACGCTACATATTGTAGACACAATGCCGATCGGGGCTGATCTTCTCTGCTTTTTTAAACTGTTTTTGAGTAAATTATATATAGTAGTTCGAATATACTATTAATCGTAGTGTTACAATGCGTAACGCTATTGCGCTGGGACATAAAAGAGATGATAGCGAAATGGAACAAACACTAATGCTCAACTACCAACCATTCCGGCTTCCTTTCTTGCCTCCTTCAGTATACAACAAAGGATCACCAGCCCCTTTAACCCCCTTAAAACAAACAATAGCTCCAATGGGCGGGGGACCAAAGCAGAAGTTTTTTGAGGATTTTCCCTCCCTTTTGCCTCCCGAGAAAAACTCTTGTTTACCCTTTTTCTCCCCCGCTCCTACCCCCCTATCAATTTCAACGTAAATGAAAATAAGTACTCTTAAAAATATGATTTATTATGTCAATGATATCCTCCTCAAAGCGCTAATAAAATTAAAATAAAAAAAAATGGTGATGAAATGATTTCGAAAATGGTAACTACAACAGAAGGAAAAACCAAGAAGCAAAACAAACATAAGCAGCTTCAAAAATCCCTCCTCATCATACAAACACTTGGGTTAATCCTTATTCTTAGCAACCCAACAATCATTGCCACCACAATACCCGGAACCATATACAACGATCAAATATCAATAGAATACCGAAATATAACCGTATATGCACCTGCAGTTGGTCAAACTGCCAATGGGTACACTGGGGTAATTTCAACTATAACAGTCACCATAGAATCCAATGGATCCGGAAGGGTGTTTGTCGATACGCTCCCCCTCACACAAATAGACATGCAAGGCTCAGCGCGACTCGCGGTCAATGTAGCAACTGCGTATGTTGCAAAAGACAAAAGTTGTAACGTAGACCCGTATTCATATGATTACTTCTTCGTAATTCGTGCGGATTCACCTGTCATCGGTGGCCCTTCTGCAGGAGGAATAATGACATCAGCAGTAATAGCCCTCCTAGAAAACTGGAAGATGGATGATAAGACCGTTATGACAGGTATGATAAACCCTGATGGTAGCATAGGCCCTATTGGAGGAATACCATACAAGATTGATGCAGCACACTCTGTAGGAGCAACAAGATTCCTGATACCTCAAGGTCAAAATACCTATACTGAGCAAGTCTACGAAACCATACCAACTTCATGGGGTCAACAAATTGTAAGTAGAACGGTCACGAAAAATGTGTCAGAATACGCAATGGAAACATATGGGATGGAAGTAGTCGAGGTCTCCGACATCAATGAAGTCACGGAAAACCTCACGGGCTATCGATTCCCTGTCGCTGTATCAAACGAAAGTATCTCAACCGTACAATACCTCGATTCGATGAAACCACTTGCAACAAAATTACTGGGACAATCCGAAACATCACTTACAAACGCAAGCACAGCCTTTGACAACGCAGATATCCCAAACTATTTCCCCAATTATTACAGGAACACAATCACTGATTACCTTAACAGTGCCGAAGATGCATTCGACGACTCACAACAATGGTTCTCAAAAGATCGTTATTATACAAGTACGAGCAAATCATTTCAATCATTGATAAACTCCCGTTTTGTCTCTCTTGTATGCGACTATTTCAGTACCGATGATAAACAAACATTTATAGATAATCTTCTCTCAGAAACACAATCACATTACACAAACGAAAGCAACAAAGCAAAAAACACAGCTATTGAAGGAGCAATCTCCCTACAGTGCGTCGGTGCTGCCCAAAAACGTGCATCAGAAGCTGCATCGTATCTGAATTCAGCCCAAACGCTCTATCAACAAGGAGACGAGTTTACGACACTGTATCAAATCGCCTTTGCCATACAAAGAATAGAAAGCATAGGCTGGTGGCTCGGTCTTACATCCTATTTCAATGATACAGATGGTACCCAATTTGAGAACCTTGAATCACTTTCAAACAATTACATACAAGATGCTCAACAATCCATTACGTATTCAGAAGTCATCCTTCAAGAGATGGGACAAACATCATCATTTCTCACAGAAGCACAACAAATGCTTGACAGCGCACAATCAGATCAAGATGATGGGTATTATGCTGCAGCATTATTCGAAGCCCTTGAAGCCCTTTCAAAAGGGAATCTTGCCCTCGAATTGGTGGATGCAACAACAAATGAAAAAATACAAAGTAAAATCGAACGGGCAAACGAGAGTGCAAATGCCGGCATCAGCGAAAGTAGAAATATGGGTATCGAGCCAGTCCTTGCTGTTAGTTACTATGAATACGCAGAAAGCCTGATGGATTCTAACATAATGGACTCGCTCTTCTACTACAAGTACAGTGACCTTATTACAGGTGTATTAACGCTTTCCGGCGCCTCAGAATCAGACAGTTCCTCCACTCGATATGTGGGAATACCTGAAAGAAGTGCACAACCATGGGCAGTTTCCTCGATACAGATGGGGAGTTACCTCATTGTTTTCATAGCCGCAGGAGCAATTGGCGGCATGTTCATCGGTCTGCTTATAGGCCTCCTTCTTTATAAAAAGGATGACGCAGAGCCAGGGAATCAATGGACCCAAACAACCATGCCACCAACATATTATCATCAAAATAAGGATGACCAACCAACGCAACAAGAATCATTCCCAAAGAATATCTATGACTTTTACAAGAAAAACTAATAAAGGACCATCCCAGTCATCCACCCATGAAACCTGCATCAGCTGAGCTTAAGGAAACCTATGTCCTCGTCAATAAACCAAAAGATGTGGGAAAACTCTACGGGAAGAGTAGATTTGGGAATACACAAACCGGCAATACTCTTAGGCTCAGCTTTATCGAGGCTTTATTTCTTATGGAGGAGCAAAAATTACGAGTATTCAAAACTAAAAAGGAGATTTTTTTCGATGATTTCATTAATCTTGCAGCAACCCATGATTCCTCCTTTGAGACAAAATATCTCGTGTTCCAAGACCTGCGAAAACGAGGATTACAAATAGACATTATAAGAGAGAATGAACAATTCGATTTTTATTATAAACCAACCGTTCAAAAGGAAAAAAAAGAAACAAAGATAATGATTGCTGCATTTTCCGAACGAAACCCAATCTCCTCTCTCCAATTGCAACAGCTCCTTGATACAGCAAATGGAATGTACTGGATGGCCATAGCAGATGAGGAAGGGGACATTACGTATTACGCCATAGAAAATGCATCACCAACAGGAGAGATCACCCAAAAGAAGTATTCAAAGACGCAAGGGATACTTCTCTCAAACAGAGTGATACTCTTTGATCCGGCCATTAGTTCATCCTTACATCAGAACGAGTTCTTTGGCAAACCGTTCGCCCAAGGGCTTCAACTCTCCCTTGCCGAAGCGACATACCTTTCAAAACAAAGGGTATTATGCGCGACTGACCCACAGGGAACCTTGCTTAAAGGAAAAGAGTTTCTCAAAAAAATGAATGAGAAACAACCAAATCTCTCATTCATCACACCAGTTTTTGAGGATCTGAAACATCGAGGGCTCATTGTAAAAACCGGTTTCAAATTTGGCACCCATTTCAGAGCATATACTAGACCACCGAACAAAACACATGCTGAATACCTTATCCATACCGTTAGCGAAAAGGATTCACTTGTTTGGTCCGAGCTCAGCAGAGCGGTGCGTTTATCCCATGCGGTGAACAAAAAAATGATGTTTGCACTCTATCGTGCCAAGGGACAGGTCATAACATATATCTCAATTACCCGTCTTCGGCCATAATTTATTTATATTGTAACACAAATCTAAGATAGAATCAGATATGGGTGGAGGAAAAAACAAAATGCTTCTCATTCGTTGGCATGGTCACTCCTGTTTTGAAATTAGTGATGATACCATTCTAGTAACTGATCCTCATGATGGAAAATCAATTGGAATACCCACGCCGCTTGTCTCCGCTGATATTATCCTTGTTTCACATGACCACTATGACCATAATAGCGTGAAAACCGTTGAGAAAGAAGGGACAAAGATCATCACCGATGGACGTAAGAAAAACATTGGAGATATCACAGTCAAAGGATTCGCAAGTTTCCATGATGAGGTCCAAGGATCCAAACGAGGGGAGAATATCATGTACAAGGTCACCATCGATGATATATCCTTTTTGCACCTCGGAGATCTTGGTCACACCTTGGATGAAAAGACCATTGAATCAATAGAAAAGGTAGATATCCTCTTCATCCCTGTGGGTGGTACCTATACCATCGATGCTCATACGGCATGGGGTATCATCAGCAAGCTTAAACCAAAGATAGTGATACCCATGCATTACAAGATCGAAGGGCTATCCCTCCCCATTGCAACGGTCGATGAGTTCCTGGAACAAAGTCCATATCCAGTACTTCGTGTTGGAAATGAGATAGATATTGAAAAAAATGAATTACCTGAAGAACCAGAAGTCTGGGTCTTCACGCTTTAGATCTCTTCGTCTCAAATACCTCTGGATTGACACAATTCGGCGGTATCTTACCTTTTAAGCCTGCTAGCATATTCTCAGCAGCCATAAGTGCCATATTCGTCCGTGTTTCAATAGTTGCTGAAGCGGTATGAGGCTGGAGTACAACATTTTCCAACTCACGTAATGAATGAGGGATATCAGGTTCATATTCATAGACATCAAGACCCGCACCAAAGATCCATTTCTCCTGTAATGCTTTAATCAATGCGTCTTCGTCAACAACAGGCCCGCGAGAGGTATTGATAAAAATCGCTGTTTCTTTCATCATCTTGAATTGCTTTTCACCTATCATATGGACGGTGGAATCGTTCAATGGTACATGAAGGGAGATAACATCCGATTGAGCTAAACATCGATCCAAGGAAACCTTCTTTGCACCAAGTTGCTTTTCAAGAACCTCATTTTTCCGGCTATTCACATAGAGGACCTTCATGTTATATCCTTTGCTCTTCAACGCAAAGGCAGTACCGATACGACCAGTACCAATCACACCCAAGGTCTTATTGGTGATATCTTGACCAAGAAGGAGCAATGGTGCCCACCCATGGAACTTGCCCGCCCTAGTAAACCTGTCGCCTTCTATAAGACGTCTCGATGTGGCAAAGACAAGCGCCCATGCCATCTCCGCAGTGGTATCTGTTAGCACATCAGGAGTATTACTAACAGGTATTCCCCGTTTATTAGCTGCAGCAACATCGATATTGTTATATCCAACAGCATAATTTGCAATAATCTTTAACTTTGGTTCAGAATTAATAATTGCCTCATCAATGGTATCCGTAAGTAAACAGAGAAGACCATCTTTCCCCTTAACACCTTCCATGATCTCTTCTTTTGTTAGAACCCTATCAAATGGGTTTACTTCCACCATATGATGCTTTTCTAAAAGCTTTAAACCAGGTTCAGGGATCGCACGTGTTACAAAAATCTTCAAAAATATCTACCTCGCCCACTTTGCTTTTTTTCATTTACCATACTGTATGATTTGGGTATTACAAAAATATTATCCGCAATGATAAAGAAAGAAAAAATGAGATGAAAAGGCCATTATAGATATTGCCAGAGCCAATCTATCTTCTCATCTATTGAGTAAAAAGAAATCATTCCTGAATCATCAAGTGTTCCCTCAGCAATCAAGGACCATTGTGAATATGTCGCACCCGTATCCGGCTTTGCATAAATCCTTACATAGGTTCCATTCTTGTTATTCTCATCAAAGTTCTCAGGGACATATACCCTATATTCTGCATCAACGTTCTCAACATAACAAACATTTGAAACCGTTGCAAGATTTTGCAAGGTGATATTCTCCTCAAGATACCAATCGTTCCACAATGGTTCAGGTGTCTCATTGACCAACCGATCGGTTGCTGGTGGCTCAATGATAGGGTCTTCCACCGCATTTACATCAACTTCGAATGTTGGAAGATAAAAATGTTCCCAATCATTTTGATCATAGGGTGCACCATTACTACCATCTGAGTAATCTACACAGTCATAATCCCATATATGCATATAGTTCATGACACTATAATAATCACCCCATGTATCAGTATATTCTTGTTCTTGCTGACGGCTGTATGTAAATGATATATTATCGTTCCCTTGGAATGTCCAAGGAGCTATACCAAGAGAATGGCCAAGTTCATGCATCGCTGCGGCAGTAAGAGCCAAGCTTTGTGTTCTAGGGGTTAATGCAAGCCTAGTAATAATTCTATATAAACTATTATCGATAACAATAGTATCGTATCTGTTAAGCTCTGAGGGTATACAGAAACCGGCGTTGTGACCAACGATCATATAGCGGAATATGCCTTTTCTTTCATCTGCAAAATTATGCCGGTAGAATTGTAACATTATACCAGATTCCTGTGAAATAGTATCGTAGTATGAAAGAAGTTCTCCACCACCATTTGATGAACCACCAGGCCAGCCATTATCGATGTACATATTGATACCGTTGGACGCGAATCTTTCAATCATGATTTGACTTGCTTCTTCAGTGAAGACGTGAAGTGGATCAAATATTCCTCCTTTTTCCATCCCATCGATTTCCATATAGATGTCCTGATTGTATGGATCAGCAAAATATTTACTCATTTGGTATTCTTCTATGTTCTGTATGCCATCGATATCGGGATCAAGATTTTCATGGTCATCCCATGTAAAGGGATCATAGCCCCAATACCATTCCCAATCTGTTGGAATGCCATCGTTATCCGGATCAAGTTTACTATCGTCAACCAATGGGTTTGTACCAAGGACGTTCACCTCTGTCCAATATGGTATCTTATCACCATCAACATCTGTTTGATAGATATGGAACCATACCTCAAATGTGTCCCCGAGATAATGACCATATCCATCTTCATCCATGAAATAATCATCACCGGTCCAACGTCCCGTTCTAAAATCATAGGTCACATCTATTTTTTCCTTTTCAACATCAGTATGTTTTCTTCCAAGTATCCCTGATGATTCTCGTTCGAAAATGCTAATTGATACGTCTACGGTCTCTTGTTCTTCTTCGATATCCTCTTGTATTCTGTTCTCTTGGAACATGGTGTCCCATGTGGTAAATAACGTTTCACTTGATGCTCCACCTGCTGCTGAAACATCTTTGCTCACAAAGGTATTTCCATCGCGAGTGCACGAGTAATAAAAGGATGGCGGATTTGGCAATCGTATGCCGAAATCAAGCATTGCATCAACAATTCCACGATGACGTATGCGATTTATTTCTACAATAAGTGCTTGATTTCCTCCTGGACTTATTCGATTATCGATAACGGGTATGTCCGTTTTGGTATCGTCCTTTTGTTTTGGCTCTTCACCAAAATACACTACACCATAATATACTCCGGATAAAACTATGATAAGAGTAACAAGAATGGCAGCGCTTACCATAAAATTATTTTTCTTTTTCATTGCTGTCATTAGAATAACGTCCCCAATTTTTTTTATTTTGCAATATATATTATAGTTTAATCTTTATATAAAAATGTCGGTTGACCTGCAGAAATTACAATAGAGACGTACTTATGAATACAATTTTTTGATAATAAAAGATAATGATTCGTTTAAAATTACTGGTACATTATTTTTTTTCCCAAGTGTAACAATTATTTCATTAATGGAATCTATCTCTGTTTTGGAACCTCTTTTCACACTTTGTAACATTGAGGAAAAATTATCGCTTGTCTCAAGAATTACCTGCATCGTCTTCTTAACCATTTCAGTTTTTGAAAAATGATAGCCTACACTTGTTGCAACGGCAACCGATTCCTCACAAATAGATGACATCAAATGAAAGAGAACCGGATTTTCCTTAAGATATCCGTTTTTGCATTTAAAAATCGCAGTGAGCGGGTTGATCGATGAGTTGATAATCGCCTTCACCCAGATATCCTCAATAATATTCTTACTAAGCTCCACTGGGAACCCTACATCATTAAACACCTGTTGTATTTCTTTTAGACGTTTCGTTTCCGATCCATCAATCTCTCCTATGAGAGTACGCCCAACACCCGTATGATGAATTATTCCTGGCTCATGAAAAACGACACCATGGGTTGTTACCCCTGCAAGTATTTGCTGTTTTGGTACAACCGATTGGATCTTCTCGATGTTATTCAGACCGTTCTGAAAGGTAAGAACAATTGTTTGATCTGATAAAATTGAACGGGCTTGTTTCATTGCAGCGAGCGTGTCATATGATTTCACTGTCAACAGAAGAAGATCAACATCCTTTGCCACATCATCCAAGGAATTTTTTGCAGTAATCTGCCCTTGAAATCGTGTATGGCCTTTAACAGTTAATCCTTTTGAACGAATTGTATCAACATGTGGTTGACGGCCAATAAGAACAACATCATGTTGTTTGGAAAGAAGAGCACCAAGTAATGACCCTATAGCGCCTGCCCCAAAGATAACGATCCTCATTCTCCCAACTCTACCTGTTGTTTAATTTGTCCTATCCCCTCAGATGACTGAGTGATGAGCGGTGTTAACAGTGGTTTATCGATCTGTTCTTTTAAATCATTGACAACCTGCATCGTTTGCTCACCTTTTATTGATAAACTTACTCCGATGCAGAGCGCCTCACAATGCGTAGCATTCAAAACACGAGACAACTCATGAAATATGGCTCGATTATCTTTTTTATAAAATATTTTAAGGGACACATTCCAACGATCGATAAGACGATTTATTTTAGATTCAACTGTACTATCTGCAACAAAGAATACCATTGAACAACCTCTTTTGAGGAGGAACCACGCTGCAAGGACATCATCCTCCGAACTGATAAGTGAGCATATTCTTCCTTGTGACCCCATGGGCATACCGCCAGGACCAGGAAATTTTTTTAGATATATGAAGGATCTTGCATCCCTGATTTCAATAAACACTTCGATATCCGGGTTATTCAGGTTCACAGAGCTTAAAAAATGGCTTCGAACGATGTCACCAAGCCTACTTGCGGCATCCTGGCTCGTATACCCCTGGTTACCGGTTCGGGTTACCCGCAATGCAAAAGAAGTGTTCTCATTCAGTATTCCATTTAAATAAATAAGAAGATCAACGGACAGCTGTTGAAGATCAGAGGTTGATGGAACCACAGGACTAACAGAAGTGATACCGAAAACATGGGTGAGAACATCAATACCTTTAGTGATATCAGAAGTGTGAACAAAGAGTCTCCCCCAACTTGTCTCAACAAAACAATCAACACCATGGGATTCAAAAGCCGAAGTAATATTCTTTTTAAGGATATGTTCAAAGCGCCGTCTTGTCTCCCTTTTTTTTAACGCAATTTCACCATATCGTACTAGGATGAATTGTTCTTTCACAAAACCACAGGAAGCACATTCATGTTACATATACATTTGCTCACCCCCTTGAAGCAATGTTTTATATATATGATGAAATATTTTTATGTTTGATTGTATGGGAAAGAAATTCCTGTTCTATGCATCCATTCTTTTCATTATCTTCCAAATCCTCAATATGCCCTCAATTACTGCATGCAAAGATATAGTTGCCTGCGGCGATGCAACCGAAGGAGATTACAATCTTTTATTAAAGGTACGTGACCCCAGCAGACCAGGGTTCCAAGTACTTTGTATGATACCAGAAGACTATGAGTATGCCTATCATCACCCCTGGACCGGTCAAAATATGACCTTTACCTCATCACATGCCTATATAGGGGTAGCAAGTAAAGATGATATTCCCCCCTCGATTGTCAAAGCTGGGATGACAGTAACAGACGCAGGACTCGCGTTTGGAGATGCAGACTCTGTTTCCCGGTGGATAAACCCCTCGCCCTATGCATGGGATGATTTCGATTGGATACGATATGCCTGCGAACAAGCTGATACCGCGGAGGAAGCAGCTGATATGCTAACAACTGAGGCAGTTGACAAATTGCATGCCCCCGCAGTATCAGAGAACCTGTTTATCGTTGGCGCTGACAAGGGCTATCTAATAGAAGCAGATGCATATCGATATCATATCAAAGAAATTGTGAATGGATATGATGTCATCTCCAATTACCCACGACAACTTTGGAGAACGCAATATCTCAGATTACTACCAATATCAACCTCGTTTGATACTGAAAAACAAGAGCTTATAACAAAAGGAGACATAATACGACTGAACTCCCTGCAGGGAATAAGGATCACCAACATCAATGACACAGGCATCCTTGTGAAACAAGTCCCATTTTTTACATTTATAACCTACGAAAATGGAAAACCATATCCTATAACTGAGCCGATACATATATCTCTTGGGAAAAGAGAAACCGTGGGAGATTACAGTGTAACACTCTTAGATATTCAAGGAAATACAGCAATTGTTCATGTTGAAACAGTGCAACACGCATGGCAAACAAAGATGGAAACAATCATCGATCAAAAATATGGTTCAATAACCGTTCAGGACCTAATGAATTGGTCAAGGTTGAATGGATCCATGCTTGATGGTCTGCGACCAATGTGCGAGACATCATTTACATATGAAGGATCTGCCATTTACAAGATACCGAAACAATATTCAAATATACTAAGTAATGGTTGGTTCGCAGCAAATCATGCACATTCCAGCATCTTTGTTCCATTCCACGTCTGTAACACCGATATTTTTGACCCCTATGAAACAGGTGATGTTGCTGTTCTTTCTTCAACATTATCTAAAGCTTATTCAAACCAGTTGATTCCACTTATTACAAATGTTGAAACGGTTTTTCTTCATGAAAATGACCGGCTTGAACGTTGGGCACATGAAAGAGTAGACAACATCTTTGATGTCTCAAATGTTGTTACCGTTTCAGATGTATCCATGCAGAAACAAGCGTGGACCATGCTTCAGATCTATGATGAAATCCAAAAGAAACCTGATCCAGAACAGAAGAGTCTTCTCCTCTCCTCTTTTAATGATTCATATACCATGAATTATATGTCAAGTCTAACTCATCTGAAAGACGTTTTTTTTGAATTGGGATCAATCCAAGGGAGCGATTCGTTACAGGATCCTCTCGTTCAATTAACAATAGATATCTGTGGATCTATAATCGAAATGTGTCATGCTGCAGAGATACCTTGCCCAGAGGCCGAACAATCGTTCGAGCAGGGGATAACCCTTCTTTCAATCGGACAATATGAGCAAGGTTTCGAGATGCTTTCTTCATCATATCTGTCTGCATCTGATTGTTTCTACGGTTAAATCAGTTACACACAAATATACGCCCGTAAGGGGCAACGAATTATATCGTATTATTTATGGTGCGTGTTCCCATTTCTTTAAAAATTCCTTTGCACTTTTTTTTGTTTTTGGGCTATTGCTCGTGACTTGTTCTTTGACAAAATCGAGTATCAATTTTTTGTCGTTGCTTTCATTGAAATACATATCAAATGATTCTATTGCATACCCTTTTAACAGCTCAGTTTGTTTTCCTTTATGAGGCCTCTCAATATTCAATAAAATGTTTGTAATTCTTGACTGAAGTTGTGGTAATGCTTTTACTATTTTACCCGAGTTCAACGCTGCCTGCCCAGCCACCATTGTTCTATCTGATCTAATATTATCAAAATATCTATCAAAAATTTGTTCAAATTTATTATCGGTATCAACCGCTGTAAGATTTGAGAGAAGATTAATCGCGATATTCCGGTGAAAATGATTGGTACCATCCAATAAAGAAGCTAAGAAATCCCATTTCAAATATAACGACTTTGGATATCTCTTTGAGATGTAAACCAAGGTCTCGTAATTCTTTGACCGAATCTCATCATTTTTAGATAAAACCCATTGCAATATTTCAGAGAATACTACATCATCTGCTATTGCTTCTTTTGCTCTGAGTTCAACTGTATCTTTACTCCCCCGCTCTATTGATATCAACCCTTTCATTTTGATAATTATCGGGTCTTAATAAACCCAGCGTTTTACACTTTTTGATTTAATTGATTTTTATAGAGATCTGTAAGATTTTTCATCTGAATTGATTCAATGGTTATTTATAAATCGGACCATTCTGATGTAGTAATCGGTGTTATAAGTGAGTCCTGTACAATATATTGAAAAACACAAGAACGTCCTTGATACATTCTTGCTTGAAAATCCTCTTGTAAGTCCTGGTAAAATGTATGGCCATCCTGCATATTATGTGGGTGGTAAACTTTTTGCATCGTTGTATATGGAGGGAGTTTGTGTGAAAATTCCTGAAAAAAGGGTCAAAGAATTGCTCACCATGGATCATATCGTCCCTTTCCAGCCGATGGGACGGAACATGCGCGAATGGGTCCTTATCATACGAAATGATTCAAAGGATTACATTAAAGACCGCGGCATCTTTGAGGAATCTATCAAATTTGTTTTTTCTCTTACAAGCGATAAAAGAAAATAGTGTAAAATGTAGGAGGAGGGAAACAAACCCAGATTTAGTCATAAAAATAACTCACACCAGCAAAAACTCTTAATCTAATTTTTTCACATATTAAGAGCGACACCAGGGGAAACGATAGCAAACATCATTGAAAAATCCCACAATATTATTTGCAATATTAACAAAACGTTGAGGTTGTTTTTACTCTTTAGAATTTTCAAAGACTTAACCTCTCCTAAAATACCGACAATTCCAAGGAGGGCACCAATACTTCCGAAAATCAAAGAAGTGATGAAAGGACTCATTTGAATATAATTACAATTCATTGGTGATCGGTTAAGAGTGTTTAAGGAAAAAAACCCTTCATCAAGGTCAATGCAAAGTAACAGTTCAAATCTCTATCATGCCAAAGGAGAATG
>CAYPIF010000087.1:0-7479 GCA_964410735.1 uncultured Thermoplasmatales archaeon
TCTGCATCCCATCCATCCAATTGAGATGTAAGACACTCATAGCTGAAGGATTTTTCTATTTTATCAAAGGAGAATAACAGATTAGCTAAACAAATACAAACTTTTTACTTATTCATCTTTATTATCAGAGCTAACATGCTCCCTTGTTTTAACTGCTTGACCTGATGTAAACGCAAGCATTTCCTGTCTGTTCAACAAACATCTGCCTACTGCTAGGAACTCATCATGTTCATCAACGATGATACATTCATCAAAGGGACGCAATGTACTATCCGCGTCAAGAACAAATTTTGAAAAGACACTTTTCCCTTCTTTCACAAACAAGGCTGCATCAGAATCAACGATGATACGAAACCGGGGTGAAGGAAACCGTTTATGAAGTTTTTTCCCACCTTCTAGTTTCAAGGTGAACAACCCATCAGATGCTCTCATAGAAACCATGTGTTTCTTGTTGCAGTACACATTTCGTATCTTTTTTGTTTTCTTTGATCGTACAATATCAAGAGTACCATCGAAAAGTGTATTATCTGATCCAGGACCAAACTGCATCTGAGCAACAGCTCGAACACGGATTTCATCTTGAGATACTGTGAACGTTTTATCCGCATAACTCGCTAATTCATCCAATGTTTTCTTTCCATCCCAGTAAAATACCTTTCTTTTATATATGAAATTTTTTAGGCGTTCCGATCGGAGCTCCAATGTGTTTTTATCAACAACCTGTGGGAACACCGATTGAGCAAAAGGATACATCTCATCAATAGAGATTGGAACCGGTCCCATCACACTGTCAATAACTATCTCAGCTTGAGGGCAAACCTCTTGAATATCAGAGATAACTGATTCATAGCTCAAATGATATGGTTTGACCGTTTCAGGGAGAAGCACGATACAATCTGAAATTGGTTTGTGCCATGATTGCAACCGGTGGAACATCCTTGTGATTTCGGGTCGATATTGGGTATGATGACCAGTATAGAACAATGCACGGTTCTTCACTATAGGTTCGAATTGCTCCAACCAAACATTATTCTCATCTCTTTTTACTATCTCAAGTGCATCATGCAGAAATGGATTTTGACTTGCTTTTTCTTCAACAAGCTCCCAGAGATTCCCCTGGGAAATAGCATTTTTAATCTTTCTTATCTCTTCAAAACTTACATAAAGATTATGTTCTGCTAGCAAACGAATTCTCTTGGTTTTTTCAATGTTTTTTAATTCAGAAGCAGTATACTTTGAACAAACAGGGCACCGGCAGGGAAGTTCTTCAATATCATTCAAATGTGCTGTTCCACCGGGAAATATCATACGATCTTCTAATGCATATTTAATATATGCAGAAGAATCAAAGATATCGCATCCTAATGCAACTGCAAGTGGAAATACAAGAGGATGTCCCGCTCCGAATAAATGCACTGGTCTCTCGACTGGCAATCCTTTTTTTGAAGCAAGAATGACCTTTGTCAGATCACCATATCTTTGTTGTTCCATTAGAGGGACCACACCACCGATAGGATGGAAATCCGCGTCAAGATTTCCAAGTTCCTTTGCACAGATATTACGTAGATCCGGGTATACTGAACCTTGGACAGGACAGGCGAGAAGCATTTCCTCTTTTAAGGGGACACTTTGTTTCGCTCGCTTCACCGTTTCCTTTATTGCGTCCGTTGCTTCATCCCTTGTTTGATCCGGTGTACCAAAAATATCAAGGATTGTCCCCACATCAACGCCGATGTCACGCTGAAACGAAACGATATCCAACGGGTCCACATCGATATCACCATACATATATGATTGAAAAGTACCTGAATCTGTCATAATTGGTCCATCAAAATCAATGAGCTTATGCACGCCTTCTGAAAGAGCACGAGTTCTCAAATCCTCGTATTTCCGGATGATATATGAATTTGTGATGACCATCTCAGTTCCAAAAAGACTTTTCATCTCATTTGGGGTAATTATCATCTTATTTGGATTGATCACTGGGAGGAGGGTTGGTGTTGTCACAGATCCATGTCTTGTTTTTAATCTACAGATACGACCTGCTGCATCCCTTTTTTTGATTTCAAATTGCATTATATCTGGCATATTAACTCCTATTACTTAGACATCCTTCGATTATTTTATTATGAAATAAATGCAAAAACAGGATACATTTCTGCTCAAAATAGTTTGCCGCACTTTTCGCTAATTATGCACCGATTTGGATAGGGTTCAGTATCTTTTTCAAGGTTGCAATAGCAGAAAGGGATGCTAGATAGCTGGAACCAGGGTTGTTTGGGTTGGGCATATTCTCTACCTCTGCTCGGAGTCTTCCGAATCCCCCATGGGCAAGTATCTTATGACTATTCCTTGTTGCGACAGGGTCAGCAACGATTTCAACAATGGTTTTATCAAAACCGATTCCTGCAATTGAAAGATTAGCAGCTACATTGATATTTTTAGGGAATTTTTTCACTGCATCTCGTGCAGATCCATGAAAGAGGACAGTTCTTTTCTCAATCTTTTTTCCCAAAGAACTTGGTGGTTTCGTTGTAACTAGCGTAACCTTATCTATACGGTCGAGGCTTGCAGAAAGGATGCCGTCTATACCGCAGACCGCACCAGAGGGGAGATATATCTTACACTTGTGTTCTCTAGCAATTTCGGTGAGGTCTTCCCTAAGCGTATCATCGAACAAGCTTCCGATACTCATCAGTATCAGGTCTTTTCCTTTTGTAAGGGCGTTCTGTGCGTACTGTCTCACTGCTTCTTGTGATGCTGCTTCAAAGACGATATCTGAGTTTTCTATCAGTTCTTCAACACCTACGCAATGGCCCTTTTTTAGTTCACTGCATAACTGTTTCTCATTCTTTGGCTCTTTATCAAAAAGGTACATCTCCGATATTTCATCGAACGTGTCTGCTGCTTTGGCAACATCACTGCCTATTGCTCCGCAACCAATGATACCTAACTTCATGAGAAAACCGAAACCTTAAAACTTAGGTTGTGTATAAAAACTATTGCTATGGATGACATCAACCGTTTCCTGTTGGAAGACCTTGATCAAAAAGGTGATATCACATCAGATGCACTTTTCATCGATGAAGAAGGGGCTGGGGATATCATTGCAAAACAACGCTGCATCGTTGCAGGTCTTCAAGAAGCTAAAACAGTTTTCGCTCGTTGTGGTGCAGAGTTTAGAGGGCTTAGCAAAGATGGTGAGATTGTAGAACCAAAAACAAATATTGCAACGGTCCATGGTCCTCTTAAATCGATTTTAAAAGCGGAACGATTATCGCTGAATTTTCTTGGACGGATGAGCGGAATTGCAACAACGACATACGACCTTGTGCAACGGTGTAAGAGAATAAACCCCGATGTGACCATTGCGGCCACTAGAAAAACGACGCCGGGTTTCAGAGTATATGAGAAAAAAGCAGTACAAATAGGTGGTGGTGAACCACACCGATATGGTCTTTTTGATGCAATAATGATAAAGGATAATCATCTCAAATATGTTACATCGATCTCCGAAGCTTTAAAAAGAATTGAAAAAAACAAACCAAACGTCGTCGTTGAAATCGAGGTCGAAAATGAACACGACGCACTCATCGCCGCATCTTATAACATAGATGTTATAATGCTCGATAATTTCACCCCTGAAGCCGGGCAAAAAACGAGCCAAAAAATCCGGGAAAAGAACCCAAACATCCTCATCGAGCTTTCTGGTGGTATCACACCAGATAACATCGAACAATATGCATCATTTGCTGATAGGATCTCATTAGGGTATCTGACCCATTCAATAACAAATAAGGATTTCTCCCTGGAACTTCATTGAAACCATGTCATAAACATGTATTCATTGTTGCCCATGAAATCTCTGGGATTTGTTAAGGAAATATTTAATAATCCCAATCACTTTACATTTACAGCGGGAACAATATAAAAATTCGATTTACATCCAAATTATCGTCGGGATGGTATGGTGATTTAGATGAGAAAACTTGTAGAAGAAGTTGTAGCTCAAGAGCAAAATAAAAAAAATCAAAAAGCCACTCAAAGTAAGCAACATGATCATCAGTATGATTCTTCCTCTCACAAAACATTTGAAGAGGATTCCTCTCATGCGAGGAGTGCAATAGACCGGGAATTAGAAGAGGTCTTAGCGAGTCTTACAACAACAATCAAGGTTGTTGGTTGTGGTGGGGCAGGAACCAATACGATATCAAGATGCCTTGATGGAGGTATCAGTGGAACAGATCTTATCTCTGTGAATACGGATGCACAGCATCTTTTGAGATCACCGTCTCCAAGGAAGATATTGATCGGTCGGCATCTTACAAGAGGACTTGGTGCAGGCTCAATTCCAAAAATTGGCGAAGAGGCAGCCAAGGAAAGTGAGCCGGATATCCGTGAGTCGGTTGGTCATGCAGATATGGTCTTTGTCACCTGTGGTCTAGGTGGCGGAACCGGGACCGGGTCAGCTCCAGTTGTTGCTCAGCTTGCTAAAGAAGCGGGTGCCTTAACGATTGGTGTTGTTACACTTCCGTTCAGTGTTGAAGGTCTTATTAGGATGGAGAATGCTGAATCAGGGTTGAAACGGTTACGTGAAATATGTGACACGGTTATCGTTATTCCAAATGATAAGCTTCTGGATGTTGTTCCAAATCTTTCACTCAATGCAGCATTTAGGGTTGCTGATGAGGTTCTTATGCGTTCGATAAAAGGTATCACTGAGATGATTACGAAACCTGGTCTTGTGAACCTTGATTTCGCGGATTTGAAAACGGTCATGAAACGTGGTGGAGTAGCAATGATCGGTCTTGGTGAAGCAGAAGGTGAGAACAAGGCAGTGAATGCTGTTGTTGAAGCATTGAACTCACCCTTACTCGAGGTCGATATCTCTGAGGCATCAGGTGCACTTGTGAATGTCACGGGTGGAGAGGATATGACCATTAGTGAGGCCGAACGTGTTGTTGAAGAGATTTATTCACGTGTTGATCCAAATGCTCGTATCATCTGGGGTACTACCGTTGATCCAAGTCTGAAAAAGAGCATCCGTGCCATGCTTGTCATCACGGGTGTGAAATCAAAACAGATATTTGGGCCATCAAGACGACGGTTTGAAAATCAGGAAATGGGTATCGATCTGGTGGCCTAAGCCATCATTTCCTCATTTTTTTTGCAACATCTTAATTTATTCTTCTCTTGCCCATTTGACGAGAACGATGGTTGGAATATATCTGTTTTTGGAAAACATTTTTTAACTACTGTTGTTGTTGGTTGGAACTGCTTCATCTTAGTATTTGAGGAGAGGGTATGCCTCACTGATGTATAGGATGCCATGAAAAACCTCCAAATTCTTTATATATAGCTTGTTATTTGACTATGTACCCATACGGGAGGTGTAAACCCGTGAAGGAAAACAATGAACATAAGACGATAAAAGATAAAGCATGGGATTTGCAGCATGATTTAGAAGCCCGCCAAAAACGTATCGGCAAAGGTAAATATGGTCGAGTTCTGAAAATGGCTCGAAAACCAACAAATGATGAATTTGCAAAGACATCAAAGGTCACTGGAGCAGGTATTCTTCTTGTCGGTGGAATTGGTTTCGTCATATATTTACTTGCAACTCAGGTTGCGCCCTGGATCGGCGAAATGTTAGGATTAATGTAAGGAGAATATACTATGGTATCATCAGATGATGCAGCAAATGAACCAGAGACCAAGATTTTTTCCATTAAAACACAGGTTGGAAAAGAGCAAAATACTGCTGATCTTTTGAACAGTAGAGCTCAGAAATCTGAACTTGAGTTTCCAGCTATCCTAGTCACACCAGAACTACGTGGATATGTCTTTGTCGAAGGATATGATCGTGAACGGTTAAAGGATGTAATTAAAACGATATCATATGCGAGAACGGTACTTGATGGTGATATCCCTATAGAACAGATCGAACATTTCCTTGTGCCTACATCTGCTGTTGCAAAAATCGCAGAAGGGGACGTCGTTGAGATGGTTGCAGGTCCATTCAGGGGAGAAACCGCTAAGGTTACCCATATAGATGATACCAAAGAGGAGATTACAGTGGAACTATTTGAATCAGTGGTTCCCATTCCAATCACTGTACGTGGAGAACAGGTACGAGTGATAAAACACAAAGATGAAGAAAAACAGGAGGAATAGACGAAAATGGCAGAGACAGTAGAGGCATTAGTGGACGGGGGTAAAGCATCCGCTGGCCCACCATTAGGTCCTGCGCTTGGACCACTTGGCGTAAACATTATGGAGATCATTAATGCGATTAACACAAAAACAAAGGATTTCGCAGGTATGAAAGTCCCTGTGAAGATCATTGTTGATACGAAATCGAAATCATTTGATATAGAAATAGGTACCCCACCAGCAGCTTCATTAATTCTTAATGAGCTTGGTGTCGAGAAAGGATCCGGTGTACCATCAACACATAAGATCGGGAACATTACCATTGATCAAGCGATCAAGGTGGCTCGAATGAAGCAGGGAAATCTTCTTGGAAAGACCTTAAAGGAGAAAACGAAAGAGGTCGTTGGCACCTGTGTTTCCATTGGTGTTCGTGTTGAGGGTAAGAGGCCAGTAGAAGTTCAAAAAGAGATCGATAGTGGCATCTATGATGCTAAATTCTCTTGAATCCTCTTTGAAAGAATTGTTTTAATGAATTGACCATTCGGTCACGACGGTATGAAAGGGGCACGGTTTGTCCTTCGCCCCATGTTCTTTTCTTTTCGATTTCTGTCATCACTGTGTCAATACTAAGATCAGTGGTATCTATCAATGTGTATGAATAACCAGCATATCGAGGATCATGGGAATCACTTCCTCCTGTGCCCCCAAGGGAGTATCTCTTTGCAAGATTTGCTGTTTTCAGGTTTGTCTTTGGTTGACTACAGCCATTATATACTTCTAAGGCCTTAATCTCATTTTTCACTGATTTAAGCTTTTCTTCTTTTACTCCAGACATGGTACGATATATGTGGGGAATGACCGGTGTTCCACCTTTGTCTAGTATATGCTCAACGGTCTCCTTTAATGGAAGATTCCTTGGTATGTCCTGTGTCATGTTCAGTGCAAGAAGATGCCCATCACTTGTGGAGATCTCTATACCGGGGATGATGAGAAAGGAGTCTGATGAGAATTTTTGTGCGGCAAGACCTCCTTTGATAGTATTATGATCTGTTATGGCCATTCCCTGTAAGCCTCTTTTTTTCACATATTGAACGATTTCCTTTGGAGATCCTATCGCATCGTCTGAATATTGTGAATGAATGTGAAAATCCATTTTCATCATGTTTCAATTCAACCTGGTTCTAGTATGCTATAGGCATACGGTTTTTTTATTATAATATTACGTTTTAACCTACTTTCCGCAACTTTGATTTTGCTAAAAACCGAATTATCATCAACCATAGAAACCTGATCATTCGTTCAATTCGTACTTTTGAAATGGAACAC
>CAYPIF010000088.1:0-6657 GCA_964410735.1 uncultured Thermoplasmatales archaeon
AGATATGACCGATCAAAAGAAATATCAGCTGTATCTAGTTGAAAAAAATAATTTTGAGAACATACGTGCAAAAATATGGGAGATAGCGGCAACCCATCAAAATGAACAAGATATGATCCAATCCCTTGTCGATATCGTGGGCCCATTTCTCGATGCAGAAAATGCGACTTTTATGAGATTAGATGAAGAAAAGAAAAATCTTATTTGTGAGATCCAATGGAGAAAAGATGGCACCGATACAGGACTTGGTGAAAAGGTACCTTTTCATGTGTTCAAACGGGTCTTTGGAAAGCCTTTCTATTCATTCTCCATTGATGATGTGCCCGCATTTGCAAAACCAATAATTGGTCCTATACTAAAGAAGTATGGGACGAAATCATCACTCATTGTTCCATTTGGTAATATTAATAATCCCTGGGGTTATCTAAATGTTAATACGTATTCCTATTCAAAGAAATTTACCGATGATGAAATACAAATACTCATCGATGCTGTAAAAGTCATATCATTGAAATCCGACCAGGTTAAAGCAATAGAAAAGATTCAACAAAATGAAAAATTATTACGCGATTATTCAGAGAGTCAAAGGATACTTCTAGATAATATCCAGACACAGGTATGGTTCTTAACTGATGAGCATACCTATGGGCAGGTTAACAAAGCCCATGCAGAATTTAACGGTGTCAAAAAGGAAGATTTGACCTTTAAAAACATGTATGATGTTTATCCTAAAGATGTTGTTGAGGTGTGCAAGGAGGGTAACAGCAAGGTTTTTAGAGAGAAAACAGCGATAATATCGGAAGAATGGGTTCCTCATGTCTCAGGGGAACAAAGACTTATTAGGATTTTTAAAAACCCAAAATTTGATGAACAGGGAAACGTGGAATATGTGGTCTGTTCCGCTGAAGATATCACTGATCAGAAAAAAGCCGAGGGTGCTCTAAAGAATCGTTTGGAATTTGAGCACCTTGTTAGCAAAATTTCATCTAAATTTGTAAATCTTAAATCTGATAACAAAGATGAGATTATTGACAGTACTTTAGCATCAATAGGTCAATTCACAGATGCGGATAGGGCATATGTGTTCATGTTTGATGATACTAGTAGCTATATGACCAATACCAATGAATGGTGTGCATCTGGTATCCTCCCCGAGATTGATAATCTTAAAAATATATCCATCGATGAGGCAATGCCATATTTTTCAAAAAAGATACGAAACGGTGAAGTTTTTCAAATAGAACATATTGATGATTTACCTGCCGAGGCAAACCTTGAATATCAGCATTTTAAATCACAAGGTATTCAATCTGTCATTGTTGTTCCAATGATCTCTAGTGGAAAGGTGATGGGCTTCATTGGTTTTGATTCTGTTCAAAATAAGAGGGAGTGGAATGTTGATGATCACAGTGTTTTAAGGCTTGTTGGAGAGATTATATCGCGCTCCATTGAACGTATCACATCCGAGGAGTTATTGCAAAGAAGTGAGAAAAAATACCGATCTATTATTGATAACATGCAGGATGTATATTATCGTGCAAATATTGAGGGGGACCTCGATATGATTAGCCCGTCTGCATTGAAAGTATTCGGCTATGACTCATTAGATGAGATAATCGGGCTTAATATCTCAAATAATTTTTATGCCCAACCGGGAGAACGAGAGAAGTTCCTTAATGAATTAAAAAAGAATAACGGAAAAATCACTAATTATGAGGTCGAGCTTCGTCGAAAAGATGGTTCTACAGTCACTGTAATCACCAGCAGTTCTTTTTATTATGACGATTCAGGAACTATTGCTGGAGTAGAAGGAATATTTTCAGATATCAGTGAAAGGAAAAAGATTGAGGCGGCACTTGCCACAAGCGAAAGTAACTTTCGTACGTTCTTTGAGACCATAGATGATCTCATATTTATTGGGAATCAAAAAGGAGAGATTTTTTTTACAAACGGTGCAGTAAAACGAAAACTAGGGTATTCTGCTAATGAATTAAATAAGATGCATGTTCTTGATGTTCACCCAGCGGAAAAACGACAAGAGGCAGAGCAGATATTTGCTGATATGTTTGCCGGGAGGAGAAGTTCTTGTCCGTTGCCATTACAGAAAAAAGATGGGACATACCTACCAGTTGAGACAAGGGTTTGGTTTGGGAAATGGGATGGGAGAGAGTCCATCTTTGGTATTTCAAAGGATCTTTCTGAGGAACATGCTGCGTTGGAAAAGTTCCATAAACTCTTTGACGGCAATCCAGCGTTGATGGCGTTAAGCTCAATACCGGGCAGAGAGTTTGTAGAAGTGAATTCAGCTTTTCTTGAAAAATTAGGTTACTCAAGAGATGAGATTCTTGGTAAAACTGCATCTGAACTGGATATATTTGTGCAAAAGGAAAAACAAATTGAGATTGCTGATAAATTAAAAAAATATGGATTTATAAAAGATATTGAGTTGAAGGTAAAATGTAAGGATGGTACAATCCTTGATGGTGTCTTCTCAGGGGAAATCATCGATACGCAGATGGGGAAAAATTTTCTTACCGTTATGGTTGATATAACTGATAGGAAAAAGGCTGAAGGTGAAGTTACTGAACAAATGGCCAAAACCACCCTTCTGAACAAGATAATTTCGGAAGGGATTGCTACTCAGGGTCTTTCAAAATATTTTGAAAATATTCTTGGCATGGTTATTGATAAACTTAATTTTGATGCTGGAGGGATCTATCTCGTTGATAAAAGCGGTAAAACAGCATCAATTGTTTGTTCTAAAGATATACCTACCGAATTTTTGAAAATGATACAGACTGTTGATATCAATGAAAATCCAACATATGTTAGATTATTTAAACATAATGAGCCGGTTGTTATTGAAAATTATCGAGAGAATTATCCTGAAAAATCGAAAATATCAGGTTGTAACTCAATTGTTAGCATGCCAATTGATGTCGATGGAAGAGTAGCAGGTGCATTAAATGTTTCCAGGAAGGAACGTGCTGTTTTCGACGATTCAGATTTAGATTTGATACGATCGGTTACAAACCAGATTGCCATTGTGATGAAAAGGCTACGGTTTGAAGGGGAGTTAAAAGAAAAGATCGATGAACTTGAACGTTGGAAAAAAGTGACTGTAGGTCGCGAACTTAGGATGCGTGAGCTAAAAGAGAAAATCAGAACATTGGAAAGGAAAAGATGATAATGAAGGTAATTTATCGAATTAAATGAATAAAAAAATATATTGGTGAACAAAAGTGAATCTTTATTCGTTGCTACCCTTGGCTGCAGTACTTGCAAATCTTAGCGTAGGATTTTACGTATTCTATATTAATCCAAAGAATAATCTCAACCGTCTTTTTGGATTATTTTCATCTTCGCTTGCCTTATGGAGTTTAGGAACCTATCTCCAATTCATATCAAATTCTGTATTAGACGCGTTCTTTTGGAAAAGGATTTCGACGCTTGGAGCTGTGTTAACAGCGCTTTTTCTCTTTCATTTTATTCTTGTATATTCAAAAAATAAATTCGCGTTTAAAAAAATACTAATGCTGTTTCTATATATCTCAGGTTTGATCATAATCTACATTGAATTCACCACAAATCTTCTAACAGCAACGATGCAAAAATTTTATTGGGGTTATTCTGAGATATATGGTCCACTTTATCATCTTCTTAGTGGATTTGTTGCTATACTAACCTTATTTAGTTTTTTCATGGCGGTCAATCTTTTTAGAAAAACGAACTTAGAAAAAATTAAAAGACAGACACTGTTTTTGATTATTGCCATTGGTGTGCCTCTTATTGGGGGGATTATAACTCAAGTATTATCGCCATTGATTCCCTTTGATATCATGCCAGTCACCTCATCACTTTCAACGGTGACAGCAATTGTTATAGCCTTCTCAGTTTTCAGACACTCTTTCATACAACCTATGTCCTTCAGCGTTCAGAAAAAAATCGCTGCGATGTTTGTTGTATTTATTTTTTGTATAGGTTTTGCTTCGATTGTTACGACAAATATTGTTGCGACTGAAAATATTAAGGAGGAAATTAATAATGATATGATTTCCCTTGCTCAATCAAGAGCAAATCATCTTGTAACATTTTTATTTGAAAAAAAACAGACAGTTGAAGATTTTGCGGGTATTGAGAGACTAAATCGTTTGCTAAAAGCAGATAAAAATTCTTCATCATATGAACAAAGGTTTGATGAAGCAAATGATACAATATATCAGAAGAAGATGATGAATGAGGATGTACTAGTGATAAATATACTTAATAGAAATGGCGACATTATTGCAAGTACAAATAAAGATGTCCTTCATAAAAATAAGAAGGATGACGAACTTTTCATTAAAGGTTTGAATCAAACATTCATTCTTGATATTCACTATCCTTGTGAGGGTGGCGATGTACCAGTTTATGGTATCTCTTCACCCATCAAGGATGGAAATGAATCGATAGGTGTGATTCTTGTCAGATTTTCAGTTGATTCATTATATGATATAGTAGATGATATTACTGGTTTGGGTGAAACAGGGGAAGTTTTCTTAGTAAATAAGTCAGGTTATATGATCTCGCCATCCCGCTTCTATAATTTTACATATAATCTAGAGCATATCATCCTAAAGCAAAAAATTGAAACGATAAATTTTCAGAACTGTATGCTCCATGAATTTATGTCCGAATCTGAAATAGAAACAAAACATGATGAAGTCACAATTTTTGAGGATTTCAGAGGGGAAAGCCGAATAGGTTCTCACGTTTATATCTCAGGGATGGGTTGGGCCCTTCTTGCGGAGATGGATGAATCTGAGGCATATGAAACTATCACTTTATTGGAGATATCATTAATACTTGTGATTAGCTCCCTTTCAATCATCTTTCTTTTTATCGCCGTTTTCTACTCTCGTAAGATTTCCAAGCCAATAAAGGAGCTTGACCAATATGCAAAACAGGTGACAAAGGGAAATTTCACCATTCGTCCTGATATCAATACGGGTGATGAAATCGGAAGTCTTTCAAGCTCTTTTAATACGATGGTTGCAAGTCTTAAAAATCATACTGAAAACCTTGAAGGAACTGTTGCTGAGCGAACTGAGGAACTTCAGCAGAAGATTGAGGAACTTGAGAGCTTTAAACGGGCTGTTGTCGGTCGAGAATTACGGATCATTGAATTAAAGAATCAGGTGAAACAATTGCAAGACGAACGAACAATGGAGAGTGAAGAAAAACTTGTTTGAGTTTCAGCATCATTGGCTAGCTGTTTTTATTTATGTTGTGTCAATAGCGATTTACCTTGTATACCTCTATCTAAAGGATCATAATAAACGAAAACTTACCTTTTCGATTGCCTTACTTGCTCCTTCGATTTCATATATCGGACTTTTTTTAGGGATTATACCATTTGACCTTCAAAATGTGTCTGTACTTTGGTATAATATATTTACATTAACGTCATTGCCCATTCTCTTTGCAATATTCATTGCGACACATGAACGATTTTTTAAAATTAAGAATTATGATAAAGTATTCTATCCATTTCTTGTTCTGACAGCATTCTTTGTAGGGCTTGTATTTTCCCCATATAAATTCCAAGTATTTCCTATGATTGTACGGCAGGTTATTTCTTCAGAAGTATTGGTCGTCGTACTGTATAGTTATTATAAAACAAGGGAAATTGATAATCTCTATTTTTTCTTCTTTCTTGTAGGGGGCGTTATATCTGGTGTAGGATTTTCATTTGATTATGGATATCTTTCAGCATTTAGTTTTTTAATAAGTTATGTTTTCCTTACGTTTATATTCATTAAAAAAGATAGTTCAAAATCGGAAGATGGAGTTAGCTCCTATTTCTCTCTTGAGCAGAAACTTAAATCAGCCGAGGAACGTTATAAGCAGCTTTTCAATAGTATACCAGATGCTATTGCGTTACTATCGGAGGATGGAAAAATTTTGGATGTGAATACATCTATGGCTGCTAATTTTGGTGTCACAAGGGAAGAAATGATTGGAAAAAATATGCATCAGTTGTTACCTCCAGAAATCGATGTTGAAAGAACAGATTTTGCTCGAAAAGCGTTAAATTCAGGCACTATTCAAACAAATCAAGATCAAAGAAATAACAAATCACTTTTTAACATGTATATACCTGTTAAGGCGGATAACGAGGATAAAAATCTCATTGTTGTCTCAAGGGATATTACTGATATTGTTTCTGCTCAAAATGATAAGGAAATAAAGATACAAGAACTTAGAAATACTGAACTTGCGACCCTTAGCATCATGGAGGATATGCAGGAGACAAATAAGACTCTGGAAATGGTGAAAAAAGAAGTCCTTGATAAAAACGAGGAATTGACAACGGCGATGGAGGAAACGCAAGCGTTAAATGAAGAGTTAAATGTTGCTAGAGAACAACTTCTTGATCTTAATAGAAATCTTGAAGCTAAGGTTGAAGAGCGTACAGAGAAGATTGAGAAGTTGCTAGAACAAAAGAACGCTTTCATTCATCAACTTGGTCATGATCTCAAAACACCAATAACTCCGTTACATACCTTATTACCAATTGTTCAGAAAAAATGCACGGATGAAAAAATCAGTGAGATGATAACTATTTGTATCGACAAGGTCAGGTACATGAAGGAATTAGTACAAAATACCTTGGAA
>CAYPIF010000089.1:0-31330 GCA_964410735.1 uncultured Thermoplasmatales archaeon
ATCCTTTCCTTCAAGATAAAGAACCTCCGTTGCGCTATCAACCACCATGCCAATAATATTACCATTCACCTCAACAACAAGAATACGCGTGTCATCATCAACAGTTTTACTTGGTAGCCCGAGTTTCATTGCGAGATCATTGACGACGACGATACTTCCTCGGAGGTTGATGACCCCTTTGATGTAACTTTCTGTGTTCGGGATCCGGGTGACCTCTTCCCACCGTATGATCTCTTTGACCTCGTTAATATCTACACCAAATTCCTCTCCAGCTATCTTAAAGATGACAAGCTGACGGTCTTCAGAGGCGCTAGCATCTTTTATATGTTCTTTATCTAATCCAACTGGCATTATTTTTCCACCTCATCCTCATTATATTCTGACGTGTTTTCAATATCTAATTCATACTGATATTGTTTTTGTTTTTCATCTGCTGTTTTTTGTGATGAAGAAAACGGATGGTATGGTTCTTTCTGATCACTTGATTGATGCGTTTTTGAAAGATTGGCCCCATCATCGATCTTAAATTGTGATACGAGATGACCCATCTGTTCTGCTAATTCACTAAATTTTTGGGAACTGCTTGTTACCTGTTGCATGGCTGATGCTGCTTCCTCGCTACCAGCAGCATTTTCTTGAGCAACTGAGGAAACTTCACTTGCTGCTTTGTTCACTGCATCAACAATTGTTGGTAGTTCTTCAAATAATCCTACAGCGTCTTCAACACCTGCACATCCTTCGTCCACCTGTTGAGTATTCTCATCCATACTTTTAAGAGCACCTTTGATTTCACTTTGGATTCCTTTGATCAATTCCGCGATTTGAAATTTTTTCATTTCTTGTATCACTTCGAATTTCGCTTCTGCTTCGTTTTCCAATGCTGTGGATTGGAAATTGATCTGCTCTGAAATTGATGTTGTTGCACTGTAGTAGGCGAGCGTTCCAACGATGCCAAGCGGGATGAGGATCATCGCTAAAAACAGACTTATTACCTTTATTTTTAGTGATATCTCTCTTGTGTTAGATTGTATATTCCTTCCAACAGCGTTTTTTTTCTTTGAAATGAAATTTTTCATTCCTCTCTCCTTCAATCAATAAATTACTTTTTTATGAAATGCTATTGATTTTGTAATAGGAAGAAAAGGATGAAAAAATGGATGAGATAATACATCCACCACTATTGCCACTTTGGAGTTTTCGAATAGTTGCGCAATATCATCCCACTTCCTAACGCATATATAAGAATAATTTATATTTTAAATACTAATCTTTAAAAAATCTTTATAATGCCTTTAATAAACCTTTATTATTGAATATTTTTCAAGGCAGGAATCATAGATATACTGTTACCTGTGTTGTCTTTTTAATATGAGTTGCCTTCCTTTCTCTGAGAGTGTAACAATCTTGGTTCTACCCTTTCTTTTGATTTGTATAAGATTCTTTTCTTGTAAGGTGTATAATCGTTTTTGGACGGTTACATCAACGATTGAGAACTCATCTTTTATATTTTTAAATGTGACCACCGAGTTAAGCTGCTGATTTACATACAGGTACTGTAAAATCTTGTGTAATGGTTCTTCAATCGCAACTTGTTTGATATCCTGGGAGGGAAGCAGAGTACATTCTTCTTTGAATGCGGCAAGCTCTTTGTCCGTAAAGATCAATGGATTCAATCGAATGAATAGATTAACAGGTGATCGGGAAATAACATCATTGATGTTGTAGATGAAATGAAGCGCCTGGTCAAATGAAAAGCGATAGATAAGGTAATCTAGTCTATCAAATAGGATAAAACCTGATTTTACAGATGTTGAGAACTTGGTAATCTTTTCCAACAGATTGTTTAGTTGCTGTTCATTAGATTCTATCTGTGAAAAATCGTGTAGAAGTTGAATGATTTCGATGTTTTCCTGTGGATATTCCGAGAAAATATTGTCCGGTTCGAACCTTGTTATGATCAATATCTTATCAGCATCTTTTGAAAGCTGATGCAACATATTGAAGGCAAATTCATTTTTTTGATCGATTATAAGATACGTTCTACCAGGTATCAGTTGTCTTTTCTCGGTTTCCTCCGTGATATCTTTACCAAAGAGCAATATCCCTTTAAGTTCCTCTTCTTTGACCTGTGAAAACGTTGGTTTTATTATCCGTCTTTTGCCTGATTTTGATACGAGGATCAAATTTTCCTTGGGAATTGGTTTCCCTGCTTGTATCCTCTCTAAAGCTTCCTCTAACAACGCGGAATTTTCAAAAAATGAGATGTTCCTAACATGCCGACCCACCATACTTGATTTCTTGCACCCTGACAGGATCTCTGTTTTCCTATTGCACATGTACACTTTTTTGTCTAGATTGAAACCTATTATAAGTTCTGAAATGTTATCGATGACCTCTTGTAATTGATTCTTTGAGCTGATGATCTCGTTTTCATGCTGTTTCTCAAGGGTGATGTCCTCAATTATCTCAACGGTTGATGTTATATTTCCTTCATCATCCTTCAATGGTGTTGATATAACCTTATATGAGCGTACAGACGAATCTTTTTCTACTGTCAAAAATGACTGATGGACGGTGCCATCAGCAAAAACCTGTTTGGTTGGACATTTTTCGCAAACATTGTTTTCCGCTCTATTCTCAAAAAGGAGCTTACATGATGGATTTTTCATGTTTTTAATATAGGGGAACCATTCTAAGATCTGTGGATTTGAGTAATGAATTTGATAGGATCTATCGATAACAAGGATGCCAACACCAATGTTGTTGACTAGATTACTATACTTCTCATTGGATCGGATCAGCTCCTGTTCCATTTTTTTTCTGCGGGTTATATCCCTGATACTTGTTCGACGGCCTAAGAATAAACCATCTGAATCCACTATTGGTTGTGAGTTCAATTGAAGATAGATGATGTCACCCTTTTTTGTCAAGCATCTGTATTCAAGATTTACCATGTCCTCATTTGTTAGTATTTTGGAGAGATATTTTTCAAAAATATGTTTATCATCCGGATGTACTATGTCCAATGGCTTGATCTTGCCTGATACATAATCGCTGCAAAGGTATCCGGTTATCTGTTCAAAAGCAGGGCTGATATATACCACCCCACCAGTTTTATCCCTACAGACCTCTATATCACAAGTGAAATCCGCGATGATTTTGTATTTAAGATGCGAATCCTTTAGAATATTATCCGAGTTAATATTTTCCAAACAGTGGTCTATTGTCGGTGTTTGTTTTCTTTTTGTTTGTAGTTGATGTATCTCCTCCAAAGCTAACCCCTATCCTACAATCCTAATTTGCAGGATACTATTAAAAGTTATATAAAAAAATTTAATCAAGAATATTTGAAAATTGAATACCATGATACTATCGATGTATCTTTAAAAGAGTTTGCAAATATTTAAAAAAACATGGTAAATACAAGGTTTTGATAATTATGGGTGACGAAATACGTGATGATTTAAAATATACAGATACCCACGAGTGGGTCAAGGTGAAGGGGGACCATGCAACTATTGGTATCACCGATCATGCGCAATCGGAGTTAACTGATATTGTCTTTGCTGAGCTTCCGGAAGTTGGAAAGAAGATAAAAAAAGACGACGAGCTTTGTGTTGTTGAATCGGTGAAATCTGTCTCAGAAATTTATGCGCCGATTACTGGAACTGTTACAAAGGTGAATGAAAAACTGTTAGATGCTCCAGAGATAATAAATAAAAGTCCGTATGATGATGGGTGGCTTGTAGAAATTAAGATAGAAAATGCTGATGAACTTAGCAGTCTACATGATGCAGCATCTTATAAAAAATTACTTTAAAAGAATACATAAGGGAGTAACCTCCCTTCGTATTTTTTTTATTGCATATTTTTCATTAATGAACTTATTTTTGTCATCATAGAGAAATCTTGGAAAATGTTGGTCAGTCTTTCAAAGGGAGATGATCTCTTTTGCTTTGGCATACTTACAATCAATGGTTCTGACCAAGTACTATATTGTCCTGAGGGATTAGAGACTCTTGCTGTTATGCCATATGAATTTTGTTTTTTTCCATCTATGTGATGCGGTTACAACCCTACCGTTTTGCCAGGATTTATCGCATCCACAATCAATTGATTGTGTTCCATCTCCCCAATTTACCTCTAGGTTGAACATGATATCTTCCTCGGGACCGGTAATGGTGAAATTATAACTGTAATAGATGCTGATAGTGCCTGATAGGGGTCCTGTTCTCTCTGGCGGATTTGGTGGACTGTTTACCATGGTATCTTTTGATTTTGATATATCTGTCTGTATTGATTGTGTTGTTGCATCAGATATTTCAACCGCGAAAGTGTCCAAAGAGATTCCAGAGATGAATAGAAATAAGACAAGTAGGATAGATATTTGATATCTTGTTCTTTTCATTTCCTTCATATATTCATCATTTTTTTCGGTTCAGTTCAAAAAAATTTTGTAAAACCACCGATCATCTTTAGATATTTTTCAAATAGGGTTTGTACATAGACCATGTTTGTTTTTTGCTTATGCATTGATATATCAAGTGATACCCAATCGCTTCTTGTATCATAGGTATCTCTAGACATCACCTGGATGGTGTATTCACCTTTTTCACTCCAATTATGTTTTACAGTGGCGGTTCTTCCAGGGGTATACGGTCCGAATAATTCCACATCTGTACCATCACCCCAATCGATGTAATAGTAAAGATCGTTGTTATCAGGATCCTCTGCAGAGATCTGGTATGAATATTCTTCGCCGATTTTTCCTGATGTTGGTCCAGTGATGGTCGGTGCTCCGGGTGGTTCATTGAAAAGTTCTTCATTGTTTGTAATACTAACATCGATCTTAAGGTTCGCATCACCAAGCCATGAAACCGATATTGTAAAATCTACATCGTGGGTTTCTTCCATCACTGCTCTTTGGATTCGTGTTATATAGGTGTCTGGATTGTCATATCCACCGACGAGTGTTTTGTATCCACCATCGAAATATGCTGATGGATATGCGGCGAGGTTGTACTCTTCAGAAAGGTAATCAAGGGCCACTTGGTTTAATGTGTTACCGTGCAGGTCCTTTGTTACGAAGGCAGTGAAATAAAAAGGGTATTCTCCAGATTCATAGATGGTGTTCAATGCATCTGCCATGGCGGGGCAATACGGACAATATTGTGCTGTTGCTTCTTCAACGAATACAGTGTGTGTAAATTCCTCATCCACTGTGTTGGATCCAGACTTTCCAGGTGTTGCAGCGGTACATGCATCAACGTAATGCGCTTCGAATGGTGATTTCATTGGAGGATATGAATATCCTATGTGTATCTCTGGATTGAACAATGTTGCAATTACCATGATGTTGTTCTCTTGGATGTCTCCATAGCCAGCAGTAAAACCGTCCCATGTGACTGAGTTGGTGTATGTTTCTTGGTAGTTCATGGAAATAGCATCGTTGAATGCGAAGTCTAGAAAACCATAATAGTATGGTTCGTTGTCATGGTTGTTCCATCGTGAGATCGGCTCAACGATGTAGATCCGTAGTGTCCCTTCATACGGTATTTCTCCAGTGTTGAGGGTACTTGTTTGTGTTCTCATTCCAATGGAGGTGGATGAAACAAGTAGTAAGGTGATAATACCTAAAATTAATACAATATTTAGACGTCCCTTTAAGAAAATTGAATGTCCTTTCATATGTAAGTCCCCTATATTCAAAATATATTAACATGTGTTAACTATTTATAATTTGTTATTCACAATAATTTTATCATAAGATATGAATAGCTGATTTTTAGGGAAAAATCTACCCCGTTAATCGTCAAAATGAAAATTTCGAAATGTTCTTATATCATCAAAAGTATGTGGGTATTAGGCGGAGAGATGGGATTGCAAAGGAGTTCATAATTTTTTTTAAGGAAACGGTGTTTAACACCTCCGCCGCCTCCCCCATGAACTATTTAATCAGTATCTTTAAAAACAGTTATTTGTTTTGGACGAGACAGGGTTTGATGTTATGAAGCTCTTATTGATTCACAGCGATTATATTGAATACGAGGTCAAGGACAAGGCCATTAAGACACCTGAAGAGATATCACACAAGACCGACAGGTTCGATGAAGCACTAACAGTGTTTACTGCTGTCGAGACCGTTGATGAAAAATCCCCGACCGTTACCACAGCTAATGCAACCGCAGAGATCATTAAAACAGCAGAACAACTTCATGTTCAAAACATAATGATATACCCATATGCACATCTTTCTTCCGATCTTGCAAAACCAACCATTGCGCAGGAGATACTTATCGCAATAGAACATTCATTGAAAGAACAAGGATATGTTGTGAAACGATCTCCTTTCGGATGGTATAAAGCATTCAAGATATCCTGTAAAGGTCATCCTCTCTCTGAACTCTCCCGTGAGATAGTTCCTGGGAAAAGTGAGGATGTAGAAGAAACGGAATCACTGAAAAAAGAACGAAAACTCAGCTCCTACTGGCATATTCTCACAGAAGATGGCACCCTTCATGATATCGATACCTTCAATTTTACTGACCATCAGAACCTTAAAACATTCTCCTTTTATGAAAAAGAAAAATCACGTGCGGTCAAACAGGAACCTGCTCATGTAGGTTTGATGAAGAAACTAGAGATCGCTGATTACGAACCTGCGTCAGATGCAGGGAACATGAGATTCTATCCAAAAGGGAGATTCATTAAGAAACTTTTAGAACAATATGTGACAAGTAGGGTTGTTGCCTATGGGGGACTTGAGGTTGAAACACCCATCATGTATGATATGGACCATCCAACCCTTTCCAAATATCTTCAACGATTCCCCGCAAGACAGTACCAAATTGAAAGTGACAAGAGACGTTTCTTCCTACGATTCGCAGCATGTTTCGGTCAGTTCCTTATGGCTCATGATGCCACCATAAGTTACAAGGATCTTCCGTTAAAGATCTACGAGATGACACGGTATTCCTTTAGACGGGAGCAATCGGGTGAGCTCACTGGCCTTCGCCGTCTTCGAGCATTTACCATGCCTGATGTCCATGCTCTTGTCTCAGATATGACCATGGCGATGGATGAGTTCAAGGTTCGTTTTGACCTTTCTCTTGATGTTCTGCATAAGATCGGTATCGAGACAAATGATGTGGAGATGGCGTTACGGACAACAAGAGATTTTTATAATGAGCACAAAGCATTCATCGTGGACCTTGTGAAAAAGTTCGGTAAGCCCATACTTATTGAGATGTGGGATGAACGTATCTTTTATTTCATTTTGAAATTCGAGTTCAACTTTGTCGATATGTCTGATAAAGCATCGGCACTCAGTACCGATCAGATCGATATTGAGAACGGTGAACGATATGATATCAAATTCACAGATACCAATGGAGAGCAACATCACCCCTTGATACTTCATTGTAGTCCCTCTGGGGCCATCGAACGGGTCATGTATGCTCTTTTAGAGAAAGAGGCCCTTAGGATGAATAAGGGTGAGAAAGCAATGCTTCCGTTGTGGCTTTCACCAACCCAGATCCGGTTCATACCTGTTTCAAATGAGTTCCTTTCAACATGTGATCAATTTGTTGATCAGCTACATAAAAAATCACGATTTCAATATATCAGAGCAGATATCGATGACCGTCAGGAAAGCGTAGGTCGCCGTATCAGGGATGCGGAAAAGGAATGGATCCCCATTATCATCGTTGTTGGGGAAAATGAAAAAGAGACCTTACGCTTCAAACCACGCTTCAGAAGATCTGAGATCGGTGATGATAACAAGGAATACTCTCTTGATGAGTTAGCATCGATTGTTGATTCATGTCTTGAAGGATTCCCCGTAGAGCCTCTGCCGTTACCAGATCATCTTTCTAAACGACCTCATTTCAAATAGAAACACACAAATGTATACATTGATATTTCATTATTTGGAGGAAAGAATATGATCGAACGTCGCATCATTCAAGATATGGTAGATTCCTATGATCCAAAGGATATAACCATTGGTGTATTGGGGGGGCATTCCGGTCTTGATGTCAGTCGTGGGGCAAAAAAACATGGTTTTAAAACCCTAGCGGTCTGTCAAAAAGGCAGAGAGAAAACATATACGAAATATTATAAGACTCGAGATGACGGACGAGGATGTATCGATGAGACCATCATCCTTGACAAATTCGCTGATATAACAAAACCAAATGTACAAGACCAATTACGGGAGAAAAACACCATTTTTGTCCATAGTCGCTATTTCTGGGTCTATTTTGATTTTGATGATATCGAGAATAATTTCAAGATACCTATCTATGGAACAAGAGGCATGGTGAAACTTGAGGAACGGGATGTACCAAAGAATCAATACTATTTACTGAAAAAAGCGGGTATCCGTTTTCCAAAGATCTATTCATCACCTGAGGAGATTGATCGATTGGTCCTTGTCAAGGTCAACGAAGCGATCCGTGGATATGAACGAGCATTCTTTTATGCCACCAATCCGAAGGATTACCATGCAAAGGCAAACGAGCTCTTGAAACAAAAAAGTATCACCCCTGAGGCCCTTGAAAAAGCAGTGATCGAGGAATACGTGGTTGGCGCTCAGATCAATTTCAATTATTTCTACTCGGCTATCGATGATGAACTTGAGCTGATGGGAACAGATACAAGAAGACAGACGAACCTGGATGGGTTGATCAGACTTCCTGCAAATGAACAGCTGGAAGTACTTAAGTATCTGGAACCAAAAATGATAGAGACCGGCCATATCGCTGCGACTACAAAGGAATCCATCATCGAAAAGATATTTGAGCTGGGGGAACGATTTGTACAGACAACAAAAAAGGAATATCCACCAGGAATCATCGGTCCCTTTGCTCTACAGGGAGCAATCGCTGCGGACCGTGGGAAAGAGGAGATGGTGGTCTTTGATGTCTCTATGAGAATACCCGGGAGCCCTCTTACCCGTTTCACACCACATTCAGGGTATCTGTATGGTGATTCCATCAGTTATGGTGAACGGATCGCACTGGAATTAAAAAAAGCAATAGAACAAAGACGGTTAGCGGAAATTATCTCCTAGACAATCAATGACCTCGCCTTCAGTGATGATCGTTCGTACTTTTTGATCACTGGACTCAGTAGGTATTTCATCAACGATTTGAAATGAGAACGCAAGGCCAATGGTCTGAACAGTTGGTAGTTTGCATATCAACCAATCATAAAAACCGCCTCCGTGGCCAAGACGGTTCCCGTTCCTATCAAAGGCGACACCGGGTACGATAATAAGATTGATAACCTGAAACGGGACGAACCGTTGTTTCTCCCTCTGTGGTTCAAGTATCGAATAGGCACCGGGGGCTAGATCATCCCAAGATGAAAGATGAGCTACCTGCAGGGTTTTTGTTTTTGTATCTGATACGGGGACAAATACGTTCTTTTTGTTTTGCAATGCATCCTTTATCAGATCGTGGGTGATGACCTCGTCCCCATAGGAGACATAGAATAATATGTTCTTTGCATTTTGATAATATGGATGATCGGCTAGTTTATTTTCGATGAGTTTACTCTTTTCAATGATTGAATCTTGTGGTTCTGCGTCTCTTTTTGCTTTCATCGTTGTTCGCACGGTTTGTTTATCCATGGATAACATACATACACAACGGAATCCGTTATCTATAGTTTTCCTAACATGTCTGCCATCAAAGAATCATGTTTATGCTTAATGCGATACCAACTATCACAGTTATTATAATAAAAAAATTTTAATAATATCAAATCTCCTTTATTCACTATATAATTTTAGGGGGCATAGATGAAAAGAAAACGTTTGATACACCTTGTACTCGTCATTCTTCTCACTACTTCCCTTTTTCAAAATACAAGTTTTTCAAGGGTGTCCAATGAAGAAACACAGTACCAGAAGTGGTATGTTGACCAACAAAATGAAGCGGGGCCGTGGGATGGTTCATCTCAACATCCTTTTGCATGTATTACCGATGCAATCACCCTGGCAGAGCCATATGATAGGATCTATGTTCAGAATGGAACGTATTTCGAGCATATTTTTTTAGATTTCCCAATTTCTCTTATCGGGCTCTCCTCTCCGACAATTGACGGCCTCTATAATAAAACGGTTATCACTGCAGGTTCAAATGATGTATATATCAGTGGCTTCATCATTCAGCACTCTGGAGGATATTCGAAGGATTCAGGTATTTTTGCGTCATCCGCTTATAACATATCGATCCAGGATTGCATCATTCATCATACAAAAAATGGGATATCGATCAACCAGTCTACTGTTATATCGATTGAGCATTGTTTCTTCACGCATAATGGCAATGGTATTTTCTCACAGGATGCAAATGATCTGGATATCACTCGATGTGATTTTTCGCATAATGCTATTTCCATTGTTGGTATCAAAAATTATGATTTTCTCCTATTAAATTCCACATTTTATGGTAACGGGATCTGTGGCATGTTCTATGAGGGCCAATCATATCAGATAATGAATTGTAATCTCTCAGATAATAGTGTAAACAAGGGCGGTTTTATTTTTAGTAATGTATCCGATGCATCAATTTCAGATTGCCTCTTTTATCATAATGGCGATGGAATAAGCATATCAAATAGTGACAGATTACTCATCAGTGACTGTTCATTTTTAAATAATACTCATTTTGCTATTTCAATGAGATCCGCATCAAAAAATGTTGTTATTTCGTCTTGCATACTTTCTGATGGTCTCAGATCTGCTCTTTATATTGAACCAGGGAATCGCTGTACGATTCAACGATCCCATCTTACCAGTAACTATCTTTATAGCATCTCAGCCGAACCTTTAGCAATGTATTCAGCAAAAAATAATTGGTGGGGGACATCTCTTGGCCCCTTTGAACCAAGTATGTCCCTATCCAATAAAATCAAAGGATTACAATGGCTAACCCACTGTATACCTTGGGCAAAAGAACCATTTCAATATATTGGGGTGTCGATGGACCAAATACCCAAACCAACCTTTGATCAAATGCCAGGTGAAACACCTTTATTGCCTATTGAGGGAACAGATAGTGATGGTGATGGAGCACCAGACTGGTGGGAGAACAAATGGGGTTATGACCCCGCAGTTCCCGAGGATCATGGTTCTCTCGACCCGGATGGTGATGCACTGACGAATCTGCAAGAATGTTATGTGGATACATATGGTTCAAATCCTTTTAAGAAGGATGTTTTTCTTGAAATCGACTGGATGGAATGCCCTGATCTAGGTAACAACAGACCTGATGGGATGTTGTTACAAACCGTTATCGACTCCTTTGCAGAACATGATATAAGCCTTCATATCGATATTGGTGATCTTGGTGGGGGGGAACCAATACCAAATCATTGTGACCATTCTGTTATGTATCACACCCTTGAGGACCTCTATTGGACCTATTTCCTCCACAATGATATGACCAATCCTCGCAAAGGAATCTTTCATTATGGGGTTATCTGTAATTATTGTCCTGATCTTAATTTTCCCTTTATGGGATGGGATAGTTTTGATGGTTTTGCAGTGTCAGCACAATGGTTGGAAGACAAGTACCCAAGATACGATCGTGAGCAGATAATCGTTGGTGGATTGGTTCATCATCTTGGTCATACCCTAGGTTTGATTGCGGATGTGTTCAAAGGTATTGACAACGTCGATGTTATCAGACCATTTACTCTTCAATGGTTCGCACATAATGATTATAAAAGTTCCATGAACTATCTTTACAAGTTCACGATTTTCACGTATTCTGATGGGGTCAATGGGCAAGGGGATTTCAATGATTGGGCTGCTCTTAGATATGATTTTTTTAAATATAGTGATTTTACTAGTCTGTCTAAGAGATAATCCTATAGTTTTTCCTTTAAGGAATATCGGTGACCTGTTGCCATGGAGGTAAGTAGGCCGATGATCCCCGGCATGAGTGCTGTGACAATGAATCCTGCAAGGGAAAGGACGAAAGCCACCTCATAAGCAACCCCATATGCCCCTAGCATTACCACAAAGAGCCCTTCTCTTACTCCTAATCCACCGATTGATATTGGAATTATGCTGACAACTACTACAGAGATGATACTTATCAGGATGAATTCACCATACGGTACAGGGATATTGAAGCTGAGAGCAAGGATGTAGACCTGTGTTGCTGAGATGATCCATATTGTTATATCGAAGAGAAAGGGTATGATCGTATCTCGAAGTCTGGGTAGATCTTCATACATGAGATCAAGATAACTATCAATATTTGTTTGGTATTTTTTCGGGATCAAAGGACGGATTATAAAATTAAAAAATCCACTTCCTCTTCTTCGTTCCATAAAAAACAAAAATACTGCAAGATATATTATGAAGAATATCAAAATAATCGGAAGGAACCTTGAAAATTTTGAAAATAATAGTGTTGTTCCAAGTGTTGCTAAGAACACCCCGGATAAGATTGTTAACGTACCATCGATGAACGAATTCGTAAGACATTTTTCAAAACTAGCTTTCGAGTGTTGCTTGAGATAATATATTCGGATATGTAATCCAATGCCACCGGGCGTAACTGATCCAAAGAAAAGACCTATGAGAAATAATTGAAGGAGTTGCAATTTCTTTATTATTATCTTTTGTTTGTCACATATGTATTTCCATTTTATTGTTGAAAGGGCTAGTTTCGGAAGAAAAATGAGTAATGAGATCGCATAATAGTACCAGTATATCTCTTTAAAGGAGAACAGTATCTTTTCAATCCCGATATTGTAGATGATATAACCGAAAAGAATGATACCTATGATTGGAACGATTCTTGTCGCATGTTTTAAGATGTTTGTCTTAATCATCAGAACAACCTTGAATACGGATATTGGTTAAAAATCTCCCGTATAAAAGACAAGATGTTTCAATCAAGAGATTTGTAAGATTTCTCATAGCTTCTCTTGATGCTCGTTAAAAGGGTGTTTCCATAAAAAAAAGAAGGAAATGATGCGAAAAGAGTAAACATAAATCTGATATACCCATATGATTATTACCCCGCAAGAAAAATATGAACACCACTATATGTCTTGGAATAGAATTGTGATGCATATGAATGGCGAGGGCATAGGTTTTGGAAAAGCTATTTTGTTTAACGAACATTTTGTCGTCTATGGTATCCCCGCGATCGTATCAGCGATTGGGAAGTATACCGTGGCAAAAGTGAGGCCATTTGAAACCCCTGGTATCGATTTGTTAGATAACCGTGATGCAACACCTCAATATAAGGAGGATAAAAAGGATCAACAACAGGATTCACTCCGTCGTATCGTAGAGAAGATGAACCTTGATATCGCAGATGACGGTATTCAGATCGAACTCGCTGGAAGCCTGTATGCTGCCAGTGGTATCGGTGCGAGTGCTGCATCTTGTGTTGCTATTGCTCGTGCGCTGTCAGAATACTATACTCTTGATCTTTCTGATGAGCAGATAAACGACATTGCATTCGAAGGGGAAAAAGGATATCACGGGACGCCATCGGGTATCGATAACACGGCATCGACCTTTGGCGGGTTGATCTGGTTCCAAAAAGAAGACCCGAACATTATGGAACGAATGTCTCTGAATAGTCCTATTGAGATCGTTATTGGGAACACTGGCAAGGTAGCAAATACGACTGCAGCGGTTGCTGGTGTTAAAGAACGCCGGGAGCAGAACCCTGATAAATATAAGGAGATATTCAGCAGAGCTGAGAATATTGCGTATCTTGCGAAAAGAGCGTTCATTGACGAGGACCTTGTTGAGATTGGTAAGCTCATGAATGAGAATCATAAGTTACTGCAACAGATCGAGGTGTCATCAAGGGAACTTGATTTCATGGTGAAACTTGCTCGTGATGCAGGAGCATATGGTGCGAAGCTCACTGGCGGGGGTCTTGGCGGGAACATGATCGCGTTGACACCTGGGAGAAATCTTCAGGAGGAAGTGGTAACTGCTCTTGAGAAGGAAGGGTTCCAGACGTTAAAGACCCGTATCGGTGTGAAACGGGGCGGGGTTGTCGAATGAACCTTCGAAGATTCTTACAATCACTTGAAGAGCAACAGAAGTTGATGCGTATCACAAAACAGGTATCTCACGAGTATGAGATCGCAAATATCATGTATTCGCTCAATGAACAACCAGTTATTTTTGAAAATGTGAAGGGATTTGATTTCCCCGTGTTCGGTGGGATAACTTCCAATAGGGATATCATCGCTGAAGGGGTGGGTACGACAAAGGAACAATTGTTGTTCAAACTTGTTGACGCTCTGCAACATCCAAAGACACCGCCGATTGTTGATTCTGCACCCTGTCAAGAGGTCGTTATCAAGGATCCTGATCTCTCGAAACTTCCACTGTTGCATCATCTTAAGGGTGATGGTGGCAGGTATGCAACAGCAACGGTTGCGACTATCAAGGACCCGGATACTGGTCGGAATGTTTCATATCATCGATTGATGGAGATTGGTAAGAACAAGTTCACTGCGCGATTGATCAAGAACCGTCAGACACGGACCGCATATGATAAACTTGATGGTGATCTTGAGATGGCGGTCTGCATCGGTAACTCTGTTGCGGTGATGATCGCTGCATCACTGGGTCCTCCCTCTGGTGTTGATGAGTTTAGTATCGCTCATGCACTTGATGATACACCTCTTGTGAAATGTGTGACCAAGGACCTTGAGGTTCCAAAGGATGCGGAAATCGTTTTGGAGGGACGGCTCACCAAGAATGTTGACAGGGAAGGACCATTTGTGGATCTTACGGAGACACGTGATTTCGAACGGCAGGAACCAGTGTTTGTCATTGATTGTATCACACATCGAAAGGATGCGATGTATCAAGCGTTGATCCCTGGTCGTCTTGAGCATAAGACACTGATGGGGATGCCAAAGGAACCTACGATCTATGATCAAGTGAGCAAGGTGACAACCTGTAAGAATGTGCTGGTGACCATGGGTGGTGGCTCTTGGCTTCATGGTATCGTTCAGATAAAGAAGGATCAACCTGATGAACCAAAAAAGGCTATTGAGGCAGCGTTCAAAGGTCATGGTAGTATGAAACATGTGGTCATCGTTGATCAGGATGTGGATATCTATGATCCTAATGCGGTGGAATGGGCTATCGCAACCCGGTTCCAAGCCGATGAAGATCTTGTCATTAAAAAGGATCAACCGGGTAGTTCACTTGACCCCTCGGGGAAACATGAGCCGGGGAAGAAAACATTGACAGTAAAAGTTGGTGTTGATGCAACTATTCCTCCAAATGTCGACAAAAGTAAATATGAGATCGTGAGATATCAAAAGCTTGATGTCTCAAAGTACAGTGGGTGAAGGAAGATACAAGGTCTTTTTTGAGAAACATTTACTAGATGATGAGGTGATACTCATCGTTGGTGGTGGTGAGAGATCTCATGTTGGTGGTGTGGTCATCTGTGAACCCGGTCAGCCAGTTCAGGTGTATGGTCTATCTGGTCATCGTGATATAGAGATCTTACAACCTTTGGCTCTTGCTGCTTGTGGAAAATATCAGACGAAGGTAACGGTGTTGGGTGGTATCCATATTGATCATGCATCAAAAGAGGATATTAGACGGGTTGTGGCGAACTGTAAGAAATTACATGATCATTTATGAAAGATGCCTTTTGTGATCATGGTTGCATAGCTTCCCTTTGGTAATATAAAATTTATTTGGACCTTGTTTCGGATGATCTGTGATGAACTGTTCACTGTGTCCTTTGATGGTTGTGTACAGTTGAAATCTTCTGGTTTAAGGAGAACTGGTCTGTCTAGTGAAGCGAAATAGACATCTGTTTTCTTTTTGATGTTCAGATCTTCTCGTCGGATGCCTTGTTTTGATAGTACCTTTGAGATGATTTCTTTTTCAAGGGTTGTATATGTTTCTTGTTGGCTTATTGTTTTGAATGTTTCCGGTGTCTGTTTTTCTTGTTGTTTCGTGAGTTGTTGATGGAAAAGAAGTGTGCCAACATGATATTTCACAGGATAAAGCCATGTTGGTCCAATGATCTTCTTCAAAAGTTCCTTAATGCATTCATTCCAAATGAAACTTTGAAATGCATTCTTATGGAGCTCTCGAAGGTTCCTTGGGACCATCATATATGCTTTTTGCCAGTCGTTTGTCTCTAAATAAGTGTTGATAATGTTCTTGAAAACAGTGTTTCGTATCTTAGCTTTCGATAGATCGTTCCAATGTGATTCAATAGTTCGTTTATCATCCTTTATCGTTTTTCTTTCATGTTTCTCGTAGAAGGTGAGAAATATTTTCATCGCTTTTTCAAAATTGTTCTGGAGGATATATCTCATGATGAACTCATTATGGATGACGCTTCCGAATCGTTGTGAATCAAAATAATTTGGAACACCATAGTTTTGTATTATCTGAGTTGTCTCAGTGATCTCTTTTATTTTTTTAGAGGTTAGATCTCGAATGGTGATAGTGAATCTATTCCCTACAAGATCGCCAATGGAGAGTTTGTTTGTGTGATATCCTATGAATTGAAGGGATGGTGATTGTAGTTTTGTGGTATCAATATGGTACTTGTTTGGAATAGAGATGTATTGGGTTGTGATAGCATGTTTATCCTTGAGTCCCGCATATCCAATATCGTTAGCTGGTATCTGAAAATGATTTGAAATCCTTCTGAGTGCTTCAAAGGTATCCAACTCAGTTTTTTGCATGAGAAATATCTGATGATCCTGTTTTTCTTTAGAAAACGTGATTGAGGGTATTTCCTCAACGATGAAATCCTCTGGGAGTTGTTTTGTTTTCATAGGCCTCACGAGGGATATCAAATAGAAAACACTAAAATATTATTTTAGTATAACCTTTCTTCATAGACTATTGTAGAGGAAGATTATGTATCTATCACAAAAAGAAGAAGGTATGCTTGAGGGTGAACAAGGCGAAGTTATTCAGCGGATGTTCCGACTTCTCGTTCGACTTGGTGATATCTACGGAGCAGATAAGATGATCCCTGTTGGATCTGTACAAGTGGCAGGTGTCTCCTATAAATCCATTGGGGAACCAGGGACATTGTTCCTTGAGGATATCGCGTCTCAAAAAGCAAAGGCTCAGGTTCTCACCTTCCTGAATCCTGCGGGAATGGATCTTGAGAACTGGAAAGCACTTGGTTTTCCTGAGGATTTTGCGAAGAATCAACTTCGTATCATTGATGCATTCAAACAGATGGGTATTGTCATCACCGCAACTTGTACCCCGTATCTAGCGGGTAATCTCCCTCGGTTCCGTGAACATATCGCATGGTCTGAATCATCAGCGGTATCCTTCTCAAATTCTGTGATCGGTGCACGGACCAATCGGGAGGGCGGGCCATCTGCGCTTGCAGCATCTCTCTGTGGTAGAACACCGAATTATGGGTTACATCTTTGGGAGCAACGACAACCAGACGTTCAGGTCAATGTGGAAGCAGCACTCTTATATAATGCTGATTTTGGCGCGTTAGGATACTATGTGGGTAAGATGGTGAAGAACAAGATACCATATTTCACTGGTATCGCTGATGCGGATACGGATCAATTAAAGGCTCTTGGGGCGGCTATGGCAGCTTCAGGTGCTGTTGCATTATATCACATCGAAGGGTTGACCCCTGAAGCGGATCTTGTTGAGAAACAGGGTCTTGAGACCATTACTGTCTCTCAGCAGCATCTTGATGAGACCTTTGCAAAGCTTAATGAGGGAACAGAACCTGATATCGTTATCCTCGGGTGTCCTCATGCATCATTACGAGAGATAGCGACATTAGCAGAGAAGGTTGAGGGAAAACATTTGAGAAAACCAGTATGGATCTGTACATCACGGATGATGAAAGAAGCATCAGATCGAATGGGTTTCACACAAACCATTGAATCAGCTGGTGGATATGTTGTTGCTGATACCTGTATGGTGGTATCACCAATCGAGGAAATGGGGTATAAACAGACGGGTGTCAACTCGGGTAAAGCAGCGAATTATTTGCCTGGGTTCTGTAAACAGAAGGTAGTGTTTGCAAATATTGATACATTGATCGAGAAGGTGATGTGAAATGAAGGGTCGTATGATTTCTCCGGGTAATGTTGCGGGTGAGGCGATTGTTTCACCTGAACCGATTGGCTTCTATGGTGGTATTGATCTGAACACAGGGATAGTTATTGAGAAAGGTCATGCCCTTGAAGGAAAATCAGTGAAAGGCAAGATCCTTGTGTTTCCTAATGGGAAGGGTTCAACAGTTGGATCCTATGTTATCTATGGGTTACAAAAAAATAAGGTTGGGCCATTAGGTATCATCAACAAGGAAACAGAAACCATTGTTGCAACAGGTGTCATCCTTGCAGGTATTCCTTGTGTTGATAAGATCGATATCAGTCAAATTAAAACTGGAGATAAAGTAGTGTTGAATGCTGATGATGGTGAAGTTACTGTGGAGTGATTCGGTTTTTTAACCATGGTTGTTTATTATGGTGCCTAGAGTGGCCCTTGAGGGCCCCTCCTTTTTCTCATTAAATTCTGTAAAACGGTATGGGGGAAGTAGAAGGTATTTGAAAAACTATGATGTCTTAATAAAATACGTCTTATCAACGGGAAAACCTTTGACGATTATTAAAGAACCGTAGTATTAACGAATCGAATAAGTTGTATTTGTTTTTCGGCATCGTAACCTCAAACGTCGACCAAGAACTCTCCGAGCCATAATCATCCCGGATCTTCGCCTTCACCGTAAACGAACCCTTATTCTCCCACGAATGAGACAAAGACACTGTTGACCCCGAAGCAAATGGTCCCTGCCAACCACTACTTGATCCGTCACCCCAGTCAACATAAAACGAGATTATATCATCATCCGGATCGGAACCGGTTATCTCAAAAGTAATCGATTCCCCGGGTTTACCCGATGATGGACCATTGATCATAGGGGTATCCGGTTGATTATTCACCTCTCCCGGACCAAACGCGTAAAGATGTCCAAAGAAATCAGTACTATTCGCCTCAGACGAACCAATATATACGATACCATTTTCATCGATACACGGGGATGAATCCACCCAACCAGAATTTGATAAACGATGACGCCAACGCAAGGTCCCATCCGGGTTCACCGCGATAATATCTCCGCCCCTGGTTCCACCGATATTCGTCCCCACATACACAATACCCTCTGTGGATACCGCAGGGGATGACTGAAAGATGATCTCCTGAGAATCCAATTCATACACCCATTTCAACGTCCCATCAGGATTCACCGCATAAAGATCATTACCGCCGACATAAATCGTACCATCAGGCCCCATCGAAGGATTAGACTCCGTACCATAACTTATCCTACATTTCCACTTCAATGAACCATCAGGAAATAACGCATAAAGAAACCCATCATATGAACCGATATAAATCGTTCCATCATCCGCAATAGATGGAGGACCCTTAATATAATGCCCGGTTTTAAACCGCCATTGAAGCGTCCCATCAGGGTTCATCGCATACAAATATGAATCGCCGGAACCGATATAGACTGTTCCATCATCCGCAATCGCAGGAGACGAAGAAATCTTATAATCAACCTGATATCTCCATTTTTCCGTCCCATCCGGATTCACCGCAAAAATACGACCGATCTCATCAGTCTGATTAGCCAACCCGGTTGAACCAAAATAAATCGCCCCATCATCACCGATCGCAGGAGAACCGATAATCGAAGCATAATTCCCCGCTTTAAACTTCCATTTCAACGTACCATCCGAATTCAATGCATACAAATAATGATCCCAAGAACCAACATAAATCGTACCATCCTCAGCAAGAGCAGGAACAGAAGAAATACTACTGCCATAACTGAAACCATTAAAAACCCATTTCAAACTACCATCCGGATTCAACGCATAAAAAGGACCCGAGTAATCCCCGAAATAAATCGTCCCATCAGAATCAACCACCGAGCCACCCTCAATCCAACTGCATTTAAAACGCCATAACTCCGCACCATTATTACTTAACGTGCTATACATGCTTCGGCCGGTATGATGAGTATCATGACTCTGCATCGGCCAAGCCGTATCCTTCGGACCAGACAGAACATCAGAAACACAAAACAACCCTAAATCACCAGATGAAAAACCAACACCAGACACTGACACAGACAAATCATGATCATCAGAAACAACCCGTGATGATCCAAGCTCACGGAGCATCAACACGGATTTCCCATTCAACCCGCCAAAACCACTACCACCATCATAACAATAAAAAGAAACATCACTCAACGTCTTTTCATCAACATCAGAAGAAAATACCATATCATCTGAGACAACTACCGATGAAAACGAAGGAACAAGAAAGATAACAACTATGCAAAGTAATATGGTTTTTCTTTGGTTCAACGAGGTTTTCCCCCCAGTAATAGTAATAAGTACACATCATTTAAATATTTTTATGAAATAAAACGAATATATTTTAGGTGGGCATTGTAATTAAAAGAAGAAAGATTTATGGTTACAATGGTAACCAGTTTAAAAATGGGAAATGTGAATTAAGCCATTCAAAGAATGAAAACTGGTGGCTTTTTGGCATGGTTATTCTCAACCAAGTCCAGTCTGTTTCTAATCCATCAGGGTCCTTTGCTTTTACCTCGATGATGTAGTTTCCTTCAGCGTTCCATTCATGTTCAGAGGTAATGGTTTCGCCGGATCTATGGGAAATGGTATCTTCATAGGTCTTTGAAAAAGGTATCTCAACACCCCTCATCAAAGGCAAAATCGTATAATGCATACTTGTACGGCGTAACTGATTCTATATCCCATCGCGATTCGATTTCAACGATGTAGATAAGGAGATGGCCCCCGTAGATGCTGCTTGTTGCATTTAGAGTATTTGGCTGATTTGTTACGTTTATCGCTTAAAATGTTTGAGTTGGTAAAAGAAGTGCACTTAGGACATATAACATCATATGTTTTACTATTACTTTCATTTTTTTTGTTTCCCTTTTTTAATAAACATTTGTTAATTTTTAAATATTTTTGAAAATCGGTTTATTTGTGTTTAGCTCAAAGCTGCTTCATCTTATAAGATAGGTATCAGCTAAAGAATTTTAAAATATAATAGATTAATTATAAAAATGCTCTCATGTTCCAACTAGCACCAATTCCTGTAAATGATTCAGTATGCTGTCCCTCATCATCGGTCCAACTAATCGTTCCTTTTACCGTACTACGACCAACGTTCATACCCACATAGGTGGGAAACTTCCAAATGTTCTCAAACGTATTATCAATGGAGAGATCAAGCGTTAATGTAATATCATATGATCCAAGAAGCGGTTGGACCACACCAGGTCTACCCTCAATGTTGATCTTCATAGGCATTTTCACAAAGGTGAAAATCTCATCAGCAGACTCAGTGATCTCAGGATTAACATCATTAAAAGACGTAAGGGTCTCACCATCGCTTGTGGTAAGAATAAGGGTTCCAAACGGATTGAGATCAACTGTTTTTGTTGAGGCATACTGGGGCGTAGGATAATACGTCGAATAATGCAAAGTCCATCCATTATCAAGGACCATCGTTGACCAATCCCATCCATTGATCAAACCTTTTGTAACAATATTTGGTGACCATGCATGTTCATGATGCCCAGTTCCTTGAACACTGTATTCCTGCCCATCGATCTCAACGGTACCAGTCACATTACAACCAAGAAATACATAACTAGCAAGATTACTTTTTGTCTTCTCAAATGCTCTATCACCGATCGTCCAAATCGGATCATTAGGAGCAAAGAAACGTAAATTGATGACGATCTCATGATGTTTATCAATATCACTATCCTCAGCGTGAACGAACCATTCAGGTGCCTCACCCTCCGCCCAGGAATTCTCAAAAGAAACACTCACACCAGGGGTCTTAGCCTGAAGCGTTGGTTGCTCAAATATACCAAATCCTCTTTCCTTATTGATCATCCCACCATACTCTTCACCATCAGGTCCATGTAATGTTAAAACGAACAGATCAGGTTTCTGAGTTCCTAATAGATCACTTCTAGCCATATGATTGAAACTGATGGAAACGACCCAACCAGCTAGTTCACTCTCTTCACCAAAGACCGCGGTATAATACCACCATTCCCTGCAGACGGATATCTTATCAAAATGAAGCCCTTCATCTTCTGGAGAAACAGCCCGCATATACCCCGGGATGATCGATTCCGGTGGCACAATTGGTTCAGGTTCTGGTTCAGGTTCCTCTTGCCCTTCAGTATCAGTAGATGGTTGAATGACCTTTTCAAGGGTTGGAGATATATAACTTGTTTTAGAAAGTACAAGCCCAGCTATCACTATGAGAACGATGACAATGATTGCATCGATTTTTTTCAGTTGAAGGAAACGAGCAGGCTTGAAGGGCATAGTTGTTCGCTGATATTACTTTACCAATATTCTTTATTAAATGTTTCTTTACAATCCTTCACATTTATTATAAAATAAATAATATAAAAGATATTGGACGTGCACATACATAAGTATATTCATCTGCGAAAAAGGTACTTAAACAAACCAATGATGTTTCAACTTGAAGAGATGTAATCGGGAAGGAAAAACCAAAAATTTTCCTATAACCCATCCAATACCCCTCTATAATCACCTCTTTCCTTCCCATTACCCCTTTACATTTCGATTTTTGACGAATGCAATGGTTAATATTATAGATGTCCCATTACCACAGAAATCATCAATTCCATACAGGGGGAATGTGATGTGGCAGACACAAAGGATATTGAAAAGATTTTTTCAAAAGAACTACAATGGATAAAAGATGCAGGTCTCCGAAACAAAGTGGTAGAAACATGGGTCACCGCAGCGAAACGAGGCGGATGGAAAACACTTGACAAGGTACCCTTCACCTTATTGTTCGACGGCTCAGGAACGCTCACAGAACATACAAAACGAATGACCGGTCTTGTGAAAACCGTCAGCGATAAACGAGATGAACCATTGAACATTGATCATTTGATAGCCGGAGCCCTCCTCCATGATGTTGGCAAACTCTTGGAGTACGAGGTTGTCGATGGAAATGTGGTGAAAAGCAATTATGGAAAACGCTTTCGCCATCCAGTTTCAGGTGCACTTCTTGCCCAAGAACTAGGGCTACCTGAAGAAGTCGTTCTCATCATATACGCTCACTCACATGAAGGAGACAAATGTGAACGCACACCTGAAAGCTACATCGTTCATTACTGTGACTTCATTGATTTTCAGATCAAGAAAAGTCTGGTGAAATAACACATGAAAAAAATAAATGCAGCAGGGAGAACTATTGAAACGGAGATAAAGGGAAGATCCTTTGTTCCGTATGTTGGAGGAGGTAAATACGGCCGAAATTCAAAGGTTGCAAAAGATCTCGTTGATGCATTGAGAAAAAGTGGTTTAAAAGATGGCATGACCGTCTCCTTTCACCATCAGCTGCGCAACGGGGATTATGTCATCAATCACACCCTTGAATCCATAAAGGATCTTGGTGTAAAAGATATACGACTTGCTCAGACCGCGTTATTCAACGTTCATGAACCACTCATCGATTATATCAAAGATGGAACGGTCACCCGTATCGAAGGAAGCTTGAACGGGCCCGTGGGAGATTTCGTCTCAAAGAACAATCCTCTCAAAGCACCAGTCATCCTCCGATCCCATGGTGGTCGATGGTCCGCGGTAAAACGCGGTGAACTCCATCCAGATATCGCAGTGATAGCAGCATCATCAGCGGATATGCGTGGGAATGCAACAGGAATGCTTGGGAAAAGCGCTTTCGGCAACATCGCATACTCCCAGGTGGATGCATGGCATGCGGACAAGGTCATCATTGTAACAGATAACCTTATGGAATACCCCTGCCCCTATCGAGAGATCTACGAGGGTCTTGTGGACCATGTCGTTGAAGTGGACAGCATTGGGAACCCAGAAAAGATCGTCAGCGGCTCCCTTAAAATAACAGGAGATCCTGAGAAACTTGGGATTGGAAAATATTGCGTGGACCTCATGGACGCCGTAGGTATCATCAAAAATGATATGATCTTCCAAGCAGGTGCAGGTGGTATCTCATTAGCAGCACTGAAATATCTTGGGGAACGACTAGAGGAAAAGAACATGGTCGCGGGTTGTTCCACCGGGGGTCTTACTGAGTTTATCATTGACATGTATAACAACGGACGATTGAAACAAATCAACACCTGCCAATGTTTCGATACCATCGCTGTTGATTTCGTTCGAAACCATTTGGAATCAATTTCGACCATTGGTGAATACTCAAATCCAACAATGAAAGGACGAAACACAGATCTCCTGGATACTGTTATCCTTGGTGCAACAGAGGTTGACACTCATTTCAATGTCAACGTCAACACCCATAGTGATGGTCGTATGCTCCATGGTATCGGTGGCCATCAGGATGTCTCCGCTGCTTCATATCTTACTATTATCACGGTTCCAGTTTATAGAAAATCAAATCCTATTGTTTTAGAGGATGTGACAACGATATCAACACCAGGTGACGTCATCGACGCAATCGTCACTAACGAAGGCATCGCGATTAATCCAAAACGAAAGGACCTCATTGAAAAGGTAAAGGGAAAGATCGATCTTGTTGATATAACGGATCTGAAGAACATCGCGTATGATGCTACTGGTGGACCACAGAAACCAACACTGGGAAAAGAGATCATTGGAATGACAAAATACTTCGATGGAACGGTTCTTGATAATATTTACCAGGTCTTGGATTGAGGGTTGCATATATGGAATGGAAGACAAAAATAACAAAGGTTGAACCAAATCATCTCGTCACAAAAGGATATCGACAGGAAGACCTCATTGGTAACATTCCTTTTGCTCATGTCGTCTATCTTCTTTTACGAGATGAGCTCCCATCAAAAGAACAGGGACGTATGATGGATGCGATACTCACGGCTTGCATCGATCATGGTGTAACGCCACCCACCGCAATGGCATCACGAGTTGTTGCATCAGGCGGGGTTCCCTTGCCAACAGCGGTTGCCGCAGGTGTACTTAGTATCGGTGATGCCCATGGTGGCGCGATTGAGAAAGGAGCGCGGTTCCTCCAAGAAGGTGTGGTACGGGCCAAAAAAGAAAGCCGCTCACTGGAAAAAATCGCAGGGATCCTTGTGAAGGAATCAATTGAACAAAAGAAGCGCATCCTTGGGTTTGGACACAGGGTTCATGCCTCTGATCCCCGGACCAAAAAACTCTTTAGTCTTGCAGAGAACCTCAACATTGCAAGTGATCATGTCACCCTCTCAAAACATATTGAAAAAGAACTGGAAAAACAAACAGAGAAAAAACTCCCTATCAATGTGGATGGTGCGATAGCAGCTATCAGTAGCGATATGGGATTTGACTGGCGGCTAGGGAAAGCATTTTTCCTCCTTGGACGTGTAGCAGGATTAACCGCGCAGGTGTACGAGGAACAAACACAGTTCAAACCAATGAGAAAGATCTTCGAGGTCAATTGTGAGTATGATGGACCAGAAGAACGAGATCTACCTTAATACACTATGAGTAACCTATGCAAATTACAATAAAAATGAGGGAAAAAATATGGGAAAGACAATCATACAAAAAATATTTGAAGCGCATTCAAAACAAAAAGCAATCGTTGGAGATATCATTGATATTGACATAGATGCCCGTATCGCACGTGATTTTGGTGGTGCAAACGTTGTAAGGAACCTTGAGGAGAACAATTTATCTATTGATGATCCTGCAAAAACCTTCTTCACCTTTGATTGTAACCCGAGTGGCTGTGATCAAAAATATGCTGCCAACCAACATATCTGCCGGTTGTTCGCCCGACGTAATAACATTAAAGTCTATGATATTGACAAAGGTATCGGAACTCATCTTGCCATCGATGAAGGATTGATACAACCAAACGGAACAATCGTTTCTACAGACTCACATGCAAATATCCTTGGTGCAATAGGAGCCTTTGGGCAGGGCCTTGGTGATAAGGATATGGCTCATGCATGGGCTCATGGTAAGGTCTGGTTCAAGGTACCACCCACATTAAAGCTAGAATTAAAAGGGATGCCATCATTCCAGGCTGCTCCGAAGGATGTGGTCCTTTACCTGTTACGGAAACTTGGAGCAAATGGTCTTTTAGGCTATGCTGCTGAGATATATGGACCGTATATCAATCAACTCTCTCTTGATGGACGTATTACCATGGCATCAATGGCAACTGAAGCTGGTGGCATTATCATCCTGTTCCCACCCAACAAAGATGTCCTTGATTTCTATAAGACCTCATTTGATGTCTCCCTAAAACCATTCTCTGCTGATGCTGATGCGACCTATGAGGATACCATTACCATTGATATCACTGGAATACATCCACAGATATCACGACCGGGTCATCCAGAGGATGTCGTTGACGTAGCTGATGCTAAAGGAACATTGGTCGATTCCGGGTTCATTGGATCATGCACCAATGGTCGAATGGAGGATATGCGAGCGGCGGCAAAGGTGTTAAAAGGAAAAACGGTTGCGCCAGGTCGTGTCCTGAAGATCGTTCCTTCAACAGATGGAATATGGAAACAATGTCTTGAGGAAGGGCTCGTTGAGATATTCAAGGATGCAGGCGCATTGATCGGATCAGCAGGATGCGCAGGATGTGCAGCTGGTCAGATTGGTCAGACCGGTGAAGGAGAGATAGAGATATCCACGGGGAATAGGAATTTTGTTGGTAAACAAGGAAAAGGAAAACTGTATCTCTCAAGCCCCGCAACCGTTGCTGCATCAGTTATCTCAGGGGTTATCACCAGTGCTGATGATGTGGAGAAACGACCAAAACCTGTTGCAGTAAAGGACACGCCCACATTCAAACCAAAGGATGTGACAAAGGGTAAAGGAGCACCCGTGTTAACAGTGGACGGTCGGTGTTGGGTCATTCAAAAGGATAACATTGACACAGATATGATCTTCCATAACCGGTATCTCTCTATCACCAACATCAATGAGATGGGTCAATATGCCTTTGATAATCTTCAAGGCCATGAGGATTTCGCTAAAAAGGTCAAGTCTGGTGATATCGTTGTTGTCGGTAAGAACTTTGGTTGTGGGAGCAGCCGGCAGCAGGCCGTTGATTGTTTCAAAGCATTAGGGGTAAGTGTTATCATCGCTGAGTCCTTCGGCTCCATCTATGAGCGTAATGCGATCAATAACGCGTTCCCTATCCTTGTTGCCGAGGATATCACACAGAACGTTGATGATGGAGATGTGCTTTCTGTTGATTTTAAGACCGGTGTCATCACCGATAAAACAAAGAATATTTCCATCCAGGGCAAGCCATTTTCGTTATCCCAGCTGGAGATATTCAAACGTGGTGGTCTCCTAGCATAGATGAACAAGGAAGATTCATTCTTCCCCTTCTCTTTTATTTTTTCAAAAAATCTTCACACAAAGGCGTATCATCTGTATAGACTATGCTCCTACTTGTTTCATCGAATGATAACTTTATTCCTTTATATTCAACACCTGCTCGCAGTGCTTTTTCGAATGTTTTACCAAATACTGGGTCAAGCGTCATATTTGGTGAAAAGCACAAGCAATCCCTTAAACAAAGGAGAAGGATCATTGCTCTGAAACCATCTTTTTTTGCCTTTATAAGCTCTTCAAGGTGACGTTTCCCTCGAGTTGTAGGAGCATCAGGGAACAAGCAGGCATTCCCTTTGAGGAGATTACTTGCTTTCACCTCAATAAACAGTCCATCGTCAATAAGAAAATCAAGTCTACTCTTACCAAATACGACCTCAGATCGTATCGAAGACGGAATAAAACCGAGAACACCTTTTTCAAGTGCAATTCGAACGATCCATGAATGAAGCAAGGTATTGACCAACACCCATCCATCATCCATCTTAGCTGCAAGAAGCGTGTAATCTGTTTTCAACTCGGCTCTGTTTCTTCTCACTAGGATCTGACGGCCTTCTGTGAGGATCTCTCTTAATCGCCCAGTATCGGCAACATGACATGTTTTCATCTCTTGATCTACGTTTATAATTCCAATGAATCGATTTGGTCTGTGATGAAAAATGGCAGGGATTAATTTCCCTAGTTGTTGCAGATCGGACAGCTTTATCATAAATCATTAAACTACATGTTGTTGAGAGTTATCATATTTTTGATTGAATGATATGTCCTTTGCTAGGTTGCATTTTGTCATTATTTTATGGATATTTTTAGAACAGGAAAATCGAGTATTGGTTAACATTTATATACCAATACAGGATAAATAAATCTTGGAATCAAATGATGAGCCATCATAGCTGGGCTATTGTTGCTAGCCTACTGATTTTTTCGTCAAGTGTTTCATCACTTGGGCACCTGACGACAATACATCATGACTTGGAACAGTTCCAGATCAATACTGCAAATGAGTCCTATGGCTTTATCATACCACTACCAGCAGGCAATGATACAACCTTTGAAACGTTTATCAATTCCCGGTCACGAGTACTAGTCAACGATCTCCTCAGAGAAAATATATCTGTTTATTGGGCAACAGAGAATGCAACGGTCCTTGTATCACCGATAGATGACATGTCAACTAACTCTGACCTATTCATAAAGCGAGGGGATTTCATCATACCATTCACCGGAGATGACCACAAAGATAAAATGATGGCCTCAGTCGTATTTGATTATTGTATTGATTCAGAACTTGATGATTGGAACTATCCGCTCGATGGATATCTCCTCTTAAATCCATTAAATGTTGAAAGTTACAAGCTTGTTGAACCACGGATCGCACAACATTTTGGCATCTCAACCCGATATGGTTGGCCGGTGTATCTTCAAATTGCAGATGCAGGTGGATTCCTCACCTTTGATTTCTTTTTAGATGGAGAAACAGAACTACTTCTAAATTCAGATACATATAATGTCTTCATGTGGCCGTATGAGCCAAACCCTGCAAGAATGTTCGAAGCCGCTGAAAGCCTCGTCAACAAAGAGAGTTTCAATACCATCAGACGGTTTGTTGCCCAAGGAGGTGGATATGTCGGCTCCTGTTATGGTGCACAAACAGCATCCTCCGGGTTCCTTCAGCCGCTCTCTCTTCTCTCGTTAACATATGCATATCACCCCGAGAGGCCTTCGTTCCCTCTTTCCTTAGCAATGTCGATGAGCGACACCATTCAACAGATACGTTTGTCCCTTCTTGAGGATCTATTCATCTCAACCTCGGTCATCACCAATCATTCTCATCCTTTAGCATTTGGTATGAATGGCCCCGTGAAAGATTTCTTTAGCGGCCCCTGGTTCATCTACCTTGGAGAGAACAGTGAATGTGTCAGTGCCTTTAACACCATCATCCTCGAATCCTCATCGACACCACCTGTGATGAACAAGATTGTAGGATCACCGAACTGGGTGGCATCAAACTTTGGAAAAGGAAGACTCGCCCTGTTTGCAAGCCATCCTGAGTTTGTCAATAATGTCTCTTTATTGTTTGAACAATGTGACTGGCCCGAGGATCATTACTATGGCCGAAGGGTCATTCAGAACTCCTTGTTCTATGTGACAGGGATCCCTGATCAGTATCCACTTTTTAACCAGAGCTATCCTCAAAGTATCATTGAGCAGATATTCACAGATACCACAGGTATTGAGTTCCCTACTTCAGATTCACACTATTTTGAGATAACGGTAGATCAGTTGGAGCGATACGCCTCTAAACTCTGCTTTATTGAGAATCTTTCATCTGAGCTGATGATATCCTATGCGGATATTTTTTCAGATGCAACACTGTTTCAAAATGATTCCCACCCTCTTTTATATTCGTATCATTTTGGTATTATCCTTCAAGAGTATGTACAAAAGTCCATACGTACTCTTCAAATGTTTGAGAGTTTATCTGCTCTTGAAACAATTAATAATGAATTAATGGACACATTCGCTGATCTTGACCATTTTATAAATAACAATATCAATGAATCTGTTGGGATTGCTGAGATCACACTACGTTTTTTGGATCAGATTGAGGATTATTTGAATGACCCCTCTCTGTCCCTCAAGGACAAAACTGTTCTTGTTGAGCTATCTCGAAATATGATTGCAACCTTTGAATCTTCCTTGAAATATGTGCCTCAGATGTATTTTGAGCCTTTAAAAACACTAAGACATTTCTGGTATGAATATCAGGCATTGATAACAGAGTAAATCATCTTTTTTCAATATTATTTTAAACTGCCAGTGATTACCTGAGACCATTGACGACATATGTTTGAAACACAATTGAATAACGGACGTAATGTTCTTGATGCAATTGGGAACACGCCTTTGATTCATATCGATAATGTATATGCAAAACTTGAAAGCCTGAACCCAAGTGGGAGTATTAAGGACCGTGTTGCTTTGGAGATCATCACCGCCGCGGAACGAGACGGTCTTCTAAGACCCGGGTATCGCATCATTGAGGCTAGTAGTGGTAACACTGGTATCTCTCTAGCAATGGTTGCTGCTATCAAAGGATATCACATGACCATTGTGATGCCGGAGAACATGAGCAATGAACGAAAGATGATGATGAAAGCATTTGGTGCTGAACTTGTCCTCACATCGAAAAGTGGTAGTTTAATGGAATCGATACAAAAGGCTGAGGAACTTGCTCAGGAACCAAACACCTTCTACACCCGACAGTTCAGCAATCCCAATAACATCATGGCCCATATCAAGACGGGTAAAGAGATCATCAAGGAGATAGGTGCGGCGGATGCTGTGGTCGCCGGTGTCGGAACAGGTGGAACACTTATCGGAGTCTCATCAGTGATGAAGGAGATCAACCCTGATGTAAAGGTGATAGCAGTTGAACCTGAGGAAGCAGCAGTGATGTTTGGGGGAAGTAACGCTCGTATCGGTGAACATAGAATCCAAGGTATCGGTGATGGGTTCATCCCAAAACTCATTGATATGGAAAAGGTTGACCGTGTTATCGTTGTCGGAAGTCAGGAAGCTGTTGATACCGCACGGATGCTTGCGCAAAAATACGGTCTTCTTGTGGGTATTAGTTCAGGGGCAAATATGCTTGCTGCTTTAAAGGTCTCTAAGGCCTTTGATAAAGTCGTCACTGTTCTTCCTGATAGAGGCGAGCGGTATCTAAGCATGGACCTATTTCAACTATAATGAAGAGAAAAAATATGGTTTTCAGATGTTAAACATCCTATTTGCCTACGTTTTTTTTCAACAAAAGCAGGTAATTTAACGGTTTGACAGAAAAAATGATTTCTGA
>CAYPIF010000090.1:0-6071 GCA_964410735.1 uncultured Thermoplasmatales archaeon
GCGGCTAAGCTAACATAAAAAATCATCAAAAAGTATATTATCTACCATGCAGAATAATTTTAAGTGCTAAATTCTAGGTAGAAATGTAACCTACTGAGAGCCTATGAACAAAATCTTTTACCTGAGCAAGAGTACCAAAAGATATCCGATTTTGAGATAACACTGTCTTGTATGAACTGTGGGCATGATGTGAAAGAAAGTAAACGATACTGTCCATACTGCGGAACTATGATATAACAAACATTATCGATAGAAAAACCGTTGGAACGCATCTTTTGGAAGTCTATTGATCAATCGAATGATGATGCTTATCGTTAGAATTGTCAACACTACTCTTCCGAGAAGGATGCCAAGTAAGGATGCACCTAACGTCATCATAAGAAGGGTATCTTCTATCAGACTATGGGAAAGACCCATGAGGGAGACAGAGAGGAATGCATCTTTTGGTTTCAATCGGCCTGACCGAGCTTCCTTAATGATCAATCCCCCACCATAAGAAATGCCCAGGGTGGTTCCAATGATCGTCAACGGTCCTGCTTCTTTGCTCATACCAAGTTTTTCAAGCCCTGGTTCGAACACCTTATTTATCTTAGCAATGGCACCGATATGTTCCAATATTTTAAGCAATAAAAGTAACAAGAAGACAATTGCATAGATCATCGCGTAATTTCTGAGCTGATGTAGTATCCATGAAAGAATGGTCGTGTTAGCTTGTACCGGTTGCCATACCATCATTGATTCAGATGTAAGCAAACCAGTGACGCCAAAAAAAGTTGAGAGGATAACCCCAAAAATGAATGCACAACCGATTCTCATGGTTAAGGTGAACCAAACACGAACACCTGCTTTCCGAGCAATAGTGACCTCAATAGGGAGACTATGAGCAACAAGTATCATGGTTGCAAGAACCGTGACCTGTGCGACAGTGAACACCATCTGTGATGAAAGGGTAATGAATACAAGAAGACCCCCATAGATGTTGGTTATCATCGCTGTTGCCCAGACAAGACCGGTCTCACCCGGTAGACCTGTTAATTGCATGACAGGTGCAAGATATGATCCGATAATGGTTATGGCACCGGTCATCTCAAAGATTTTAACAATTATGCTCACAGGGATCATGATCTTTAATAAGGTTGCAGTGGTCGAGGTTGCATCCTTGAAGTTCTCCCAGAGCATCGTCCTTAAAATACTCATATCATTGCTCCTTTGATAAGATGTCTTTGAAACCAACTGTTTCTTTTTTCGAGATGAAATATATTCCGAGGAACAGAATGATCATTCCTAGTACTTGGAGGATCGTTACGTTCTCACCTAGTATAAGATATCCAATTCCAGCAGCAAAGACAGGTGCTGCAAGTTCTAAACCTGATACTTGTGCTGCTTTTAATCGTCTTAAACCAGCGTAATATCCTATGGTGCCTAATGCGACGACAAACCCCACGAGGATCTGGTAAACATTTAATGATAGATTCACAAAGGGTATCATGAACAAGAACACAAGGCTTGCCAAGAAAAATCGATAGAAGGTGATGATGATCGCATCCAGATGGGTCAAATATTTTCGGGTGACAATAGCTGTTGTTGCCCAGGTTATCGTTGCAAGAAGTACCAAAGCATCTCCAATAGTGCCAAAGTTCAATTGTACTGCTCGTTCAAAAGTTCTGGTTGTCACAAACATTGCTGAGATGATCAAAAGGAGCACGCCAAGATAATCCGATCGTTGTAATGTATCTGTTTTCAGGATGAAAAGTCCGATGAGAACGATAAAAATTGGTTGAAGATGACCGAGTAATACGGCATTGACAACAGGGATGGTACCCATTGCATAATAATAAATGAGATCGGCTACTAACGTTCCCATCAATGCGATATAACTTAGTGATGTGATTGTTTTTTTGTCTTTAATGATGATTGGTTTTTTGGTTATAATAAGGAGTAACCCTGTAAAGATGCTTATGATAAAGGCTCGTATGATGGATGTTTGGATGAATCCTGAGGTAACATAGGAAAGTTTTGTTATCACTGGTTCTATGGCCCACATGAACGCTGCGAAAAGGACTGCGATGATGCCGATGGTTTTCTGCTTCATTCTTATTGGCCTAGTAGTATGTGTTTTGTTTTAAAAACTATATTATTTGTATTCTCATTTTGGATTGTTACATTGTTCTCTGATTCAAGGTTTCATGATAGCGCTGTTGACAAAATATGGAAAATTAAATGTTGTCTTTTCTCCAGCTTTTTTACCAGGGATTGGCATAAGTCGGGCGGATAATGGTTTCTGAAGTTTGATGGAGAGCGCTGCCACATCAAGCAAAATCCCATAAATCGTTTCAACAGAGATATCACCAGGCAAGGGTATGGTGTCTAACCCTGTTCCGCAGACAGAGGAATAGAGTAATAGTTTCATAATACTGAGATGTCCCTCGGTGTTTCTTGTTGCAAGACCATGATCCTCAAGGACCGGGAGCATAAGACCGCAATACCCTGTTTTTTTCACCGGAAGCTCCTGTACTGTTGCTGTTACCAGTTTAGCGATGGAAAGTGTCCCAGGTTCCCCAAATGTTCCTAACCCTAAGTGTTCAAAACCATAGGCGATACTTTCATTTGGTTGGACACTACTACTTATTGAAACATCAGATCCACAATAGGGCATATTGGTCTTCTCTGATATTTCCAATGAATTTTTTTCCATATCAGTGTATATTCTCTCAAAAATTTTTTTTAGATGCTGTTTAGCCTTTGTAACGGATCCTGCTTTTTCAAATGCAGAATAGAGAATGTCACTGTTTTCCAGTCCTATCCCAAATGATGGTTTTCTCCCACTGTGGTATGATGCTGGATAAAATGGTGTTTCTGCTTTTATGTTACAAAGAGCTGCGAATCGTAGATTAGCAAACCCGTTTGGTTCAATGGTTGAGAGCTGTTTCATAAGTTTTGCGGTTTCCCATGCAGTATCATAAAAGATGTTTTTTGAATCGCAGATATGAACAGTGCAAAAACCGTTGTCTGTGTTTTGTATGATTGGGATGAGCCATGGTATCTTTGATGCATCCTTTGTTGGTCCAAGGTTGAAATAATCAATATCACATGTTTTCGCCCAGTGATTTATTTCTTCAGCTTGTTCGATAAGCTCTGACTCTGTTGAGGCAAACTGTTCCCATGGTTGAGTGCTCATACGGATGGTTTGAACATCATAGGATTTATTTTGAAACATCTCTTTTATGTTGTGAGTTGTATCTGCAATATCTAAGAATTTTTTTTCAGAAAACGATTCATCAATTGTAAAGCCTGTTGTAATCGTTCGTATCTTCATAAGGTCACCACATAAAGGATGAATACATCCTTTACTTAATAAGAAATGGTATGAAACTTCAAGGTATCATTTTCGTTTTGTTTTATCCTGCAGACTGTCCCCATCTAAATGTTTTTGGATAACTGATCTGATGGTCCCTGAGGTACCAAGTGTTTCCACGGTGACCTCTGTTTGATTGATCAATGAAATCGATGTGAGAAGCTTTATCGTCCGTTCTTTCTCTGTATGGTAACAGCGTACGATGCCTTTGTTGTCCCTAAATCGTGTTAAAAAAATACCATATGCGGAGCAGGGGCTATCAAATAATGATTCACAATACGACCGTATCACGGGGATCATTTCCTTCCGTGTGATACAATGGTCATACATGTTCTTTTGCTGTATAATGAATGCGATATATCTAAACCGATGGTTGAATGAATGGGGGATTTGTATCACCCCGATAAAAAAGGGAGTTGTTCACTCCGATTCGATCCGTGGTGCAAGTAAATAGGTAACATGTCCCTTTGTATCAGCGATATCGAACTCCACCCTTGTTGGATTATCATTTCCAAGGTATATGGTTATCGGTTCGTCACCTTTCACAGGTTTTATCATGTTGCTAAAATAATCGATAGAGAACAAGCTTTTATATTTCCCATTTGCTGAAAGATCCTCAAGGATATCCTTTGGAAGCGTAAGATTCACGGTATCGGTGTCGCCCTCTGCAAATAGCTCAAAGTTATCCTTGTTCATCGTTAACGAAAGATGATCGGAAACTGCTTCTGATGCACGAACACCTTGGAGGATTTCGGAAGCCTTTAGAACAACTTTTCCTGGAAGTTCTAGGTTCGGCATTTTCGGATCTGGCATTCCTGCAGTATCGATCAATGCCATCTTACGTACAAGATTACCTATAGATATGATTAAACGATTCGCCTTTTCATCGAACTCCAATGAGACACTGTTGCCACTATTCGCAAGTCTCATAATGCTAGCGAACTTATCCATGTCAATTCCAAGTTCCACCTCTGTTGCATCGTATTCTTCGAACGCGTCATTTTTTAGGTTCAGATCGACCATTGCAACATGAGCGGGATCCACTGCCCGTAATGATATCCCATCTTTTGTTATGTTGAATTTAACTTCATTAACCAAAGGAGATGTCACATCAATGATTCCTTTCAATATTTCTGCTTTTACTTTCGCATTAAACATCTTTCCAGCCTCCCCAAAGGCTTCATATACTGGTAACCGTCAGCGAAAAAATGAATGGCTTGGCGGTTTATAATTATATTGGTTATTTTCAAAGTCCCACCGTTTTAAACAGATAAAACATCCTATGAGATACATATGATATTCTACTAATCCTCTCTCCATTTATATCCACATTTGGTACAAGTATAGAACCTGCTCTCAGGTTCATCGCTCCCTCGCATCTGACGGAGGATCCAGTATGCTTCATTATGGCCACATTTTGGGCAGATCATCTCAGTTTTAGGGAGAATATTGGTCTTTTCCTTGTTTTCAATGACCGTTACCTCTTTTGTTTTGCGCTCAGATACAACAACAGTTCCTTTCGTCTTTTTTACCTTGTAACCACATTTTTTACAGACACTGTACTCTCCTTGCGGGTACATGAGTCCTTTACATTTTGGACAAAACATTATTTTTTCCTCCGAAGTACCTCTTTGATGATCTCATGATGATCGAATGCGAGAGGGGGTAAAGAGTCGTAGTTAAAAAACTGTGCCTCTGCTGCATCATCACCACCTGTGAGTTTTCCTCCCCTCCTTTCCAAATCATAGACGATTGAAACAGTATGACCTCGTGGATCCCTGTTTGGATCAGAATACACCCCAATAAGATCAATGATCTTCACATCTAAGCCTGTTTCTTCCTTCATTTCCCGAATAACTGCATGTTCCGTTGTTTCCCCATAATCAACAAAACCACCAGGTAGTGCCCAGGTATCTTTAAATGGTTCATGTTTCCTTTTGATCAATAAAACCTGCTGTCCATTGAGCAACACACCATCAACCGTGAGCTTTGGTGAACGATATACTATCATATTGCTCCTCAAAAACAATAGAATGGTATTTAACCTTTGATAAGAAAAAATGATTACTGATTACCATTAGGAAGTAGTAAACAGTAATTAATAATTATACTAATTGGTCATGTACGCATGGATTGCCAAAACGATGGAAGTGTTCTTTCCAATTCTGTTTTCCAAACATCAAACACTGATTCATCAATGTCCAATGATTTTTGTTCAAACGCGTATATGCCTAACGTATCTTGCTCGTGCATCCCTTCGATTTTTTCCACGTACTCATCCCCTTCAGATTTGTGTGGAATCTACGTAATGGCCTCTACCCTTTATGAATGTTTTTTTTAGGTGGTTGTGTAAGCGAATATGTAGATGCCACAAATGGCCCACTGAACCAGCAGTAAACCTAAAAAACAAGAACCGTATTCCCCATAGCACAATGGGCCCGTGGTCTAGTTGGTCATGACGTCGCCTTGACATGGCGGAGGTCGCCGGTTCAAATCCGGCCGAGCCCATCATTTTTTCTCGCTGACCCGAGCCAAAATCTTATAAATAGCAAGCTTATACGCTATCAAACCTCAGAAATCCTAAAAAAGGAAACATCTACATAAAAAAGGTAAATTGAAAATTGAAATGGAGGTAAAAGATAATGGCGGATAAACCACACATGAACCTTGTGATTATTGGTCACGTGGATCACGGAAAATCAACACTCGTCGGTAG
>CAYPIF010000091.1:0-7745 GCA_964410735.1 uncultured Thermoplasmatales archaeon
AGCATCTGGAACTGATTATTTCATTGTGGTTCCACCTGCACCAAGTGGTGTGACAACCTCTTACGGGTATGAATGGGGGTATGCCTTTGGTGATCTGTACCCAAATGGCGCGTTCTGGTTCACCCGTGACGGTGGCGGATTATGGCGTGATCTTCCAACAAGCTATGAGTTCGCATTTAAAACATATGGGTTTGAGTAACCCATTTTTCTCATTTTTTTAAAAAATATTTGTTTTTTCCAATTTATTATCATATCCGTAAAATTTAAGATAGGTAGATAGATATAATAATGGGGAGTAAAAAATGAAAAAAATAACAATTGTATTGATTATCGGAATGCTCATCATCACAACATTCTCATCAGTGGGCATTTCGATACATGATGATACTAGCATAATTGAAACAAGGCAAATCTATTTTACAAGGGAACCAACGACCTATGAACAAGATGGATATCTCCATATTACCTATGATGGAACTAATGGTTATCTTGATATACCGGGGAAACCTACATTGCCACTCTCTAAAACAGTGTTTGAATTTTCAAAGAATACCAAGATCCTAGATGTCTCATTGACACATTCTCAGAGTAGATCAAAGACTATATCATCTAAGATAGTCCCTGCATCCGACCCATCGATCACATCATATCCTGATCCCACAGAACCATCAGACCAATTCGCTGAAGATAGAACAATATATGATAGTAACGAACTGTATCCATCAACATGGTTTGATTATTCAATCAAATGCGGGTTAAATGAAAACGGGGAAGACACCACCTTTGTTATCGTTGATGTTTATCCGATCAGGTATCAACCGTTGGAAGGGATGATACAGTACCTATCAAATGCCAAGATCAATATTGCTTTTCAAGCTCCATCAGATAACACAGATACTCAAACAATAAACAGCTTTGACCTTTTGATCATCACCCCTGAAACATTCGTAAATCCTTTACAACCCCTCGTTGAACATAAGGAATCGATTGATATTACAACAACGGTGAAGACAGTTGAAGACATCCTTTCAGAGTATTCTGGACGGGACCAACCAGAGCAGATCAAATATTTCATAAAGGATGCGAAAGAGAACTATGGTATAACCTCCGTCCTCCTCGTTGGTGGATTAAAATCATATATTTATGCAAAAGATAAAGAGGATCGGAATCATGGAAGCACAAATGGATGGCATGTCCCGGTCCGGTATACAAATATCCGCCATAGTAACGAGGTAGGTGTCATATCTGATCTCTATTATTCTGATCTTTACCGATACAATGAAGAGACCGCGGAATGGGAGTTTGAGGATTGGAATTCCAATGGGGATGATATCTTTGCAAATGGTGGCGTAGGAGCCGCTAGGGACATCCTTGATCTTATGCCCGATCTCTATGTAGGCCGACTTGCCTGCAGGACGACCTTTGAGGTCAACACACTTGTTAACAAAATAATACAGTATGAATCAACATCTCCAGATGAGAAACCATGGTATACAAGGATGATAGGGATGGCAGGGCGGACCTTTGATCTTTTTGATGGATTGGATCAAGTTCAACAGACCGCGACGAACTATACGACCCTTTCTCATTTTGAATGGCAGGAATTCGAACCGAGAAAGGAAACGCTTTCACATGTTGAGCTTTTCCTTAGATCAATCGAATCATCTTCATCAATGGTCACCGTCTCTCTTGAAAAACCCCTTGGACTGGTTCTTGCATCTGATGAGCTTCTCAGTAGTGACATCTCATCTGAGGGATTCAAATGGACCTCTTTTGATTTTGGAAATGCACTGGTGACACCCGGTGAAAAATACTTTATCACCATCGCCTGTGATACCACTACTAGTGTCGAATGCTGCTATGCACAACCTGCACTTCCAGGTATGAGTCGATATGATCAAGGCATCTCAAGTTTAGGTGAGGATCTGGATTGGTGTTTCAAGACCTATGATCTCCCTGAAGGAGTAGAACAAGCTGATGGGGAATACTCTGTGGACACCGCGTTTCGATACATGGAACCGATCATTGATGAAGAAGTACGGGTGTATTGGTCCAATGATGGAACCGGCCAACCGGTACCCGAAACTCAGGATATCATCGATGCATTCAATGAAGGCGCGGGGTATATCAATATGGAAGGCCATGGGAACCCGTTATCATGGGCTACGCATCCGATCCCAGCTGATGCCCCGTTTACTGGAGGGGTATCGATCACTGATTTCCCTCAGATAAAGAATGGTGAGAAACTACCCATCGTTGTGGTTGGAGGATGCCATAATGCATTGTTCAATGTCTCTCTAATAAAAACAATCATAGGAAGGTCACAGGAGAACTGGTATTGGACAAGTGGGTATATCACACCAATATGTTTCTGCTGGGCCCTCTGCGCATCACCTGTTGGTGGGGCGATTGCTTCAACAGGTTGCACGGGGTTAGGACTTGGTGGTTCTCCACCGGATCTTGAGAACAGTGGTGGTCTTGATTGCAATTTCTTCTATGAGGTTGGTCAAGGTGCCACGTCTTTAGGCCAGGCGCATAGTGGAGCCATTAGCAAATATATCCTTGAGAATTCTGTCGTTGGTGATGAGATATTCTGTATCGTTGAGTTCCATCTCTTTGGAGACCCTAGCCTGGTCTTAGGTGGCGTATCCTAAACATATTTGAGAGATTCTAAAAAATAATACAAGGTTTGAGGATGATAGTATCTCATACCTTTTTTATTATCTTTTTGTGGTATATGTCAAGCTATTGATGTAATCCTAAAGTAAAAGAGAATGGTACAGTTTAGTTCTCAACCTCAGGTCCATTAGACAGATATATCTGGGATAAAATCTGATAGTTTTGTAAGAATCTAAGGAATGGTACGTATAGTATTTTGGTTTTTGGCATACTGACAAGTAATATTCTCCATTCACTCTCCTCAAAACAACGATCTCGAATCTTTACTCGTATAGTGTATTCTCCTTTCTTAGTCCAACTATGATATGCCTCACAATTGTTACCTGAGCCATATGGGCCAAGCCAGCCAGTACTTGTCCCATCACCCCAATCAAAACAATAGAATACATCATTACCCTCGGGAGCAGTTGTAAATGTTGAATAGGCATACGTTTCTCCAATGTTTCCCTCTGTTTGGCCATTAATTGAGTCGGGACAAAGTGGTTTTTCATTTGGCCAAAAATTATTATCGCGTGGTGGCGCCGGATCCTCATCTAGTAACCCCTCTCCATCGTTATCTCCAAAAAATTCATTATATAACATTTGCATTGAATATTCAAATAATTCTTTGGTAGTGGTAATCCCATCATTGTTCCTATCAGCGTTCGTATTATCACTTAAAAGAACGCTCTTTGTTGCCAATCCTTCTAAATTTTTCTTGGTGAAATCACCCATTGTTGCAACATGAGTATGATCGTTCCAATCAAATTCTTCGCCCGGGTCTATTTCCCCATCATCATCTTTATCTAACCAGTGCCATCGGTCTTCACCAGGGTTCCCATTGATTATTTTTAGGGGGCTTATGGATCCAGGTGATGCCCATTGGCTCACCCAGTTCATCTGGTGAGGCTATTATACCATCATCATTTTTTTCCATCCAACTCATATGACCACTCAGAAGTAGTATTTTCTGCAGCACATGCGGTCTCTATAGCGATTTTCCCGGGCCCATATTCTTCACCATTAGAATTTTTTTCATGTTGCAAATCCTTATCCCCCTCCTTAAATCCCCCAGAGTGACAACTATCAAATTTAACTGTTATTGTCACGCATTTGGGAAACCACTCAACCATTCTGCCAGCTCATCTTCTGTTATTGCCCCATCGGATGCTTCTATGGTTTCATCTTTACCATCATCTTCATTTCCATCAGCATCATTTTTATATCTTCCACTATGGTCCGAAAAATAAAAGAGAAATTCATCACCTGGTTGCGAATCCGGGGGGTTATCTTTTCCATCCTTGAACAAAATTATCGTATCTTCTATGTTTTTCTTCGTTGCACTAGCTCCAATAAGACCCCGCATATTTTGTTCTTCCCAGCCTGTTTTTAATCCTAATGCATCGTGCATTGCAAGGACGTCATTTTCAGGCCCTAATAATTCAGAATTTGTACCTGCATGATTACATCCTACAAATACACCATAGAATTTCGTTTCTCCTGTATTATCTGTGAGTTTGGGCCCCTTATCACATTCAGGTTCTGGTTCAACAGCATGCACTCTTATTACAAGCACTCCAATAGGCTGATAGATGCTTTCACCAACTATCAGAATGATGTCGTAAGGGATACATATTTGCTCTTCAGTCGGTGTCCATCGAAATGTTCCTTCAGCTTGCCCTTCACCACAATCAGGTATAAACGTAGATCCCGGTGGTAATGTTTCGCTAATAGTCCCAAGACAAATCGGTCTAGTTGGCTGAGGTGGATCCAATCTAACCCGCACGGGCAAGGTAAAATCTTCACCAGCAGGGATATCGTATGACTCTGATGGTTCAGGTATCTCAAAGTGGACGATAATTGTTACGGTTAATGATGCAAGAGGCTTTTCGCAATATTCCCCTTCATAAAATGTCACATCATATGATCCAACCTGGTCTAAATCAGAGGTCCAATAAAATGTTGACGTGACTGAACCAACATCGCAGTTACAAGGCGGAGATAATTCTGACCCTGGTGGCAACTCACCGGCACTCCATAAACAGATTGTTCTTTCTTGTGGGGGGTATCCAAGATGCTGTTATATGTAATTATCAGCTGAACCCTGCCCAGATATGATACACATTGTTTTCTTGTGATAGAAAAATTGCTTCTAAGGGTTTGGATAAATAAATTGGATAACCATACAACTAATCACCACTCACTTAATCATCTAAAAATCAGTGGTATCCTTGTTTTAAAAATTGAGAACATATCATTGAATTTACGGATATATCATTTAGCATCTAAGGTTCATTATTACCTCTAATTCATCAAATAAAGATCAAATGAAACAATAACTAAAGAATTGTTCCAGTATACAAAAAGAGAACAACAGGTCAGCAAAAAATGTTTACTAATCTTGTTGAAATGTATCAATATTGTTATCAATTATCTTCGCATAGTCTACAAACAATGATTGTTCAGATGCTGATCCACCTAATGCAACAAAGATGTTTCCCTTTGCAAAGAGCAACATGTAGTATTGTGCTTGATAATCAATGTAATCAATGGTACTGTTCAATAGAAAACAGATGTCCCCAATGGGATCGATTGTTTGTAGTGTATAATTCGAATCGAGGAGATTGTCCTTTGATAAAACGGTGAGATTATACGCAGCATTACCACTATCAAGTTTTAAGATTGATTCCATCACTCCATTTGTCACATTAGCATAGAATGTCACATCGTATCTTTCTAATATGGTCCAGCTAAGGCCATTCCCTGTTATATTCTCAGCTGTTGAAGGTTCGGTTGTATTATCCTCACCCATTTTCATAAAATCATTGGAAAAATCATTTTCTGTAAGACTGATATTTTGAAGAGGCATATCATAGAATTTGATTTGAGCTTTTTCGCTTTCATCTGTTATATTTGTACATCCACTAATTAATATGGAAATGAGAACTATACATATTGTTAGGATTAGTGTTCCTTGTTTCATATGGTTCACTTCCTCCTTTGGAATATTGTTTAATCTTATAAAGTATCTGTTACGATAGGATGAAAAAATTATAATAATATATTTTATATATGATATTACTGGTACCATGAAACAGATACTTTTGTATTCAAAGGTCTTTATATCAACCATTGTTATCCTCGCAGGGTTTTCTTTGAACTCCTTGATTGCAGAAAGTATTGATGAGAACATCTATGGTATTGATGTCTCTAGCTGGCAGGCTGAGATTGATTGGCCGATGGTATATGAAGACGGCCATCAGTTCTGCTTTGCAAAGGCTACAGAGGGGGTTGGTTGGACTGATTCATTTTTTGAGACAAATATGAATGAGGGAACTAGTGCTGGTCTGTTCATGGGTGCGTATCATTTTGCTACCCCTGCAGAGGATGATGCGATTAATGAAGCAGAATACTTTGTGGACATTGCAGGAGACTATATCACAGATGGTTTTCTAAGACCAGTTCTTGACCTGGAACAGGGTTCATCCTTGGGAGCTACAGCACTTTCTAATTGGGTTCATACCTGGGTTGAGACCGTTGAAACACTAACCGGCATCACACCTATCATCTATGTGAATAGTAATTATGCAAATAATTATCTTTTACCCTCAGTGTCCCAATATCCTTTGTGGATCGCTCATTGGACATATGATCCAAACGCAATACCAGACACTGGTATCTGGGATGATTGGAGTTTCTGGCAGTATAGTGATCAAGGAAGTGTCAATGGTATCTCCGGGTATGTCGATCTAAATGTATTCAATGGCAACCTTGTTGAACTTGAATCATACGTTATTAGAGATGATAGAGTGTATGTGGATGATGATGCTGAACCCAGTTGGTATGATGCAACACATGTTCATACCATCCAAGAAGGAATCGACAACGCAAGTTTTGGTGATACTGTTTTTGTGTATACTGGCACATATTTTGAGAATATCCTCGTAGATAAACCGGTACATTTGATCGGAGAAAACAGAACATCAACTATCATTGATAGCGGTCTTGATGGAGACGTTCTCACTGTTACCGCAGATGATATAGGTGTAATGAATTTCTCGATTCAGCACTCCGGAAATCTCATGTACCAGGATAAAGCAGTACGAATAACTGGGAATAACTGCTCGTTCAATGATAATATCGTTGCTCATAGCGCAGGTGCTTTGTATCTGAGTAATTCTGAGAACTGTACGGTCAAAGACAATATGTTTTACAATTGCACCCATGACATTATCCTTGACCAAGTTACAAACAGCACAGTTACACATAATCACATAACAAATTGTCGAGGAGTACACCTTGATGAATCCGCATATAACAATATATGTTACAATAAAATCATCAATACAAGTAGCGGTTTCTATGTTTCCTCATCAAGTTACAACAATATCATCGGAAATGATCTCTCAAATAATGGGAAGGAGTGCTGTGCAGGATTTGGTGTTTTACTTGAAGAATCCAGTTGTTTTAATCTCATCCAATTGAATCATATTTGCAATAATACTGATGAAGGTATCTGGTCGTATTCAGGCTCAAATAATAATACCATTAAAAATAACTATTTTGCATCAAATATGATTGGTGTTCATATTGGCAATGAAATCGTTGATAATAAGGTGTTCCATAACACTTTTATTAATAATATACAGCTCAATGCAAGGGATTACGGAGTAAATATGTGGGATAATGGGTATCCTTCAGGAGGAAATTATTGGAATGATTACACAGGGACCGATGGTGATAATGATGGGATTGGTGACACACCATACAGTATTATTGGTGGAAGTAATCAGGATAACTCTCCATTCATGAACGACGATGGTTGGATACAAATTGATGTGAACCAATCAGTGTATGATCGTGGGTTCCCGATCCGTCATGCGGTTGATGGTGATTGGGCTGCAGCCCAGGATTTTAATCAAACCCTCGATGTTGTGTCGTCTGTAGATATCTATCTTCGAAAGTTTGGAACACCAGATTTTGACCTGACCGTTGAACTCCGTGAGGACCATCCACAAGGAACGCTTTTAGATACGGTGACGTTCAACACTTTAGATGTTGGTACCTCCTGGGGTTGGCTACATGTA
>CAYPIF010000092.1:0-45208 GCA_964410735.1 uncultured Thermoplasmatales archaeon
ATAATGGTATTGTTTCTTATGATTGGGATTTTGATAATGATGGTTTGTTTGATGATGCGGTGGGTGTGACGACTTCGTTTGATTTTCAATTAAATGGTACTTATCAATGTTCATTAAAAGTTACAGATACTATTGGTCAGATTGAAACTTTCACCCAGATTATTTATGTTAATGAAGATCTAAACCCACCAATGATCAGCGAAATAAAAGCTGAACCACAGATTCAAATAGTTGGTGACGAGGTAAACATCACCTGTGTTGTTATTGATAATTATGATATTGCTGAAGTGCGTGTTAATATCTCGTATCCTGATGGTTCGATACATAATATTTCGATGATAGAAAATGATGGATACTATTATTCAGCAACCTATTCGCTCGTTGGAATATATGAATATTACATTTGGGCTATTGATTCAACTGGTAATGGTAATCTTTCAATTGTTCAAAATTTCGAAATAATGGAAGAGAATGTCCCACCTCAAAGCTCTGATGACCAATATTCTATGATGATGAATACAGTACTGCATGTCATTGCACCAGGTGTACTATTTAATGATGATGATGTTGATAATGGGCCAGACACCTTGACTGCGGTTTTACAAACAAGTGTGACACATGGGGCAATAGGGTTTCATGATGATGGTTCATTTACTTATTATCCTGATGTGGACTTTTTCGGAGTTGATTACTTTACCTACAAAGCATTCGATGGTCAAGATTATTCTTTAGAGACAACTGTGATCATTAACGTTAACTTTGATCAAGGTGTCCTAGGTGATATGAATAATGATCATAAGTTCAACTCAGGTGATGTGAGATATCTTGCGTTGTTCATAGCTGGTGATCCTGATTATTCTCCATTGTATGCGGATGGTGATGTGAATAGTGATGGTAAAATAAATTCAGGTGACGTGAGATATCTTGCGTTAAACCTTGCAGGCGATCCTGATTATATGCCATTATACCCATAAAAAAAGATTGAAGAGTAAGATACAACTAAACTGATACTAAATTAAAATAAAATTATATAATCTTTAATAATAAAATCCATCTATCCTTAAGACAATTAGCAGTATAACATATGAGTTGATACAAATGAAAAATAATAAGAGATTGATATTACTTGTCACGATAGCAATGGCTTTGTCCAATCTTGTGCCATTATCACAGATAATCTCAGGTAATGAAACAGATGTTTACATGAGTATTGAGGATATTGAAATACCAGTTGGTGCTAGTAATACCTGTTCGGTCCAAATACACAACGTTGATGGTCTTGGGTCATTTGATTTGATCATAACCTGGGATCCAAATATACTCGATTTAAAACAAGTCTCAAAGGCTGATTTTACCATTGCTCATTACATCGATCATGATGGAGGATATGTTAATATCAATGGGTATAGTGTATCAAGCGTTTCCGGTTCTTTTAATCTATCCTATTTAGAGTTTCAAGCCATTGGAATCTCAGGAGATACTTGCGGATTGGAGATAATCTCTTCTGAACTGCTCAATAGCGATCCCACGCCAGTAAATATACCTCATGAAACAGCCAATGGTACTGTATTGATATTAGGTGAAGGATTGGTTGTATCCGCTGGAGGACCATATTCAGGTGAAACAAGTCAATCAATAACATTGCATGCTTCTGTGTCTGGAGGAACCCAGCCGTATTCCTTTTTCTGGGATTTAGATGACGATGGTCAGTATACTGACTCCTATGATCAAGAACCAACTTGGAGCTGGGATTCAGACGGAGTCTATATGATAAAACTTGAAGTAACAGATTCAACAAATACGACCGTACGTGTGACTACAACTGTGACAGTTACCACACAACAGGACAATGGATCCTCAGGTGGTCAGAATGGTGATACTCCGGATGACAATAACATCCCGATCATAATTTATTCCGTATCTCCTACGACACAGATGATATCTGCAAACATAAGTTTTGATGCCTCGGAAAGTTATGATCCTGATGGTGATCCTGTCGCTATCCTATGGGAGTTTGGCGATAGCACAAAAAGTACGTTCCCAACGACCACCCATTCATATTCAAGTCCCGGTCAATATACGGTGAAATTAACCGTGAGCGATCCGAATGATGGTACAAATCAAACATCTATCATTATCAGTATACAATCGAGTTCTAATAATCCACCTTCTGCACCAAGTATTGAGGGTACCTCATTTGGCCATATGAACAAGACTTATCGATATCTTTTCCGTTCAACAGATGTTGACAATGATCTTCTTAAATACATTATTGATTGGGGTGATGGGGAAACTACGGAAAACGAGTCTACAAGCGCCTCAGCTGAGTTCCAAATAACACATCAATGGGATACTGCTGGGAGATATATCATTTCTGCATATGCTCATGATGGTCAAACGAGATCCTCGAACTCAACACATACGATTTTAATAGATGCTCGTGCCATTGAATCAATTGGATATATGACGGATGATAATGCTGATGGAATCTATGATACGTTTTATGATGATTCAGATAGTATTCAAACGAAAATCTCGAAAACTGATGATGGTCTCTATTCCATTGATAGTGATGGTGATGGAATTAATGAGTATACATATGATATAAAAACTGGGATTCTTTCAAGTGTTTCTGGTGATGAAGCTGAAGGAGGTCACGGAATGATTATTTTTATTGCTTTGATTGTACTTGTTGCTCTTGTTATTATTGGTTCGGTATTGCTATTACGTCGAAAATAGAGGTAAAGCGGTAATATCTTCTTTGAAATAACCGTAAACTATTTTAATAAATAAAGTATAATTAAAATATAGGAATTTAGTCAAAGAAGACTTTGATTTAAAAATTTGAAAAATATGTTAATTGGAGGTATTAGATGAAAATCCAGAAATATGCCGCGGTCATAACGTTAGTTACATTACTAGTCCTGTCGACAATATTGACGTCAGGATTCATAAGACAAGAAACTGTTAGAGAGAGTACTGAATTCTCCAATGTTGTTCTTTCTAGCGATTCTCCCACTGAAAATGGTGTTTATCCAACAGTTATAACTGATACCGTATTATCAGTTGGAGATATTATGTTGGATGCTGGTGATACGGGAAACGTACTACTTAGTATCGCTGATGTCGCTAACCTTGGATCATTTGAAATGACTGTATATTGGGAGCCATCTGTTGTTAATATAACAGATGTGGATGGTCTCGGTGATTTTATCGTTAACTCCTACTTTGACCATGTTGCGGGTTACGTAAATATTGTGGGATATATATCTGTTGGAGCTACGGGCTCATTCGACATAGCGGAAATTGCTGTAGATGCGGTGGGAGACCCCGGTGATTCCTGTGACCTTCTCCTTAGTGCTTCTGTTTTAATGACTGCTGACCCTACACCATTGGAGATAGATCATACCGCCGATGATGGGTTTGCAGAGATCCGATCGCACCCTGCCTTATATATTAGTAAGACTGTAAAAGAAACAGAGGAGGGTACCCCCTATGGCTATCTTCCTGCTGAACAAAATGATGTTGTTTATTATACGATTATCGCTGAGAACACGGGGGATATTCAGCTTGATATCTCCATTATTGATGAGATCCATGAGAATCTCACTGTTCTTATAGATGTAGAGGAAACATATGTAGATGGGAACACATACTACTGGAATATCTCTAACTTAGACCCTGAAGAGACAGTTACCGTAGAATTCCCGGTTAAGATAAGTGCAGATGCATGTGGATTGATCGAGAACACTGTCGTCGTCAATGGGTTTGAAGGTGATGAAATCGTTGCAACAGATACAGATTCTGCTGATATCGATGTGCAATGTGAGATGATTACGTTATCTAAAACAGTTAAAGAGAACTGCTGTGGGGATTATGCGGACAGCATCACCGTTGATTATGGACAATATGTAACATACAAGGTTGAAGTATACACAGGTATGCCCCTTTGGAGTCTCAGTGTACGAGATACTTTACCAAATCTCACTGGTTTGCTCTATAATAACTCTTATGTTAAGGATGGATCTGGAAATTATATTCACCCATCAGAGTATAGCTTTGAGATGACAAAGGAATACATTTATTGGAACTTTTCATTGATTGATCCTGGCACATATCTTGCCATTTACTACTGTGCTGATACCATTGGCTGTGGACCATATACAAATGAGGTCAATATCACTGCGCTTAAGGACCCCTGTTGTGATGAATGGATCTACTTGGAAGACTCAGCAGTGGTTGATATCATATGTCCATCAGGTGTTTGCATACAAAAAGAAGTATCCTTAGATGGTATCACCTGGTTGGATGAATCTGTTGAAACATTTGTTGGTGATACGGTCTGGTTCAAATTAAAGGTAACAAACCTTGGATTTGATCCCGTGTATGGAATAAGTGTTTTTGATTATCTACCTGATTTCGTTGAATTTGATACTGTTGTATCCGATGATGATGCTGATATTTTTGAGGATCATGATGGATGGCTTCGATGGTTTTACCAAAAAATTGATGATGGTGTTGTCATTGTGTTCAAGGCAACTGTTGTGGATATTGGTGTTGATGTCAATCTTGCCTGTGTTAGTGGTTGTGATGAAGGTGAATGGTGTGATAGTATCCTCATAGAGGTTTTTGAGGGAATGCATGTGGAAAAACGTGTGTCCCTTGATAATGAAACCTGGATGGAGAATGTGTCTGCATCTGGTGGTGATGATGTATGGTGGAATGCGACTGTATCCTATTATTCATCTCATGAAACTTTGACATTATATCGGCTTGTTTTCGAGGATATCCTGCCCGAGAACGTTAGTTATATCCCTGGCACTGGTATGATCATAAAGAATGATGGTTTTCGATTGATGATGGACCCAGAGGTAGATAACAATACATTAACTTGGAATCTAGCTGATGTTACAGGTTGTGTACTCACAAATGGAAGTTGGCTATCGATCATCTTTAAAACAAGCATTGATGTTGATGCGATAGGCGAACTTGTGAACTGGGTGAATGTGTCTGGATGGCAATGTGATGATACAATGGTGTTCGACCGAGATAATGCTCTTGTCTATATTGCTCCATCGGAGAACCATGTGCCAAAGGCATTTAATCCTGTACCTTCTGATGGTGCCACAAACGTTTCTGTTGATGCGACATTAAAGATTACTGTTTCCGATAGTGATGATGATACATTGACCGTCAAATTCTATGATGCATCCGATGATTCATTGATCAAAAGCTTTGCAAATGTTATCCCGACGACCACTCTTACCACATCATGGAATGATCTAGATTATAATAAAACATATCACTGGTATGTGACTGTTTATGATGGGAACGTGACCATAACCTCCTCAAATTGGTCCTTTATTACTGAGCAGAGACCAGATAACAGTCCACCTAATGAACCTGTGAACCCGAATCCATCTAACAATGCAGTTAATATCGTGACAAATCCATTGATCTCTGTCTATGTTTCCGATCCTGATGATAATAGCCTTACTGTGAAGTTCTATGATGATAGTAATGACCAGCTTATTGGAACGGATACCTGCTCTAATGATTGCACTGCATCTGTTACCTGGAGTGGTCTCTCTTATCAAACAACCTATCGGTGGTATGTGGTGGTATCAGATGGAGAATTTGAGGTTACCTCAGACGCTTGGTCATTTACTACAGAGGCGCTTGATATCGATCTGAACTTGAACATTGAAGGTGGCTTTGGTATCACTCTTGATATTGAGAATGCTGGAACAGATGCTGCCTATGATGTCAGTTGGAGCATTCATGTTGCAAACCAAGGGCTCCTCAACCGTATCGATAAAACAGAAAGTGGAACTGTTGCGATGATTTCCGCTGGTTCGGTCGTCTATCAGGATATGAAGGTATTTGGTATCGGAAAGGTTGAGATCACGGCAACAGCATCTTGTGATGGTGCTACACCAGTTACAAAGGTTCAGGATGCACTGGTCATAGGTAATTTTATCCTCCTTCGATAAACCTTCCTCATTTTTTCTTCTTCTTTTTTTTAATCTTTTATTTTAATCAAAGCGCTTAAAAGAGGGCGGAGCAATTCATACTAGAGAGATATGATACGACTTAACAGTCCCGTTAAGAAGACGGTCGATGTTTTTTCAATCTGGATCATGCCTGTCCTTATCATAGTTACCTTGTTTTCAGGTGCCATTGTTCTCTCTGGCTGTTTGGACCAAAAACCTGATACTGCGGATACCCACCTTATCTCCTTTTCATCAGATCAACTATATGAAAGTTTGAAAAAAGCACAGGATTGGGTCTACGCTCAGTCTGAACAAAATAACACATCGTTTTTTATCCGGTCAACTGGACAGGAAATCTACTTAAAAGAGTATGAGCAGATGCTTCTCTATACTCTTATTGCAGAATTGTCGTTGACAAATGTCTCATTCCTGCCGCTTCATGAGGCTCAGATGACTGAGATTCTCTCAATGTATCCAGATCTAAATGATAGCAGTTCCCTTTCGAATACTGACCTTCTTACTCTGTCAATGATACTTGATATCCTATTTAAAAGTCCATATGCTGAGAGCTATATGATTGGAATAACCTCGATTCAAAAACAGTTGATCCAGCGGTATCCCACTCTGATTCATTCCCAATCATTTGAGGATGAGATCCAGTATCATAGTACCTTATCTCATATTGGTACCAGTCTTTTGTATCATGCATACAGGACTGGTAATATAACCTCATACCATCATGCATTGATGATATTGAGGAATGATACAACGACTGCTATTGGTGCTTCACAGAATGCAATAGGTCTGCTGTGTTCAAGCATGTATACCAAGCCTTATTGTATGGTGCCTCTTCTCTTTGATGACCATAGCGTTGATGAGAACGTGTTTTCAATTGTTCATCAATTGATCTCAATGCAAGAGAAGGATGGCACAAGTCTTGGTGCCTTCTCATCACTTACTTCAATCCTCTCTGATCTTCCTGAGAGTTACGTTGAAACAGGCTTCTATAATGCAATAGCTGATGCATATGAACTTAGCCTTGCCAATGACACATATAAATCTGATGAGGTCCTACCATCATTGATCCTTGCAGGTTATCGAACCATCCAAAATCAGATATCCTCTGATTCCGATCCCTTGTATGATGGAGGTTTTCCTATGTCCAATGGTTCTGATGGGCCAAGTGTGCTTTCCACCGTGGAGAGTACATTTTTTTTAAGAAAGTTGGAAATCCTTCTTTCCGATCAGCAGCCCTATATCTATGTTTATAATGAAAATACAGATGAACTATTTGACTCCCATCCTTATGATGTAACGGTGACCGATTCGATCTGGCCTGCTCTTATCCTTGGAACGATCTTCTCCATTCTGCTTATCGCAGGTGTATTTCTCATCATTCGTTTGAAAAAATGGCAATGAACAGAATGGTGTTATTGTTCTTCTTGTTTGTTGGTTATCACAAATCTTTTCCAGAGGTAACTGATGATGCCTGTTGCTCCAAGGCTACTAAGGAGTAATACTATTGGGGCGATGATGTTCTCAAGTAATCGATAGTCTATTATGAACAGGAGGCCAAAGAAGAAAAGCATGATGCCTGTTTCTAGTTTCATGATCTGGCCATGCCATTCGGTGAGTTTTCTTTTGCCAAGGGTTATCACAAAGATGAGGACGATGATGATCAATGGGATGACGTAGATGATGTTATAGAGGACGATGTATGAGTAATATTGGATGTTTGTGAGATTATATGATGCAAGTTGTTTGGTGAAAACAAGTGGGAGGCCAAGGGTGCAGAGAAGCTCATAAAAGTTTACGGTTCCTGCAAGGACTATCGTTCCAATAAGTACCGCGGTTATCTGCGGGTGTTTCACAAGGGATCTCATTTGTTTGTATATCTTTGGTTTTTTGTCATCAGGTATGCTTAATGATGCACCTTTTTTAAAGAAAAAGAAATCTTTGATGTTTATGGCTCCGAGGACAACGGCAATTCCTCCCGCAAGTACTGTTATGATAGCAACATGTGTTTTTGTAAGGATGAATGTTTCAAAGAGGATGAACATGAAGATCATGTAGAGAAGCCCTGAGAAGAAAATGAATACCCCTCCGATAAGAAGCATTCGTTTCCGTGATCGAGCGAATAATAAAAGATTAAGGAGGAATATGAGGATGAAAAATGCGCAGGGGTTAAAACTATCGAGCCCTCCAAGGATGATGGTAAGGATCGGTAAAGAGAGACCAGATATATTCATATCACCAACGGGTGTGTGAATGATGTTCTCGTCCTTCTTTGGGGGTAATTGAGAGGTGTTGCCATACAGATATGCTTCGATGATATTGTTTAGATTTGATACGGTGATATCGAATTCGAGGATCGGGTCGCTTTGTGTTGTTTCATTTGAAATGACCACAAATGGGTATACTTCGCCATATTGTTGATATTCTTGACGATATGTTTCGTTATCAGCTATATCTTTTATGAGAACCGTTAGATTATTTTTATAAAGAGATGTATTTTCAATATAATTTTCCTCTATTATTTCCAGTGTCGTCATACAGTCTCCGCAGTTGCTTGAGTAGTAGAACTGCATGGTCACTTTACTTTCGCTTGCCTGTGCTGATTGTGCTATTCCAACAAGCAGCGTTATCGTGAGGATTATGAGTATAGTTCGCTTGCTCTGTTTTTCCATGGTCTATCCCCAGGATGTATCGGTATTTAATGTACTTTTGATTTTTTGACAATCGTAAGATAACTAACAATTGTTAATTACCTTTTATATCTATCGATTGATATCTATATCGCTTATTTGAACCTTGCCAAATATGTAAAAGACCTCATTTGTCTTTGTAGATTTAAATAAATAAGATACGATGATAAAGTAAAAATAGATTATGTTTTCCCATCTAATAAATGACGTTTTTAGGGTCTCGACAAATAGAGATTTTTAAATAAGGGTAACTGATTACAGCGTTTAACGACATCCTATGAGGTATGTCAAACTATGGAACAAAAAACTAATCCTAAATGTGCACTAACAAGTGTCATTGAAAATGAGCTGGATATCCTCAAAAGGCATATCCATGTGCTCAATGTATTGCAGGAACATCAGCCGATGGGTATCATCAAGATATCCGAATATACTGGCTACCCACAACACATGGTCCGTTATTCCCTGCGTATCCTTGAACAGGAAGGACTCATAGAGCCTTCATCAAGAGGTGCGGTCACTACCCAAAATATGGGGCGTGTCATAGAAGACCTTAAATCGGCCTTAGCCCATATCGGGGAAACCTCAAAAGAGCTGTATACGAACGTTAAATAGGTTCGATGTGTTGATCGATGTTTGCATTGCCGCGGTAACTCAGTTGGGAGAGTGCACGGCTGAAGACCGTGATGCCGGGGGTTCAAGTCCCTCCCGCGGCACTCCCTATAAACATGTGACCCAGTGAGTCCATGATGTTTTTTGTGTGTTTTTTTTCTTTTACTGGTTTTTTTTATCATAATTATGTCTTGCTAGTTCAAACTTGAAAAAAATCAAAAGCATAATTAATGTTTACATAATTCATTATTTTATACGAGGATATAAGAGAGAGGAATGATGGAAGGAAATAACCTTTAAAACATTTGCCACTTAAGATTTGGGTTGGAAAAGTATCAGATGGCAATATGTCTGTATGGGATGTTATAATACTTCTTTCTTCCTTTCCATCATCCATGTATCACATTTCACTTGTGACTTTTAATATTTACTCTTTTTTTTAATATTTATAAATGGGGATAATTATGTTTTGTTATATCCTCTTTTTCGCGTCATTTTTTTTACAAAAACGCTATCGAGGAGAAAGGAGCAGGAATAAGAAGATGCCTCCCTTGTTTTCGTTTTTTGCTTCTCAACGAGGTTATGTTGCTCCTGCCCCCTGATTCGCATTATATTATTATTTTACAGGTATTTAAAATTATTTATTTTTATATGAAACGTTAGTTTTATTTAAGCTTTTTACCAAAAAACAGTATTATGGGCAACCTGATTAACTATATTCAAAGAATAAAGAGCATATCTCAAATTTAGTATATTGTAACTTTTAAAGAGCGGGTCATGTATGAATGCCATTACATAGAACAGATTTAGTTCTCTAATAAACTAAGTCCAATTGCACTCCACTCTTTTTTCCTATCTGTTGCAAGGTTTGAAACGCCGATTCTTGAATCGATACAGTATCTTGCTGTTCTTTTTCCAGTAGCGACTCTTTTTCACCAGCAACAAAAATTGTCTCTTTCCCTTTTGCTTTCCTTGCGTTTTTTAACATCTTTATGTATTCATCAACCTGTTGTTTCAAATTTTCTTTCCCACAGAAGATATCTGGATCTACGGCCCCAAGAAAATGACAGACGCCTGATGGCGTGTTAGGTTTTTCATAGACCGTTAGCCCCATGGCGCCCTGTGAAAGGCCGCTGGACAGAAGATCTACCATAACGCCGAGCCCATATCCTTTATGCCCTCCGGTTTCCTCAGAACCTCCGCCAAGTGGTAAGAGTCCACCACCGAGTCGCTGCTTTACGTTATCCAGCACCTTTTTTGGATCGTCTGTTGGTGCTCCTGTCTCATCGGTTGCCCAAACAAGCGGAATATCATTATTTCCCCGGGCATAGACTTCAAGTTTACCTCTTGGTACCGTAGATGTGGCCATATCTAAAAGAAAATGATTTTTTGTACCGGGGAAACCAATTGACCAGGGGTTGGTTCCAATGACCGCATCCTTACTGAAGGTGGGGACAACAAGAGGCGCGGAGTTTGTTGCAGAGATGCCAATAAATTCCTTTTTTAATGCGAGTTGAGTATAGAAACCTGCGATGCCATAATGATTTGAGTTCCGTATGCTGGCGAAGCACATCCCACTTTCAGATGCTTTGTCGATACATTTGTTCATTATACCATATGCTATTGGTTGACCTAATCCACCATGGCCGTCCACTACAAGTGAGACCGGTGTTTCATGAATGATCTCTAGGGTGGCATCAGGGATAATCACGCCTTCTTGTATGTGGTCGATGTATCTTTTCAATCGGGCAACACCATGGGATGCTATTCCTCGTTTATCGGAAGCAAGTAATACCTCTGAAACGATCTGTGCGTCCCTCTCGTTGACATTGTTCTTTTGTAGTACTTGAATAATGAATGTTTCAAGTTTTTTCACATTCATATGTCTTGTCTCAATCATAATCTTTCGACTCTCATGCTACTGTGCAATCATGGAATGAATGAGTTATTGAAAAATTTTGTTTTGTTCATGCTTCTACCACATTTGTAATAGGTCTTTTGATAATAAAGATGGTTTAAAACTCTGCGGAAAAACCCTGGAAAATGAATTGTAAGAATGGGGAAAGGGTGGATGGGATGGTGAGGAAAGATGGATTAAAAAATAATTTTTAATTTTCCCCATTCTTTAAGGACATAATTATATAAACATGTATTTATAATTTTTTATAATTTTGGCCAAATATTACAGTTTTTTCACTAATTTTTTCTGATTTATCAATTCATTTTTTTTTATGATAAACAAAAAATAAGGTGTCATAAAACCGAAAAATAAACTTTTTTAATAAATATGTACCATAATAAATTATCTAAGAATATTTATATTATATTTTTAATTAATGTAATTAATTTTTGGTATTTGCTATCAAACAAATCAATGATGGATTTATTGACAAAATCACAACGCACATTTATATAGCAATATTCCGGAACATAGAAAGAATAGAGCGGAACTATGAAAAAAACAATCCAAACCAAACTACGAACATCTCCTGATTATAAACCAACGAAATCCAGAAAAAAACGATGCTATTGCTTTGGTTTTCTCGCAGGGGAATACTAAAAATCTACAAAATTTTATATACTGACATAGGATTAAGGATACCTGGGATGCAAGAAAGACAGAAAACACTACATTTAACTATGCATCCACGGGTGGGATGGACCTGTACCTCAAAGAAGTGCACATGGAAAACTTTAAATCCTTTGGGAAAAAAACGGTAGTTCCGTTCTTCCCAGGGTTCACTGCGATAACTGGTCCTAATGGGTCAGGAAAAAGTAATATTGCAGATGCTATCCTTTTCGTCCTCGGCCCAAAAAGTAGTAAAACGATGCGGGCAGGGCGACTCACCGATCTTATCTTCAACGGGGGAAAAAAACATAAAGACCCCTCAAAATACTGCAAGGTAAGTCTTGTTTTTGACAATACTGATCGGAAAATGCCGATCGATGGGAATGATGTTGTTCTCACAAGAATGATAAAACGGGCGCCTCTCAAAGATGATCCTAATAATTACTATTCATATTATTACATCAACGGATCCGCCTCTAACTATACTGAGTTCATGAACACCTTGCTTTATGCTCGAATATCTGGAGATGGATATAACATTGTGAAACAAGGTGATGTCACCTCCATCATTGAAATGGGTGGAATGGACCGAAGACGTATTATCGATGAGATCGCAGGCATCAGCACCTTTGACACGGATATCAAAAAAGCCGAGAAAGAAAAAGAGGAAGTTGATAATAACCTGGAACGAATCAACATCATACTAAAAGAGATTGATTATCAGATTAAACAGTTGAAGAATGATCGGGATGAAGCGGTTCGGTACAATGAGCTTAAACAACGGCTTTATGAGATAAAAGCAAAGATCGCACTAAAAAAGAAACAGGACATTGAACAACAGATAGCTGAGATAAATCATCAGATCGAAACCTATGAAAAAGAGCAAAAGAAGCTTACAGATGACTCCGCTACCCTTAAAAAACAATATGAGGAGAAACAACAAACACTCTCAAAGGTTGAGCAAGAGATCGCGGATGTCGGTGGTGATGAGGTAAACGAGATCAAACAACAGATCGATGAACTTCGAGCAGAGGTCATCAAGCTTGAGGAGCGTATCAACTATTCCAACTCAGAGATACGGGATCAGTCAAAAGAACTTGAGAAACAGACCCTCCGTCGAGATGCCATCGAAAAAGAGCTAGAGGAGATCGCTAAGCAAACGAATGAACTCGACCGATCTATCAAAGAACGCGGAGAAAAGGTAAACGAAAAAGAAGAAACCTTACAATCACTTAAGGATGATCTCGCGAGTTCTGATGATACCTCTCTAGAACTCTCACAGAAGCTTATCACCTTGAAAAAGGATTATGACAGTGTTCATAGTCAGATCCATGAGAAAAAACTACTTCATCAACGATTAAACGACCAACGGGAATCATTACAGAACATGATAGCTGAGCTTGAAGAGACAAAGAACACTTACGAATTCGAGATAAAGGATATCGACTGGCAGGTCAATGAACTGAAAACAACACAGCAAGAGGGGAAAAAACAACGAAAGACTCTGGAAAAAACCCTTTTTGAAACAAAAAAACATGAAAGTGAGCTCACCGTTCAGATTAATGATATCGATCAGGGTATACGTCGGCTCCAGCAGCAACAGGCGAAACTCCAAGCTGAATATGATGCGCTCACCGCAGTCCAACAGAAATATAACCCTGCTGTGACCGAACTTCTCAAAGCACGTGATAAAGGATCATTGAAAGGCATCCATGGTACCATTGCAGAACTTGCACAGGTGGATGACACCTATAAGACCGCAATGGCCATTGCTGCAGGTGGCCGCATGCAGAGTATTATCGTAGATGATGATGAATCTGCTGCACAGGCCATCCGTTTCCTCCAGCAGAAACGACTGGGGCGAGCAACATTTCTTCCTTTGAACAAGATGATATCAGGGAAACCACGTGGGAAAGCACTCCTTACGGTAAAAGACCCTCACGCTCATGGTTTTGCCATTGATCTTGTTCGATTCCAACCAGAGTATCAGGGTGCGTTCTGGTATGTGTTCGGTGATACCATTGTTGTTGATTCCCTAGATGATGCACGTCGGTTGATGGGTGGTGTACGCCTTGTTGATCTTAAAGGAAGCCTTATCGAAGCAAGTGGTGCGATGAGAGGCGGGAGCACTCCGAAGGCCGCATTGATGTTCGGTGAAGCAGATCGAACGAAACTTGATGAGGTGACAACGGAACTTCACAGCCTTCTTACTCAACAAGATCAGATAGAAACTATGCTTCGAACGGTTAAGAATGAGGTATCGGATCTTGAACAACAACTCTCTGCGACCATGGTACAAGGCTCATCAGAGAAACAATTACAAGATTTACTCTTAAGCAAAAAAGAATTCAGCTCAAAACTAGAGAACCTAACAAAACAGATAATTGATAAGAACCAGGAACTGGAAACAATTCAGAAACAATGGGAAGAATTACAACAAGATATCACAGATTTTTCAGAAAAACTTGCTACGCTAGAGATGCAAAAGGACCAGGCGAACAAAAAACTCTTACAGGGAACCAACAAAGAGATAACACAACAAGCACGGGATCTGCAGGATGCGGTATCAAAAGAAAAGGAACACTTGTTGAAACAAGGGTCTGAGAAAGAAGGATTAGAACATAAAAAAGAACTCTTGATCGAGAGGAAAGAAGAGCTTGATACCGACATACAAACTGTAACGGATTCTATTGCTGAATACAAGGATCAGATCAAAGAATATCAAACAAAACGTGGTGAATATGAGGAGAAGATCTCCGCTCTGCTCCTTGTTCAGGGTAAAATGAGTGATACCATCAAGGATATCACTGTTAAACGAGATACCATCTATAAGGAGACCGTTTCCATTGAACATGATATTGACACCATCAACACCCGTATCGAATCATATTATGATCTTATATCACGAGCAAAATACCGATTACCCACTTTAGAAGATGCCATAAAAGAGCTTGATGAAGAAATGAAACTGTATGCAGTTTCCTTGGAGATACAAAAACTTCCACCTGTTGAATCCATGAAGGAATCGCTAAGAAATATTCAGGAGACCATGCAGGAGCTTGAACCTGTTAATATGAGAGCATTAGAGGAATATGAACATCAGGTTCAACGAAAAGAAAAACTCGATGAGGATGTCAAACATCTGAAAGATCAAAGGAAAAATCTGCTGAGATTAGTTGATGAGATAACAACAAAGAAAACCGATCGATTCGCCATTGTGTTCAAAGATATCAACAGGAATTTTAAGGAGATATATGGACGGCTTTCTGAAGGTGGTGAAGCCGAACTTCAACTGGAAAATGAGGATTCATTGTTCGAATCAGGTCTTACCATCAAAGCCCGACCACGGGGTAAAAAGGTGCTTTTACTCTCCGCGCTCTCAGGTGGTGAGAAAAGTATCGCATCCCTTGCATTCATCTTTGCCATTCAACAATATGATCCCAGTCCATTTTACGTTCTTGATGAGGTTGATATGTTCCTTGATGGTGTGAACGCAGAGAATGTATCACGGATGATAAAACATAATGCAAAGGACACCCAGTTCATCATGGTCTCATTACGAAAGATCGCGTTGAAAGAAGCCAATCATGTGTATGGGGTCACCATGCATGATAATGGTGTCTCAGATATGATTGGGAGTGTTGACCCTGAAAGTGTTGGGCCACAGGGGCAGATCGTTGGTCTAGGAGGCTGAAGAAATGATATTCAATACAGAAGTGGATAACGATGTCATCACTCATCTGCTCTTTCATAAATCATTGATCGATGAATACGATGACTCGAGCCGTATCGGTTATTACGTTGATCTTCTTCAAAAGACCCACGAGGGTGATCATGTGACCATGCAAGACCCTTTTGATCGGTCCATCGCAATCGCGTTTGAACTGGTCATGCAGCAGCATCTGAACCCATGGGATCTGGACCTTGTTCGTTTCTCAACGATGTATCTGAAACGGGCAAAAGAAGAGAATATCGATCTTATCACCGCGGGTCGTATCATCCATATGGCTTGGACCGTTCTCAAACTCCAAAGTGATAATCTTGTGGTCACCTTACAACATGAACAACAAGAATCAACGGAACAACTCGGCTGGGATGACATTCAGACCGAGATGTGGCTTCCAACTGATGATGAATATTCCTATACGAATCTCTTATTGAATGTTCCTGATCCGCCTCTTGAGGAACCATTACGAAGGCAGTCAAAACGAAAGGTCACTCTCATTGAACTGTTAGATGCTTTTGATGAGGCGCGAAAGGAATCGGAACTTTTCCAACAACTGGAACAATCACGAAAGGAGGCACGGGAGAAACTTATCATTGCTTCACGGAAACGAATGATCGGTACTGCTCATGAGGATAACCTTGAGGCAGATATTGCTGATGTCTGGGATAAAATCTCCGCCCTTCGGTCGGATCAGATCGCTCTTTCAGATCTCTGTGATATGACAAATAAAGAAGAACTCATCCGAACCTTTGTATCAATATTATTTCTTGCATATGAACAAAAGTTAAAGGTGTTCCAAAGACAATTTCCTTATGGAAAGATTTTTATTAAAACACTTGGTTGTACATAAACGTGGTGAGCACTGTGGAAAAACATGAGAAACAACTTGTGGAATCAGTTTTATTTTCTGCAGGTCATCCAATAAGCGCAAAGGGTATTCGAGAGGCAACAGGGTTATCCGGTCAAAAGATACATAGTATCCTGAAACAACTGATGGCTGAATACAAATCTGAACGGGATACTGCGATGGAGATCGTCAGAGCTGGTGATAAATATGTCATGCAGGTGAAAAAAGCATATGTGGAACCATCAGTGATGATCGCTGAACCAGAACTTACCTCTGATCTTCTTAAGACGTTATCTCTTATTGCGTTTCATCAACCTGTGAAACAATCCAATCTCCGCCGGCTTGCTGGCGAAAAGATTTATGAACATGTGGATGTGCTTAGTGAGATGAAACTCATCCATGCAAAGAAACATCGGCAGACAGAGATGATTACGTTAACGAAACAATTCCCAGAGTATTTCGGCCTGGATGTCACAAAACCAGAGGATATCCGAACATTCCTTATGGAGAAACTTACAGAGAATGTTCTGAAGGCAAAACAGGTCAACACTGATGAAGAATGAGTATCAGTTTGTTGGTCGTAGATTACTTGCCTGAGTATGAATACCGTGACCTATGAAATGATAGTTGTTTACATGGTGGGAATGAGGATGGTAGAATCAAAACAGGAGCTTTATGGGCTTATCTCAGATGATATGAGCTGGGATGCATTTGAAAAAGAGATCGACAAACGATACACAGAGTATGGTACTCTTTTTGACAAGGATACTATTGCGCTTCTCCTTGTAGATGAGATGGGCCGTTACACACACTCGGTGTTGTCTTTATCTGATCTACACCCAGGTGTTGAGGCAACGATCGTTGGTACGATCACCTATGTGGACCCGGTAAAGACATTTCAAAGGAAAAATGGGGGGAGCGGACGATATGTCCGATGTGGTATCACTGATGAAACCGGCAGCTGTGTCTTATTGTTTTGGAATGAGGATACAAAACTCGTCGGATCAAACAAGATACAACCAGGTTCCACGGTGAAGATCATCAATGGATACACAAAAAAAGGGTATTATGGGGTAGAGGTCCATGTGGGGAAATGGAGTAGTGTTGAAACAGTCAATGGTCCCATTGTATCCGTTGAAGAAAATGAAAAAGGAAATACCTCATTAGGGGTTGTTCTTCAGGGTCAGATAGATACCATTGAGGCGACACGGGCGTTCTTCAAGGATGATGGAAGTTATGGTTTTGTCACAACCATCACGCTTATGACATCTGATGGGATGGAACAGGTCACATTCTGGGATGAAAAAGTGAAACAACTTCAAGGTTTCAAAAAAGGTGACCGTATCAAGATAGAGCATGTGGACACCCGGAAGCGAGAAGGAACCCTTGAATATCATGTGAATGGAAAAGCGTTGATCAAAAAAGGCTAGCTGTCCTGTTCATATCTGGTTTTAGAACGTAATGCAAGTTCTGCTTTCATCAGTTCTCTTCCTAGATACATATAATGGTCCTTTTGAAGCTCAGGGGTCTCTACAAGGATAGCGTTTGATAGTTTCTCAGCGTTATCACCATTGAAAATCTTAATAAGTTCACCTGAGACGATCCTGTTATCTCGTATCACGTTCTTATAATATTCAACAAATATCTTGTTCTCACGGATCTCAATGACAAAGAACCCATTTGGGTCAAGTTCCTTTTTAAGAGTATAGTTTCCATCAGCGTATATCACGGGTATTTCCTTGGTCATAACTTATTTTCCTCCATTGCAGTATGTAAATTCTTTAGTTTCTGCATCGCTACATGCCTTGGTACGAAACGAAGGCCGCAATCCGGTGAGAGTTGTGTCACCTTCTTACCAAAGACATCAAAAGCCTTTGTGATATGATCCGATATTTCATCAACTGATTCAACAACATCACTATCAGATCGGACAGAGCCGATACAAAATTGTTTATTTGTTCCAGGGTATTCTTCAAAACGATCAAAGAGTGAAGGAGTTGCCTTGAACTCATGGGACAGAATGTCAACAGGCATATCGAGAAGCTGAGGGATGATATCTGAGACATCACCACAGACATGAAGTCTTTTTGGGATAGTGATACCATCGACAACGGTTTCTATCAGTTCCTGTCCATATGATGGAAATGATGTTGAGAAATGTGGTTCATCAACACTGATGACATCAACGTAAGGCTCGATTGCTGTTGCTTCCTTATGTAATGCCTCTGCAGCATCGAATGCCAATCGTTCTTTATCATGGTAATATTGATCTCCAACTGTTTGGCTTAATGTATGTGGGCCTACGATAAGACCTAACAGCTGAACGTCCTTAGGTAGGATACTTCGGACGAACTGTAGATCCTGTTTTGTGATAGGCCGATCATATTCAATTTTATCCACGACCTCTGGTCTATCACGGATGCGACAGCCTTTTAGGCCTCGTGCAAAGATGGTTACAAAAGGATCCCTTGTCTGCCCGTCAGAAACAAGTTGAACACCTGCACTGACCATATCATTCACTGCGGCAGCAATAGTATCATTCCATGAAGGTTTTGCTAATGAATCCCAGTACTGGCTCATGAACCCCATACTATCAATATTCACAGGGTAGGAGCCGATGACCGTGAGGATCGGATCATTACTCATTATTGAAACATCCTCCGAGGATGATGTTCAGAGGGTTCTGTGCCAAAGTAATTCTCCGTGTATTCCGAGATGAGGATATCCTGCCAGGCGATCAATGGAAATATTGTTGGAGCATGTTCAATAGGGCCAAAGATCGCAAAATCACCGCCAAATATAGGGATATTCATATTTGATGCCACATCTATAGTGGCTTTTTGGTCTGGGAATGATTGAAGCCAGGTGGATTTTTCAACAACATTATGGATTGCACAGCCTGCTGGCAGTCCATATTCTTCTTTGATGACGGGGAGCGCAGAAATCGATGCACCACTGTTCTGACCTGGTGCAAGAGCAGCGCTATCTATAAGGATGTTTAAAATGCCGAGTTCAGAAGCAACCTCTAAGAGGCCCTTGTCAAGCAGATGAGCTCCATTTTCAAGCACCTCGATCTTTCCATCAGGTGAGGTATCCTTTGGATTGAATGCGACAAGGATCGACATGATAGGTGTGTGACTCTTTAAAGTATCATATTCCTCCGGGGTTATCCCTACATGAATGGAGTTATATATCGTACGATCAAGTAATGAATGATCAGAGAGTGCTTTGAGCGTCATGATCTTTATAGAGGGATCAGTGAAATCAACAGAAAAAGGATGATCATCAGGAACAGACTCCTCTATGAGCTTGATGACGGGTTCGATGTATTCTTCTTTACGTATAAAAAAATCAGGGACCGCAGGGACACCAGTCCTGTTACTTACCTCATACATCTGTTGCAAGTGTTTCTTACCGGTCAGCCTATCTGGTTGGCCTTTGAAGAACAATCCACCAAAAAGAACCGTAGGATAAACACCTGGTTGACCGCCGAAGGTTACTTCACCAATTGAAAACATCTTTTGCTCTTTTGTAAATGAGAACATGGTATCACTATCTCTTCTGTATTTTTCCCATATATGACATAATAATTTTTGAATGTAATGCTCTTTTATCATCGATGGTCTTTTGTTGTTTTGGTTGTAATCGTATCGCAATGAATGGTTTACCAAAGGAACCAGGTTTTTTCACGATATGTTCTTTCACTGTTTTGTCGATGATACTTTTATCGGTTTCATTAAGGAGATCGATGACCTCTACCTGCTGCTGGAACCGTTCAATGCTATCCGTTCCAATGTTTTCGATATAAGGTATTGCTCCTGGAGCGTTAATGATTCGGTGGTTCTCATCGATACCATTTTTATGGAGTGCTACAAGGCTTTTTCCGGATCTATGTCCGCGGATGTCATCACCACAGAGTATCAGATATCTGATGAATGGGTTTGAGATGATGTTGGCAACGATTTTTTCGATACCAATATTCTCCGTTTTCAATGATCCATATAATGCAACTGTTTCAGGTGGTTTGTAGTCTGTATTGAGAAGGGCGACGGCGACACAGTTCTTTGTGTCACCTCGGACAAAATCACCGCCCCAAAGATAGAGATTGTCCTCTTCAAGAGTGTTTGTGTCATCGGTCATACTGTTTTCATCCTGATCAAATGATACAAGCGTAATCGTTTGTTTTTTAAAATACTTTCACTCAACCCAATGGGGCATTAATAATGATGGTATTGTCTTTCATTGGATTATATCGGAGGAATAAACAACCTATGGTCATATGGACATATACCATCAAAACAGCAAATGGTTTTGTATTGACGACAACAAACCCGGATATCGCTGAGATGAAAAGTAAACTTGGTTGTCTTGTACATTGCAAAGGTACTTCTAACATATACAAATACCATCATTAATCCTTTTAATCTCATCTTTTTTAAAAAAATTTATTTTTTCATTTTTCTGCTTCAATAACTCTTAAATAGATGCCGTTGTTACCTTCGAAAGGGTGCTAGGTTATGCCATCATTATATATCCGTCAGCCAATAGTCAGTGTTCTAGGACATGTCGATCATGGGAAAACATCATTACTTGATTTTATACGTGGCAGTACAGTTGTTGCAAGGGAATCGGGGGCTATCACACAGCATATTGGGGCGACGGAGGTTCCACTTGATGCATTACATGCTGTATGTGGTGACCTGTTGAGAGGGAAGAACTTTACACTACCAGGTTTGCTTTTTATAGATACTCCGGGGCATCACGCGTTCACGACGTTACGATCCAGAGGGGGATCACTAGCGGATATTGCGATTCTTATCGTTGATGTCACTGAGGGTTTTAAACCTCAGACATTTGAATCAGTGAACATTCTGAAACAATATAAGACACCATTTATCATTGCTGCCAATAAGATCGATCGTATCAACGGATGGAAAAAAAAAGATACACTTGCGAAACAACGGATAGAATCACAGAACATGCCAGTCAAAACCCTTTTTGAGAAACATGTCTATGATATGATTGGTACCTTATATGATCAAGGGATGCAAGCGGATCTGTATTATAGGATTGGTGATTTCCGTAAAACACTTGGGATCATTCCGATATCATCTAAGACCGGTGAAGGTATCCCTGAACTCCTTATGGTTCTTGTTGGTCTGGCTCAGCGTTTCCTTGAAGAACGATTGCATATCGAGAAAGGTCCTGCGAAGGGAACGGTTCTTGAGGTCAAAGAAGAAGTAGGTCTTGGTACCACTATTGATACTATTATCTATAATGGCGTTTTAAGGACCAGTGATATGGTCGCGGTTGGGACCAAGGGTGAACCTATTGTGACAAGTATCAAGGCTTTATTGAAACCAAAGCCACTTGATGAAATCCGGGATCCTCGCGAACGATTCGATAGTGTTAAAGAAGTTCATGCTGCTTGTGGTATCAAGATATCCTGTCCGAACCTGGATGATGTTGTTCCTGGCGCGCCGCTTCGGGTATGTAACGAGGATCAAGAGGAAATCGTTTCAGAGATACGGAAGCAAACGACGATAAACTTTGATCTTGATGAACAAGGTATCATCATCAAAGCGGATACCATTGGAAGTCTTGAGGCGCTGATCAAAGAATCAAGGGATAAGGGAATAGACATCCGTAAAGCTGATATCGGTAACGTTTCAAAGCGAGATATCACTGAGGCGGATGCGACAAATGATCCTTTGAACAAGGCTATCTTTGCGTTCAATGTAAGGATATTACCTGAGGCTCAGGATGAACTTGAAAAGACCCGTGTGGCGCTTTTCAAAGATGATGTTATCTATACGATCATGGAGAAATATGATGATTGGTATGATAAAACAAAGATTGCTCTTGAACAATCACGTCGTCAGCAGTTCGTTCACCCAGGTATGATAAAATTAATTCCTGAATATGTCTTTCGTGCAAGTCATCCAGCGATTGTTGGTGTCAGGGTTCTTTCTGGTCGGATCCATCAGGATATGAAACTTATGCGTGAGGATGGTCGTACCGTTGGACGTATTAAAGGGATACAATCTCAAAACCAAACTGTTGAGGAAGCAAAACAAGGGGAGGAGGTAGCTATCTCTATTGAAGGGGTTACCATTGGCCGGCAGGTGAAGGCTGATGATGTGCTTTTCACTGATATCCCTGAAGCTGATGCAAAAAAATTACGGGATATGGATGTGCTAAATATTGATGAAAAGGATGTTCTTGAGAAGATCTTTGAGATAAAACGTAAAAATGAGAAGTTCTGGGGAATGTGATCTCTTTTGAATGAGATTCTCTTTTTTTAATATTTTACTGTATCTTTGTTAGAATAAATTCAATGGAATTCAAAATTAGTTTATCTTCTTTATAGTATATTCATACTTTTGTAAGTAACGCTTGTTATTCTGGAAAAATGTGTTTTAGAATGGAACGCTGATTTATGGAGGTATTATGAAAAAATATGAAAGAAATATGAATAAAACTGAAAATTATTCATAAAAACCCTAATATATCCCTTATTATTACCGGTAACAGATGGCAGTTGAATCAATAAAAGCAATCAAAGAAGCGGAAAGAGATGCTCTAAAGACACGAGACGAAGCTCAAAAAGAAGCGGAACACATCATAAAGCACACACAACAATCTATCCAACAAAAACACAAAGAGATCATAACAGAAGCAAAAAAACAGGTTGAAACAATGAAGCAAGAAGCCATCACTGAAGCAACAAACCAATCAAAACAGATCATTTCAGAATCAAAAAAAGAGATTAAGAAAATACAAGAGGATGGCCGGAAATACATCGATGAGGCAGTTGATCTCATCATCAATGAGATGACCCTGGAGGAATGACGAATACTCTTTCCATCAAAAATGACCAAAAGCACACTCATCATTCATCAAGACTACTTAGACGACGTCATACGAAGTCTCCATGAAGCAGGTCTTATGGAGATACAAACCATTACTAAGGAACAAACCGAGGATACCGATATCCAAAAACTGATTATGCCTCCCGAAGCATCCCTCTGTCAAGAATATGAGGCGCGACTCAGTGCTTTGATAAAAATACTTAAACACTCTCAGAAAAAAACTGGTGGTATCAAAGCAGTTCTCCATCCACAATTACCGAAGATACAAGAAGTAGAGGATCTTAACCTCGATGAACTCTTGTCCCATGTGGAAGGTGTCATCGCCCCCATAGAAAAAAAAATCCTTACCGACGATCAGAAACTCCAATCTCTTAAAACCCAGCAACAACAAACAACGACCTATCTTACTGAATTATTGAATTACACTCCCTTTGACCTAGTTCTTTCGGACAACGGAAGATCTGATCTACTTTACATAAAAATTGGAAAGACACAGAATCTTCAACGATTACAGGATGCCGTAAGATCAATTGATGAACTGTCACTCTTCTCAAACCAAATAGGGCAGGGTAAAAAAATTCAATGGTCTGTGATCATTGTAACCCACATCGATTATCACAAGGAACTGGAGCGACTTATCGCGGATCATTTCACAGATGTTGACCTTCCAGATATAAACAAAACACCAAAGGAAGCGATCCACCACCTTAAAGAACAAAAAAGAACATTGGAAAAACAACAGAAAACAATTCAAACATCACTTGCTAACAATGCCAAAAAACATCTCCAGAACCTTCTTGCAATAAGAGAACAAATACAACTAGAACGGATACGAAAAGAACTACCCGCAAAATTCGCAAGGACACAAGAAACAATCATATTACAAGGGTGGATCCTGGCAGAGAAAACCGATGAACTGAAAAAAACAGTGGATGATGTAACAAATAACAATGTTATCTACGAGTTCCAAACACCTTCGCCAAACCCTGATCATCCGCCCACATACGTAAAAACACCAGTATGGGCGCAATCATTCCGAACCCTTCTTGAACTCTTTGCAACACCACGATACAATGAGATCAACCCAACCGTTATCATGGGTATTTTCTTCGTTCTTTTCTTTGGATTCATGCTGGGCGATGCAGGATACGGATCCGTAATTCTTGCCCTCTCACTCTTTGCATATATAAAATTCAAACGATTCAGCCCTATGATACGTGACTGGTCATTCATGGGTATATGGCTAGGTCTTATCACAACGATTGTAGGCATATTGACCAATGGGTTCTTTGGGGATTTCATCCCACGGTTCATCTATGGCAATCCAGAACAACCATTATACCAAGCTACCCTCGCGGGCATACAATTCCCTGTTGAACCACTTAAAGACCCACTCACAATCCTTACCATAGCGCTCATACTAGGTCTCGCCCATTTAAACGTAGGAATCATCCTAGGAATCTATCAAGCATATAAACAAAAAGAATACAAACTATTACTCACTCAACGATCCTGCTGGATACCTTTACAGGTCGGTGGAGGTATGCTCATTGGATATTTCATCCTTGATTGGACACTCTCACAGCCAGCATTCTACATCGCTATCATCATGGTTCTTATAGGTATCATACAACTCTTCATCAGTGAAGGACCTGTGGGTTTTTTTGGTATCACCGGATATGTTGGTGATTGGCTTAGCTACGCACGATTACTCGCACTTGGTCTTGCCACAGCAGGAATGGCCCTTGCATTCAATGTGGTCGCGGGACTCTTACCTGACCTCATACCAATTATTGGAATCATCCTCTTACCAATAGTGTTAGTGTTTGCTCATCTAGCAAATCTTATTCTGCAAGCGTTAGGCGCAGGCGTGCATTCTCTTCGATTACAATACGTTGAATTCTTCAACAGATTCTATGAAGGTGGAGGTCACAATTTCTCACCCTTCAAAATAACAAGAACATATACAACGATTGAAAAAAGAAAATAACGATAAAAAAGGAGGACAAAAAAATATGAGAAAAAGGAAAGCTGCAATAATAGGGCTTGGGCTTGCCATCCTGCTTATGATCTCAGCAGGACTTGCAACCGCACAAGAAGAAACGACTGAAAGCGATCAGAATAAGACCATGGTCATCCTCGGATGTGCCCTTGCGATCAGTATCGCAGGGATATCATCAGCTATTGGTCTTGCACTTGCAGGGTCATCTGCTATAGCTGTCACTGCAGAGAAACCAAATCTCTTTGGAAAATGTCTTGTTCTACAAGTACTTCCAATGACACAATCAGTGTACGGTCTACTCACCGCAATTCTTCTCATGATGGGTGCAGGATTACTTGGCGGAGGCACAGGAACAACCGTTAGTTCCCTAGCAGGAATGGGTTCCGTATGGATCGGCCTTGCCGTTGGATTAACAGGAATATCTGCTATAAACCAAGGTATGGTTGCATCATCATCAATCAGTGCTGTGGGACGAAACCCTGATGTCGCTGCACGAGGTATCATCTTCACCGTTATGCCTGAGACGATCGCAATCTTTGGATTACTCGTTGGAATACTTCTCATGACTGGTCTTGGACTTCTCTAAGGACACCCTGTGTGGCACCTATGTCAGCGGAAACCCTTATCGCTAAGATAAAAGACGATGCGAAAAAAGATGCAGAGAACATCATCGCAACAGCAAAAAAACAAAGTAAACAACTCATCGATGATGCGGTTAAAACAGCAAAGAAACAAGCTGATCAGATCATAGAACAAGGGAAAAAAGAACAAGAGAACATCAAACGCATCAAGATATCACAGGCCCAACAAGAAACGAAACGTCAGATCATGCAAGCACGGGAAACTATCATTGATGAATGTTTTCAAAAGGCACTTGAACAACTTAAAAACATAGACGATAACACATACACACGGATGATGGAGACGCTCATCAAACAAACCTCAGAACAGATACCTGGGATCTTTTGCATCCATCCATCAAGATCATTGGATGAAACAATTGCAAAGAAACATAACATCCCCGTTAAAGGCAAAATCGATGCATCTGGTGGTATATTGATTGTTTCAGAAGATGGACGGATCACCATTGATAACACCTTTGAAGGGATCCTGAAACGAAAAAGGGATTCAATCCGTGTCCAAGTGGGTAAACTCCTTTTCTCATGAACATATAGAATGGAGATGTAAGCTATGATCGATGGAATCTTAGACCCAAACAATCCCGTTATGTGGATAATGCTCCTTAGTATTATAGCAGGGGCTATAGCAGTTATCTCCAGACCATTTTCCTCCTATGTCAAATTCGTGTATCCTAATGCAAAATATGAGGCTATGGGAAACCCATATATCACCCAGCCAGCCCTGCAAAAACTCCTTGAATCAGGTTCACTACAAGGATTCATCGAACAACTCAACAGTAACAAGGATTATCCAATAAAAGGAGCAAACGCATTGGAAGTCCAACATCAATTGGACCTTCTCTTTATACGAACAATTGAACAAATGAAAAAAGATAATTCAAAAAAACTATGGCCTTTTTATGATGCATTTCTTGAGTATCATGATGTAGCATTTGTGAAAACCGTATTGAAATTCAAACGAAAACAACAAAACATTGAAGAAACGTTATTGTCCCAACCAGTTACTCAGAACATACAAAGATTAATACGGGAGATATCAAGCGTTGAAACTGATCAACTCCCGACAACCCTTAAAAAATTTGGATTCCCGTATACGTTTATCGAATTAATACAGAATGGGGAGACATCGGAAGATGAACTCGATGCTCAACTTGACAGATTCTTCATAGAGCGTATACATCAAATAAAAGTACCATATAAATGCAAACAAGCAAAACACCTCTACATCAAACGTCTTATCGACATTAAAACCATTGAACTTATCCTCCGAGCCAAACACAGGCATCTCTCTGAAGAACAATGCTCGAACCTTTATATTGACGAAGGATATGAGATACTTGGATGGAAATTCAAAGAACTCTGCAAAGCAGATAATGTACCTGAGATTCTAAACATGCTTGAAGGAACATCCTATGCAACTATGTTAAAACGTGTCTCGGACACATCAAAAACATCATCAGTTCAACCATACACTGATGTCCTCTCACAATATATTCTTACCATTATGAAAAACATATCAAACCAATATTATACCACCATAGGTCCCAGTCTTCGTTTCATAATCTCTAAGGAAACAGAGATTACAAACCTAAAGATCATTGCAAAAGGACTCGCAGAGAATATGCCAGTTGAGACCATCAAACCATTATTACGTATGGAGGCAGCCGTATGAACATCATAGGTATCTGTGATAAAGATACTGCCGTAGCCCTTCGACTTGCAGGTATCACTGATACAAGGATACCAAGTGAAGATTTCTCAGATGTGGTGAACATATGGAATGCGATAGAGGATGAAAGCCAGGACATAGGGCTTATCATTGTCACTGAATCAATTGCGGAACATATTGGTCAGCAATTAAACGAATATCGATTACGAAACACCATTCCTATCATCGTAGAAATCCCTGATAAGCATGGAAAAAAGAAAGATCACATTGATTATGTTTCATACTTAATTAAAAAAGCTGTTGGAATGGAAATTAAAAAAGAACGATAACGAACCAAAAAAATTGGAGGTTAAAAAAAATGACCAAAGACAAACAGCAAGGACGCATTATACGAATCTCCGGGCCGGTCATCGAAGCAGATGGCATGCGAGGAGCAAAGATGTACGATGTGGTCCGGGTTGGAAAAGAAAATCTCATTGGTGAAATAATTCGATTACATTATGACATCGCAACTATCCAGGTCTATGAGGACACAAACGGGTTAAAACCTGGAGAAATCGTTATTTCAACGGGTACCCCTCTTTCAGTGGAACTTGGGCCAGGACTTCTCACAAACATCTATGATGGGATCCAACGACCCTTACCAGATATCTTCGAACAGACCGGTGATTTCATAGAACGAGGTGTGGAAGCGGAAGCTCTTAACACAAAGAAAAAATGGCATTTCAAGCCAACAGTCGAAAAAGGTGGCGCCGTCAAAGGTGGCGATGTCATTGGAACAGTTCAAGAAACATCCATTATCCTCCATAAGATTATGATACCACCTGGAATAAGTGGAACCATCTCACATATACAAAATGAGGGGGAATACACGGTTGTAGAGGATATCGCAGTCGTCAAAACAAATGATGGTGATACACCAGTTCAAATGCTTCAACGCTGGCCTGTGCGAAAAGCACGTCCCGTCAAAGAAAAATTCGATCCATCATTACCATTGATCACTGGTCAACGGGTCATTGATACCTTTTTCCCCATTGCAAAAGGTGGGACCGCTGCGATACCAGGTGGGTTTGGGACAGGCAAAACGGTAACCCTCCATCAGCTTGCAAAATGGAGCGATTCACAGGTGGTCATTTATATCGGATGCGGTGAACGTGGCAACGAAATGACCGATGTTCTTAGAGAATTCCCTGAACTCGTTGATCCTAAATCCGGTGAACCATTGATGAACCGAACCGTTCTCATCGCAAATACATCTAATATGCCTGTTGCAGCCAGAGATGCCAGTGTCTATACAGGGATAACCATTGCGGAATACTACCGTGATATGGGATATGATGTTGCATTAATGGCGGATAGTACCAGTCGACTTGCAGAGGCAATGAGAGAGATATCTGGTCGATTAGAGGAGATGCCCGGTGAAGAAGGATACCCTGCGTACCTTGCATCACGACTTGCGGAATTCTATGAACGAGCTGGAAGAGTGCAGCTTATAGGATCAGAGGACAAGGAGGGCAGTGTTTCAGTTATGGGGGCGGTCTCACCACCAGGTGGTGATTTCTCTGAACCTGTTGCTCAGAACACGCTTCGTATCGTCAAGGTCTTCTGGGCACTTGATGCTGATCTTGCAGATCGTCGTCATTTTCCATCTATCAACTGGCTGAAATCCTATTCACTGTACCTAGAAGGTATTAGTACTTGGTGGAACAAGGAAATTGGAGATGAATGGTTGCAACTACGGAACAAGGCAATGGCATTACTTCAAAAAGAATCAGAGTTACAAGAGATTGTGAAACTTGTTGGACCAGATGCACTACCACCTAAAGAACGAGCCGTGCTTGAAAGCGCTCGGATGATCCGTGAGGATTTCCTTCAACAAAGTGCGTTCCATGAGGTTGATACCTATTGCCCTGGTAAAAAACAGTATGATATGTTACGGGTCATGTCAAAATATTCACAGAGGATCCAGGAAGCAGTGGAAAAACATGTTCAAATTGATAACATCATCAAGATGAAAGCCCGTGAGCAACTTGCTCGAATGGGAACCATTCCAAATGAAGAATCCGAGAAAAAGATCCAAACAATAGAGAAAGAGTTGGATAAAGAAATAGATGACCTTATCAAGGAGGTGAGCCCAGCATGAGCAATAAGAACATAGAATACACCACCGTATCAGAAGTATCTGGACCATTGATGATCGTTGAAAGCGTTCAAGATGTTGCTTATAACGAGGTCGTAAAGATTAAAACTCCAGATGGCGAGGAACGAACAGGACAAGTGCTAGAGGCATATCTTAACAAAGCTGTTGTCCAAGTGTTCGAAGGGACAAAAGGCCTTGATACAAAAAAGACATCTGCTAGGTTCATTGGAGAGACCATGAAACTAGGGCTCAGCAAGGATATGCTCGGTCGGGTGTTCGATGGAACGGGCAACCCTATTGATGATGCTCCACCGATCATCCCTGATGAACGACGGGATATCAATGGGAATCCATTGAATCCATTCTCTAGGGAATACCCTCGTGAGTTCATTCAAACAGGAATATCGACCATCGACGGGCTTAATACACTTGTTCGAGGGCAAAAACTACCTATCTTTTCAGGTTCAGGTCTTCCACATAATCATTTAGCCAGTCAGATTGCACGGCAGGCAAAGGTGTTAGGGAGAGAGGAATCATTTGCAGTCGTGTTTTGTGCAATGGGTATCACATCAGAAGAGGCTAATCTCTTCATCAGGGATTTTGAGAACACCGGTGCGTTAGAGAGAACGACGATGTTTCTGAATCTTGCTGATGATCCAACCATAGAACGTATCATTCTTCCTCGTATGGCGTTGACGTGTGCTGAATATCTTGCATTTGATCTTGGCATGCAGGTCCTGGTGATTCTTACGGATATGACGAATTATGCTGAAGCATTGAGAGAGATCGCTGCTGCTCGAGAAGAGGTACCAGGTCGAAGGGGATACCCGGGATATATGTATACGGATCTTGCGATGATCTATGAACGAGCAGGAAGGATCAAAGGTAAAAAAGGATCCATTACTCAGATCCCCTTACTAACAATGCCTGATGATGATATCACCCATCCCATACCCGATCTCACAGGGTATATCACCGAGGGTCAGATCGTCCTTGAAAGAGGTCTGCATAAAAAAGACATTTACCCACCGATTGCTGTTCTCCCCTGTCTATCTCGTTTGATGGACAGAGGGATAGGAAAGGATCGAACCCGTGAGGACCATGCAGGGGTAGCAAATCAACTCTACGCAGCCTATGCAGAGGGTTGTGATCTCCGGGATCTTGTAGCCATCGTTGGTGAAGATGCATTATCAGAAAGGGATCGAAAATTCCTTCAATTTGCAGATCTATTTGAACAACAATTCGTAAAACAAGGGGACCATGAGGATCGAAGCATACAGCAGACCCTAGATATTGGATGGAAATTATTCTCAACCCTTCCAATCGCTGAACTAAAAAAGATCGATGAGAAATACATTGATCAATATCACCCGGACCATAAAAAAGGAAAAACTAAATCGGATGAACAAGCATGAGTGAACAGTTATTAGAAGGGGTCAAACCCACACGGATGGCACTGTTAGAGATCCGTAAAAAACTCTCCCTTGCTGAGAAAGGACATAAGCTTCTTGAGGAGAAAAGAGATGCTCTTGTGGAACGGTTCTTCAGCGTCATTGATACCAGAAATGAGCTTCTTTCAACAATGGATGATATGTTCCAAGATGCATTTACATCTTTGATCCAAGCTCAGATGATCATGGGTGAACAACAAGTAGCATCCGCGGCAGAGCAAATGCCTGATGCAGGAGAATTACAATTCACTCAGGATAATATTATGGGTGTAAGGATACCAAAGATGAACAAAGACTCATTACATGTCCCGGAAACACCATCCTATTCCTTTTCAGATACGTGTGCAGCATTGGATGATGCCCAAGCATCATTCAGTGATATCATGAAGAAACTCATCGATCTTGCAGATCTTGAAGGTGGCATTAAAAGCCTCTCGGTTGAGATTGAAAAAACGAAACGACGGGTAAACGTCCTTGAGAACAATCTTATACCACGGCTTCAAGCAACAAGAAAATACATTGAGATGCAGCTCGAGGAGCGGGAACGAGAGGATTTCTTCAGACGAAAACGTATTAAAGCAGTTATGGAATCTAAAAAACATCCCCTATGAACAGTCTTGAAGATGACCCGATACTGGGTAATTTATTTGACACTGCTGAGAAAAAGGCGAAATGGCTTGTACGTTTAAAGATAGCATATCTCCTATGGATAGTTTTCGTGATCATCGGTATTCTTTCATTACTTGTTTGGTATCTAGTAAAATGAAAACATTGATAAAGGATGGCCCTATCAATGGTAAAACGAACCTTTTAACAAATCAGGTCGATTATACAAAAAACGATATGTTGGTGTTGAACTGTGAAATACAACACATCCCATGATACAGATGAAGATTCATTAGAAACTCAATCTCTTGATCAGATCGATGAATGGATCAAGAAACAAACTTTCAGAACAACAGATGAGATCCAGATACCTGATAGGTTACTTGATCAGGTCATTGGTCAGGATAAAGCTGTTGAGATCGTTCGAAAAGCTGCTGAACAAAAACGTCATGTGATGCTCATAGGGGATCCGGGTACAGGAAAATCTATGGTCGCTCGGGCAATGACCGAGTTTCTACCCAAAGAGGAACTGGAAGACATCATAGCGTATCCAAACCCCGAGGACACTAATACGCCGCATATACGAGTTGTTCCTGGTGGAAAAGCAAAAGAAATCGTAAAGGCTCAACGAGCTGAGGCGAAAAAACGAAAGGAACAACAAAGCAGCATGATCACGACCATTGTGTTCATGATCGTTGCCTTATCCATCCTTGCGGGTATCGCACCGGCTCTTGCAACCGGTGATTGGAACAATGCCCATATGGAATATGCGATTTTTGGAATCATTGCTGCAGTCATGATCTTCCTTGTGTTCTCTCGAGGGGCTATGATGCAGCGTTCAGAGCTTCAGCAGGTGCCAAAGATCCTTGTTGCTCATGATAAGGATGATGGACCACCATTCATTGAGGCCACAGCAGCACACTCTGGTGCATTACTTGGTGATGTACGTCATGATCCCTTTCAGTCCGCAGGACTTGAGACCCCACCACATCAACTTGTGGAAGCAGGTTCCATCCATCGTGCACATAAAGGAGTCTTATACATCGATGAGATCAACACATTGAACCTTCCCAGTCAGCAACATCTATTGACCGCTATCCAAGAGAAAAAATTCCAGATCACCGGTCAATCCGAACGAAGTTTTGGAGCAATGGTGAAGACAGAGCCAGTACCCTGTGATTTCATCCTTGTTTCTGCAGGGAACCTTGATGCGTTGAAAGGCATGCATCCAGCGTTACGTTCCCGTATCAGAGGATATGGATATGAGGTATATCTTAAAAGTACTATGAGCGATAGTATCAGCAACCGTGAAAAACTCATACGATTCGTTGCCCAAGAGGTCAAAAAGGATGGTAAAATCCCTTCATTTAATAAAGAAGCTGCGGGAGAGATCATACGAGAAGCACAACGAAGAGCAGGTCGGAAAGGAAAACTATCCCTCCGGTTAAGAGAGCTTGGTGGTCTTGTCCGAACTGCGGGTGATCTTGCATTCGAACGTCATGATCCCATTGTTACCAAAGAACATGTGATAGAAGCAAAGACGATTGCGAAATCCTTGGAACAACAGGTTGTAGAACGCAGCATCGAACATCAAAAAGATTACCGGTCCTTTAAGACAAATGGCAAAGAGGTCGGTGTTGTCAATGGTCTCGCGGTTCACACTGCTGATCCATCCATGAGTGAGTTTGCGGGTCTTGTCCTTCCCATTGTTGCAGAGGTCACACCATCAGGGTCAGCATCTGAAGGAAAAGTAATAGCAACAGGGCGACTTGGTGATATCGCAAAGGAATCTGTTCTCAATATTTCTGCTATCATCAAGAAATATATGGGTCGGGATATCTCAAAACATGACATTCATATTCAATTCATAGGGACCTATGAAGGTGTAGAAGGTGATTCTGCGAGTATCTCTGTCATCACCGCAGTTATCTCTGCGATGGAAGGAATCCCTGTCCATCAGGACCTTGCAATGACCGGTTCACTCTCTATCCGTGGAACAGTTCTTCCCATTGGGGGCGCAACTGCGAAAGTTGAGGCTGCAGCAAAATCAGGGATAAAAACAGTTTTGGTGCCAAAATCAAATATGCAAGATGTTCTTCTAGAAGATGCGTTCAAGGATAAAATAAAGGTTATCCCTGTGGAAACACTACCTGAGGTTATTGAACATGCACTTGTTGGTCCTGGAAAAGAGGAACTATTACGAAAACTAAAAGAATTAAAACCTCCTAAGATCAGTGGGCCAATTGAGCATACAACAGAGAAAACACCTTCAGTTGATCATCCACAAGGGCCACCGCAACATCAGGTGCATCATCTATCAAATAAATGATACCATCTAAATATCCTGCGTCATCCTTCTTTTTTAATGGTGTGAAAGATGAAGGCTTTGTTCATCGGCCGGTTTCAACCGTTCCACAACGGTCATCTCCAGGTGATACAAAAAACCCTAGATGAGTTTGCTTTTTTATATATAGGGATAGGCTCATCGCAGTATGAGAATACCTTTGAAAATCCATTTTCATATACTGAGCGGAAGATCATGATCGAGAAAGCACTTTCAGAGGAAGAAAACACTCAGGTGAATATACTGTCCATCCCTGATATCCATGATCCGGCACATTGGGTGGACCATGTATGTGCCATTATCAATGATTTCGATGTTGTTATCTCTAATAATTCGTTTACATCACAATTATTTCAAGAAAAAGGATATGAGATCAAAAAGACAGGTTTATACAAAAGAGATTCGTATTCCGGAAAAGAAATACGACAGAGGATGATATCGGGGAGACGTTGGGATGATCTGGTTCCACCATCAGTTGCTACGTATCTTTTCTCTATAGATGCTGTGAACAGATTGAAAAGGATACATGAACAATCAGAGCCCTTGGTCTAATGATTTTTTTTGAAGATATGTTTACGCACTGCATCATATATACCAGCTGAAAGTGCAACTGCTGATGCGCAAACAATAAGGTAGAATCCAAGTCCAAGTCCCCATTCACCATTCATATACACGTTTTGCTCAGAGGGTATGATGATCTCTAAGACACTTGAGCCTTGCAAGCTTCCAAGGCTTATCTGCGCGATCTTTTCCATACCGATCCAGAATGCAACGGCAACAATACTTACAAAGACGATGCTTAACGTCACGAGCACAAATGCGAATCGTTTTCGAAGGACGATATTAGGAATAAAACTGATACCCATCAGACCAATACCTGCATAGATCACGTACAAAAGTAATTGAAGGAACTGAGTGAACATCTCAGGGATCGTAGCAATATCAACATAACGTTGCCCATTATAGGAGTATTCTTCGATCATCGTTGAGGGATACAAATACATCTCGCTTTGTTTCGAAGCGGTCTGATCGTTCGTTTCTGCATTCAGAGACCACCAGGGTTGTACAAGTGAAAGAAGAACAAGGCCTATTGCTATCAACTTTAAACATGTGTTCAACGAGACTCTTCTAAGGAAAAGCAATATTAACGAAAGAACTAAAACAACAAATGATGCTATCGTGATGCCTAATGCGACAAGTGATGCAGTGACCGTAACGATCTGAGCTGTAGTGGTATAGGAGAGATGTATTTTCTTAGAACCGATCAATCGTTCGTGTTCATACACATTCAGCGTATACGTACCTGGTGGTAGAATGATTTCTTCATCTGGTGATAAACCAGTATAGATCGTTTGACCGTCCCGTTTGATTGTTATCGACGCATCGGGCAGTGTTAAACCTTCACCTCTTATTGTAAGAACCCGATATGAGAGTGGTAAGGTATAGGCAAATCGTAGGGGAACTGTTTCTCCGCATGAGGGAACATCAATGGTCTTTACTTTCTCATAGCCTCTATAGGATATGTGAATATCATAGATTGCTGCCGGAAGATCTTTGAAATAGTACCGTCCGAACCCTTGGTATGTTGGAGTAAGTATTGTCTTTATCTTCATCTCGTTACTTGTTATCGTTGGTTTGACATCTACATCCGGTGGAAGATTCAATTCATCAGTGATATTGATATACAGATCGTAGACATTGACCGTGAACGTTGACTGCGAACTAAAAAAGGGAAGGGTACTATTAAAAACCCGGAATCCTTTGTAATACCCCTCAAGCTCATACGGTCTCGCTAATTTAAACACATCCTGCAGCGTGATATTCTTGATATCCTGTATAACATATGATTCGAAAAGATTAAACGGTGCAGAAATACTGTATTCTGTACGGTTTGATGTTACAGTCTCAGCAACAAGCATTGTGCCCTGATACAGTTTAATTTCCACATCCTCAAGCGGTTTTTCATGTTGTGTTTCAATATCAATCAAGAACTTCTTTTCCCAGGTACAATAGATATGAATCGTTGTATCATTCTTGATAAGCGTTTGACCAACACCGATAAATCGTTTTGTATCATTACCTGACAATCGATACATCTTTACGGTGTAGAATCCTGCGGCAAGCTTCGGTATCTTTACCAATTGAAATCCGATAAAGGGCTTATCCACCATTGCAGAAGCAACAAGTGATTCATTAACATACACTTCTGCGTAAAGAGTAGGCAATGGAAGACCAGTGATATTTCTTAATAGGGGGAATGACAAAAATCTACCGGAGAGATGAGGGATGATGGTTAATGTGTAAATCGCTCTGTCCCCGCTTAGATCCCCTGAGCTAACATCACGATGTTTCACAAGTGTTTGGAAAAAACTACTTTCATCATTCACATCTTCATAGGTAGCATTCTGAAATGTAATGAACTCTGCGTCGAACTCAGCGATTAATCCTTTTTGAATGGTGAGATCATGAGGCTGAAATGGTTCATAGGCATTACGACCAAAGGTGATGGAGGCATAATCAATCTCAGCACCAACAACATCAAGATATTCTTTCTCAGCAACCTTTATCTCAATACCATCACGTTCATTAGATGCATTGGAAACAATGTTCTCATTGGATGAAAAGAGGATACCATGTGTCTTTCCGTTAATACCTTCACTATACGATATCCATGCTTTATTACCAAGATCACAGTCATCTTCATAGGAGATGATCCATTCCCTGGTGCTACTCTCAGGATTTGTATCCATGTCATACTCTTTAATTCGTTCATCCTCACCATAAATATGAAGATAGGGGAGTATATCACCAAAGACCATCTTCTTCATTGAAGAGCTTTTTGAGTTGTAACTAATAATGGCCCCATATCGCCCATCACCATTCTCAATACCACTCACATATTGCTCCTCAAAGATCTCGTGTTTGACATGAACACCAACACGTTTCTCCTCTGAAGGATTATAGAAATAGGTGTAAATATTTGACGAACGGATCTGTCCATTTGAGGTCTCACTTATCACCATCACCTGGACCATAAGATTCCCGTCTATAATGATGTCCTTAGCAATCAGCACCTGATCAGATGCAATCTCCTCGTCATCCTCTGAACCTGCTTGATATGAAAACGCAAAGGATGCCAATACATCCGAGTTCAGAATATCAAATGTTTTTGTGCCTGGTTTCATCCGTATTGTTATCTGAGAAAGATGCCGGTTCATCACCTGGCCCTTTTGCCCTATTCCATAGACGATGTCATCATCCTGACGTATCTCATAATAGTCCCCTTCTACAGAGAGGCCTGAGATAGGTTCATAATAATAGTACGCATCCTTTACAGAAACATGATCAGTATAATCTGGTGGAATGGTCTCATCTTTACTATAATGGATGTAATATGATTCTTTCCCATCTGCAAAGGAAGGGATGAGAAAAACCACCCTGCAGCTTGATATATGCGTATCATCAGTGAAATTTAGATTATATGCCTGTGATTCAAGTTCATGCCATCTCTTCGTGTCCCATGCACAGAGACGAATGGAATGAACGGTTTCATTGATGGCCCAACAAAGTTCATCAAAATTGACCAAAATATCTATTGGTTGAAACACTGCGCTATCGGATGAAGTTTTGATGAATGGGGTTATCTCTTGATGAAGTTCAAAGTTGCTATTCCATTCACAGGTAGGTTCATCACTTGTAGTTAAAAAAGGATCGGCAGTAGCATGTTCATAAGGTATTCCCACAAAAGAACTAGTGATGAGCATGAGCAATACTGCTACATATATCCGGCATGACAGCATAGTGGTCCCTGGATGATATTATGTTATGTTATTTGCATCTCCAGAATCATGTTATTCTGGATTCCATAATATTAAGTTATATTTATAATATATAATTGTTGTTGAATGACCTTGAACAATCCTGCTGGATTGCTCTCCCTTCTCTTTATCTTTCTATTTAAAACAGTGTAAACAAGAGAAACAATGTCAATAAAAACAAAAACATTTAAAACAGATGCGAGTATTCATCGGTTCTATTGGGGGAAAATCACCTATGGAAATAAAAAACCTCTTAAAAAAAGCGAGCAATAAATCCTCATTTCTATATGATGCAACTGTTCTTCTACTTTTCATCTTGATGGGGATTCTTGGGAGAACCATTCTAGTAGGATGGAATATCCAACCATTTCCGAATTTTGAAATCATCATGGTATTAACCTTTCTAGCTGCTTTTATGGTTCGGCCAACAGTAGCGTTTCTCATACCCCTTGTTTCTATGATCGGAAGCGATTTACTTTTAGGGAACCCTATTTTCATTGGAAGTCAGATGAATAAGATTATATTGTTCACTTATTCTGGTTTCCTATTAGTAGGAATTATGAATATTGCAGCTCGCTCAAAACTTCAACCACGTATAGCACAATTTAAGATCCAAACGATTGGTATCGTGGCTGGTGCTGGAATTATTTTCACTCTTTTCTATGATGTTTGGACGAATATTGGCTGGTGGTATCTTATGTATCCTCATACATCGTCAACATTTGCATCGGTGTTTCTTGCGGGTATCCCGTTTATGATGTATCACCTTCTCTCAGCAACTATCACCTTTATCCTTGTTGGTATCCCTGTTCTTTACTTTGCGCAAAACAAAAGGGTTTTATCTTTGCCTAAGAAACAAACGTCTTTGCATTATCTGCCTGTTGTAGCAATTACTGTTCTGTTCATTGGGCTTTCTTTCTTAGGCTCAGCAATGATTGTTCCTGAAAGAACGGATATATGGCTTGAGCAATCAGATGCAACAAGCGTAACAATCAACATTCACGGGGATGGTTGGACACTAACGGATAGCATCTGTGTTACAGAAAAAACAACGGTTTTAAGTTTACTTCAAGAGGTATCTACGTTACATTCACTGGACCTAAGGACCACCTATTATGAAAGTTTTGATGCTACTCTTGTCGATTCCATAGGTGGTGATGTCAATGGGCAAAATGACTATTATTGGCAGTATTATGTCAATGGTGAATTACCTATTTCCGGATGTGATGAGTATCCTGTTTCAAATGGGGACGTTATTGAGTGGGACTTTAGAGTGGTATCAATAGATATTTGAAAAGATTTATATTGAATGATGTGATAACCATCCTGGAGGAAGGCAGAATGGCAATAGGGTTTGTATTGATAAGTGCCGCACCGGCAAAGGAGCATGAGGTATACAATAAGTTATCAAAGGTCCCTGAAATCGTAGAGCTTCACCCTTTATTTGGTGAATATGATCTTATAGCGAAGATAGAGGCTGAGGATTTTGAGAAACTTGGTAACCTTGTTGTCAACCGCATCCGTTCAATAGAAGGAGTTATAGATACAAAAACATTAACTGGAACAAGATTTTAAGAGGTGATAAGAAAATGTTAGACTTTTTTTTAAGCATGTTGATGTTAGTCTTTTCGATCGCAAGTGTTATCGCGGGTATCTTTACGGCGTATTTTGGATCAGGAAAAAGCAGGGTCGTTGGTGGCATTCTTATTGCGATAGGATTGGTTGTTGGAATACTATTTTTGTGGTTTGCAGGATATGTTCCCTTAGGTGACGCTCCGTTTTATTGGTATCATACTGGAGTAATTTTAAATGGTATAGTTGCTGTTATTGGGGCGATTGTTGGTGCTTTGATTGCACTGGGAATTTTCCTTTTAGCAATCATGAAAGCATAAAAAGGGAAATTTCATTTTCCTTCTATTTTTTTACTTTTTTAAAATTTTGATTGAAGCTACATTTAAAAATTTTGCAAGTTTTTTCTAAAGTGATACTGTTTTTTGAAGAAAATAATGATGGATGCGAGGATCCTCGGATAATTCAGGATGAAACGATACGGCAAGCATGTTCTTTTGTTCAACCATAATGATATTTGATTCTAACTGAGAAAGCACTCTACAATCAGTACCTGTTTTCTTGATAACTGGTGCACGGATAAACACTGCGGGGAACGGTTTCTTCCAATCCTTTATGAAAACATCTTTCTCAAAGGATTCTCGTTGCCGTCCAAAAGCATTCCTTTTCACCTCAATATCCATAACCTTAAGAAGAGAAACATCAGCGTCATCGTCAACGATCTGTTTTGCAAGTAGTACACAACCAGCGCAGGTACCCATAAGTGCAAGAGACCCTTCAGAGACCCGTTTTCTAATTTCATCAGTTAAGCCATGTCTCTGTAAAAAACGTGAGATCGTGGTACTTTCACCACCAGGCAGAATAATGCCCTTCAGATCTTTAATCATCTCTTTCTGTTTAAAGGAATAAACACTGCCGTCTATCTGCTCAATTTCAAATACTTTTTTCATCATAGCGATATGTTCTGATACCGCTCCTTGAACACCTACAACACCAATAGAGATGGTTTTTTTTACCATCCTCTCTCCTGCAGACGTTGCTCCTTAGGGATCTCATCGATATCAATGCCTACCATTGCCTCACCAAGGTTCTTACTCACCTCAGCGATGACAGATGCATCATCATAATGTGCGACAGATTCAACGATGGATTTTGCACGTTGCTCAGGGTTAGAAGATTTAAAGATACCACTTCCAACAAACACTCCATCGCTTCCAAGTTGCATCATAATTGCTGCATCCGCTGGAGTTGCTACCCCCCCAGCAGCAAAATTCACAACAGGTAGTCGTTGAATTTTCTGTATCTCCTTTAATATATCAAACATTTCCTCTTTCAATGTCCTCAACGTAAAATCATCAAAGACTGCTGTTGTATCACCAGGGAGCCTATTTGTCAATGTTTTAAAGGAATTAACATAACTCTGAGAATACTCATCAACCAATAAGGATATCGTATCATCTGAATAGGTTTTCAACTCATGGATTACACGTGTTACCATACGTTGATGTCGTACTGCCTCAATGATATTTCCAGTGCCTGCTTCACCTTTGGTCCGAATCATTGCAGCCCCTTCCCATATCCGGCGAACAGCTTCACCAAGATTTCTACAACCACAGACAAAAGGGATTGTGAACGTATGTTTGTTAATATGATAAAAAGGATCAGCAGGAGTAAGAACTTCAGATTCATCTATCATATCCACTCCAATGGACTGTAATGCCTGAGCCTCAGTAAAATGACCGATACGGGCTTTTGCCATGACTGGAATGCTCACAGTATCCATTATTTCCTGGATAACTCCTGGGTCAGCCATACGAGCGACACCACCATATTTTCTGATATCTGCTGGCACCCGTTCTAATGCCATGACCGCTACTGCACCACTGCTCTCAGCAATTAATGCTTGTTCAGCATTGGTCACATCCATGACGACGCCGCCTTTCTGCATCTTAGCGAAACCTTTTTTCAATAATACTGTTCCATGTCTTAATTTTTTCAAATCTATCTTTTCCATGGTGCCAACCCCGATTATTTCATATAATGGAATTTCAATTCCGATATAAAGAACTCCTTATTAAGAACTATGGTTAAAGGATAAATGTTATGGATGGACTCAAAAGTGATATTACCGTTTATAATCACATTTCATCCTTCAAAGATTCAAGAATTTCCCGACCAAACGTTGTGATCCCATAGAGTTTGATGTCCTTTCCACTTGTTTTTAATTCAACAATATGTAAAGAGAGTAAGGATTCATCTTCTCTATACCGTGATTCCATACCTCGTAATGCACCAAGTACATTTGTCGGTGTCGTCTTCACATGATGAGCAATCTCACTGGTATAACTAGCACTAGGACTAATATCAAAAAGATACTCCGCGATCTTTCTTCGGACACTACTCCGCCTTAACGCCCGAACAACAAGCGGCCGCTTTGATTCAACTGATATCTCATCTAATCTCTCTTCGTGCATCCCATCCATATGTCTTCACGATGCGTATAGGTTTTCTTGTTTATAAATGAGTCGATTTAATTAGTCAGGTATAGTTTAATGCGAAAAAAAATCGTTAGTTATAGTATCCGCTCAATATTTTCTAAAATAAATCCATTGTCATTAATATCATAACGGGCTATACCGATCTTCTTGGCAAAATTCCGAATCTTCTTCACTGAGAGTATCCGCTCGAAATTAGAGCCTTTTTGAAGAACATACAGGTCAATGACACTATCTGCAAGAATTTCAAGCTGACGTTCGATCATCTCGCCATAAATACCTCGTGTAATAATAATGATAAGAGCTCCTTTATTCTCAGCAATGTTCACCTTTCCGGATTTCAAAACCCTCAGGACATCTTCGATACGGTATGATGATAAGAAGAAATCAAGTGAATTAATAATGATTTTTTTAGATGGATTGGTCCGTAATCTGTCTGAGATGATCGCAAGATAATCTTCCTCCGCATGTTTTTGAGGTGGAAGTCCTTCTGATCCTATTTTTATCAGTTCCTTGATTTTTTGTCTAGAACGTTGTTCATAGATCGATACCCTTTTTGTTTCACCTTCATACACATACTGTAAGTGTTTATGAGCTATATCCTCAAAAGTGATGTGAGATGAATCCCATGAAAACCGTTCCATGGTATCTATTATCTCATCTTTTGTTTCTTCTGTTGTCACATATAATGGGTCTCCAGCTGATGCCAGTTGTTTTGATATAAGTTCTATATTGCTACCGGGGACACCTGAGAGAAGCATTGTGGATCCTTTCTGAATACCACCGCCAAGAAGTTCATCAAGTTTTGGAATGCCTGTGCTGATAAATTCTTTTTCATTCATAGAACGCCGACTACTCATCTTATTTATTGGTACCGATATTTTTCAAATCCTTCAAGGAATATCTTTAAATAAAACTTTCTTTAACCTTGATTATCTTCTCATTTTTCAAATAGAGCACCTTATTAAGCTGATCAGTTGTCTCTTCTTCTAAGCAAAGGGAAATAATATGTGATCCAAGTATGTTCATATTGCTTATCAAATGAGAAAAAAACTCGGTTACAAGCAGTTCATCAGTATACAGCATCAAGGAGCTCACTGCATCAAGAACAACAAATGTCTTCTCTTTTTTCTCCTGTTTTTTTGTTATATGAACGATCTCAAGGATTAATCGTTCAAGCTGTGAGGGACTATCCAAGAAATAACATTGAGGATCATTTGTTTGGATTCCTGCCGCTCTTGAGACACAGTCGATGAAATACATTGAAGAGATATCAAGAACAGCGCTCATTTCATTTTTGATAACATGGTATGGTTTTGTTATAGTCACATAGATCCATGTATTATCTGGTGTTTCACGAATATGTTCGTACACAGCATGAGAAAGATCCAGATAATTACTACCAGGTAATATAATTCCAACAGAACAATTTGTAAATACGGCATTTGCAATCCGTTCCTTTAAACCCTGAATTAATGTATTTTCCATTATCTTCAACCCCTTGATTTCAAAAGCGTACTAATCTCAATGCCCCGATCAGATGAGATGCTCATCGCTGATTTACTCCGGCTATGAGATGTTCCTCTCATTTTAATAATCTGCATGGTACGGATGAGATCTCCTTTCCTGTCAATATCTGAGAGGTAGATGATTCCATCTGCAATGAATTCCTCAATTCCATACTTTGAGTATTTCACCTCACCCTCACCTGCAGGTGGTATTTCAGAGGTCAACAGAGTTGTGCAGCCCATTGCAGCTAATGATGAGCCTAGTTTGAAAATGAAATCACGTATCATTTCATCGGATTCCAAACGGTAGCAGAGCGCAGTGATCGAGTCAATGACCAATCTTTTTACTTGAAGTTCATCTGCAATATCTTTAAGGACCTCAAGAAGCGCACTAGCATCTTCGACAGAATATTTCTCGACATTTAACCCAAGTCTGTCACTAATAATCCTAAGGTCTATGATGTTAACCATACCTTGTTCAATCAATTTTTTATCATAGAATTGAAAGTTCTCCATGTTCTTAGTAAGTTTGAACAACGGCTCAGTGATCGTAAAAAAAACGCCTCTTTCGCCGTTCCTTGCCCCATTTGCAAGAAATTGCATACAGAACGTTGTTTTTCCTGATCCGCTGCTTCCAACCATTAAAACAGAATTTCCTGCAGGGATACCTCCGCCAAGTTTCTGGTCCAGTGGTTCAATCCCAGTTATACAATAGTCCTCATTAGAATTTGCTGGCGGCATCATGTTTCCTTCCTCGGTTATCCGTACCATCTCTTTCTCATATTGAGACATCCGGTATCATCCCATCTACCATTTTAAAACGTTATATGTGGTCATTGAATATAAACCTTAAGTTTTTTCCGTAGTTTTTGATCATGTCCGAGAATTAATATAACGAAAAATTAGGTTAATTACTCGGAGAAAACCGGTAGGTTTAACAGGAGAAAACATATATGTTTTCTCGGTGAAATATAGATGGGTAAAACATACCGGTTCTATGATCAAAAACAATCATTACTTCTCCCACCAAACATTCGTGATTGGCTTCCTGATGGTCATCTTGCCTTGTTCATCAGCGATGTTGTTGATGAAATGGATCTCTCCCCTATTTATTCATATTATGAAGATGAGACGCGTGGTGCTCCACCATATGATCCCTGTATGATGACCAAGATCCTTTTTTATGCCTATGCGGTTGGTGTTCCTTCATCTAGGAAGATCGAAAAGAGACAAGTTGAAGATATCGCTTTCCGTTATCTTGCAGCGAATGATCTTCCAAATTTCCGGACCATCAGTGACTTTCGAAAGAACCATATCGATACCCTTGAACATCTTTTCGTTCAAGTTCTCCTGTTATGTGAGGAAGCAGGACTGGTGAAACTAGGGACCGTTGCATTAGATGGAACAAAGGTGAAAGCCAATGCAAGCTTGCAGAACAGCAAAACCTACGAAACACTCTGCAACTTGGAAGAGGAACTACGGAAGAAAGTACAAGAACTTCTAAAGGGTGCAGAACAGATCGATGAAGAAGAAGACAGGTTATACGGAGAAGATAAACGCGGAGATGAACTCCCACCAGGTTTCCAGAATAAACAGGAACGATTACAACGGATCCGAAAAGCAAAAGAACAACTAGAGGA
>CAYPIF010000093.1:0-19702 GCA_964410735.1 uncultured Thermoplasmatales archaeon
AGACGATTGAATCTTAAAACGGGTGAACAGCTCCTTGCCATTGGTGAAGGCGATGTGTTGTTATTAAAGAAAATTGAAAAAACCGCGTTAAAATCAGAGTTTGAAAAATCAGTAAAACCGATAAGAGAGAAAATCAAAAAAAGAGGGATTACCAAAAAAGATGTTGAGAATGCAATAAAACAGGTTCGGAACGAGTCATGAACATTGATCTTGATACAAATGTCCTTGTTTCAGGGGTTTTTGGAATGGTAATGAGTCAACAGTGTTAGCATCTTGTCTTTCTAAAGATATTTCTAATTTTATTTCCCCAACTATTATCGCTGAGTTTAATCGAGTTCTTCAGTATGATAAATTTCAATTTGATCCTGTTGAAATACAACATGCGCTAGAAACCATTCTTTCTTGTTCAACGGTTATCCTCCCACAGGTAAAAATTGAGATTATTAAGGATGATCCAGCAGATAATAAGATCTTAGAATGTGCTGTTGCCGCAAATGCAGCGTACATTGTTTCTGGTAATCATCACCTGTTGCAGTTGGGATCCTATAAACAGATTAACATTGTCAGCGCCAAACAATTCATCGAACTGTTACCTAGATAAAAAAATTATCATTAAAATATGACGTTTAACGTCTGAAAATCATATTTTCTAACTTAGAGCTCATATATCCAATCATCAAGTTGTTCATTGGAATTGAATAGTTTTTTCCTGGAGAGACTTGTGGTGATAAGTGCTGTTATGATGCCCCCTCCAACTATCATGAGATACACAATGATCTGATATTCTGCTGCAAGGATTGGATCGGTTCCTGCTATAAGGAGTCCAGCCATCGCCCCTGGAATAAAAATGATGCCTAACGTTTTTAATCGATCGATGGTGGGTATAAGTGATGCGCGTATGGTAAGACGTTGGAATGGTTCAAGTGATTGTTTCGAGCTTGCACCTAGGGATAACATGGTCTCAATAGCAGGTTTATTTAGTTTTATTTCTCGAATAAGTCGTTCCATGGTCAGTGAACAGATGGCCATTGAGTTGCCAAAGGCCATTCCGCTGAGTGGCACGATGAATTGTGGCTCCAAGGGCATAGCTCTGGAAACTGCAAGGACGATGAGTGAGAGTGCGGCACCGGCTAGTATCGCTGGCGTTGTCACTTGATATGCTTGAGGCATATGAGTTGCTCGTTTAGCTGATGTGTATCCTCCAACAAGTATCATTGTCCCAAGAAGGACCCATATCAGTAGATACCAGTAATTCGTCTTAAAAAGAATTGTGAGAAATAATGCTATGATGAAAAGCTGTCCGCCTCCTTTTAGGATCGCATATGCAAATTCTTTGCCGATTCCCAGTTTTTTATACAATGAGATAAGGATGACGATAAGAAGAAGGATCATGGTGAATGCAAGGATGAGTAGGCCTTCTTCCCAGGTGTATGGTATTCCCATTAGTATGCACCATCCCATTGGAAGTCTTGAGCGGATTGAACGGTTTGTATACTGCCATCTTTTAGATTAGCGATACGATTGCTCACTCGTTTTGCTTGATCGATATTATGGGTGACCCAAAGAATGGTAAGATTTCTTTTTCGGGCAAATTGTATGATGTTTTGTTCCACATTGAAAAGGACCTTGGGATCTATCCCATTTGTTGGTTCATCTAAAAGGAGTATTTCAGGATTTATGGCAAGTGCTCTTGCAAGTGAAACTCGTTTTTTTTCTCCACCGGAGAGTTTTTCAGCGTTTTTGGTCAAAAATGATTCATTGAGACCTGCATCTTTAAGACTTTGTTGTATGACAGACTCATCATATACACCATGTATATCTTGTCCAAATGCGATGTTGTCTTGGACAGTACCAGATAGCATGTAGCTTTCTTGAGGAACAAGAACGATCTGTTTCCGTAATGATACTACAGGAAAATCCTTGATATTTTTGTCTTTATAAATGATATTTCCCGTATCGGGGTCGATCAATCGGTTCACACAACGAAGAAGTGTTGTTTTACCGCTTCCAGATGGGCCTACAAGTGTTATGATCTCACCTGGTTCAACTGTTAATGAGAGATCACTAAGTATCTTTGTCTTTTGAAGGGTTTTGTATATGTGTTCGATTGTTAACAGGGCCATTGTTAGATGACCTCTTCAAAAAGTTCTTTGATTGACTCTTTTAGTTTTTGTAGTGTTTGTTTGCCTTTCTCTGTGGCATGATATATTTTTCGTTGTTTGCCATTGACGGTAGTTGTGGTAAAGGAGAGGAGCTGGTTTTTATTCATTTCATGTAAGATTGGATAAAGGGTACCCGGGCTAATGTTGTATCCATGGTTTCTGAGTTCTTCCATCATCGCTGTTCCGTATATGCCCCCAGGGTCATTTGCTGCATGATGGAGGATGTGAACTCGAATGAATCCTAGGAGTATTTTTTGCTCATACATATAATATCGATTATCGATATCGCTAACCGATATAAATATGTTTTGAAAAAAAGATCATCTCACCGAACAAGAACCGGGTACAACCCCATATCTCCAAGTAAGTACCGCAAGGATTACACCAATGAACTGCATGAACATAAAGATGAACCCGTCAACAGGTTGAATCCCCGCAGCGGAATACGTAAACATCCTTGCAAATGTCACTTGAGGATTCGCAAACATCGTACTTGCTGTTGAGAGCAGCATCCCTGAAACAAGGAGACCTACAACGAGACTGACCCTGCCGGATTTCTGATGAACAAGAGATAAGATACAAAGAACCAAGATGAACGTACCTAAGACCTCAGCAATATATGAGCCACCGAATCGAGATACAGTTGAGATTTCAGCAATCTTTGGAATGGTATCATAGAACATCAGATGGCTAAGAATGACACCTGTTAATCCCCCTAGTATTTGATAAAAACTATAACGAAGGGCTTGTCTCCAACTAATATCCTTAACGAGAGCCATCGCGATACTCACCGCAGGGTTGAAATATGCGGTGCAAATCGGACCGAATATCTCGATAAGTGCGAACAAGACAAAACCAACCGCGATTGCATCAGCCAGAACCGCCAAAGCAACTGATGCATGGAGTACATCGATAAAAAGGACCATCGGTGAAACAGCAGCGATTACAAGAAACATGGATCCAATGAATTCACAAATCTTCAGATACATCTTAGCAGATTCTTTCGATTGGATCACACTATCACCATCTTCACTTTTTATTACAAAAGGTTTCAACGATAAATTCTTTTATCTCATCACGCACCATTCGAAATGCTTCAAGAATATCCTCAGATGAAACAATTTGTTGACTAGGGTCTTCAAAACCCTTATGGATCACGTTTTTTCCAGGAAAAAAGGGACATGTTTCCTTCGCATTATCGCAGACGGTGACAACATAATCAAATACTTCATCTCTAAATTCATCTACCGTTTTAGAAACATGTTTTGAAATGTCAACACCAATCTCATCCATAACATTAATCGCAAGAGGATGAACATGTGTTTTTATGATTCCTGCACTAAACCCCTCAAATCGTTTGCCACAAAGATGTTGAAGTAATCCTTCAGCCATCTGGGATCGACATGAATTATGAGTGCAGATGAAAAGAACACGAGATTTTAGACTCATAAACCCTCAGGTGATTGACGGAGCATCTGGACCAGGTGGATCAAAGTCAATGTGTTCCCCTGTGACCATATAATATATCTTTTCTGCCATCTTTACTGCATGATCGCCGCATCGTTCAAGATATCGAGAAACCATGATGTATCGAGTGCAACGGGTGATCGTCTTTGAATCCTCCATCATATAGGTCAAACATTCCCGGAAGATCGAATATCGTAATTCATCAATATTTTTCTCACGCTCTGTGAAATTCTGAAGTTGTTCAATCGACTCATTTTCAAAGGCGTTCATTGCATCCTTTATAAGACCTTCGGCCTCATCAGCCATATACGGGATACTGATCAATTTTTTCACATGGGTCTGATCTGATAATTCGATGGTGATATTTGCAATGTCCTTCCCATACCGACCAATTCGTGCAAGATAGGTTATCATCTTTAGGATAGCTGCGATCTTTCTCATATCTGATGCCATAGGATTAAAAAGAGTAAGGATACGTAACGCCTCTTCCTCAATTTCTGCATCCATCTTAGATATCATTGTTTTTTTACTCAAAACAGTTTTTGCTCGTTCAACATCCAGATCACGTAGAGATATCACCGAGTTATGCAACATTTCTTGTGCAAGCTCACCCATATCAATAACTCGTTTTGTTAGTTTTTCCAAACCTTCATGAAACTCTTTTACCATATACTTCCCACCTTTATCCAAATCTTCCAGTGATATAATTCTCAGTTAATTCCTCTTTTGGATTCTCAAATATTTGGGTTGTTTCACCAAACTCGATCATCTTTCCTAGATACATATATGCAGTGTAATCACTGACACGAGCCGCCTGCTGCATATTGTGTGTAACGATAACAACAGTGTAATCCTTTACAAGGACTTTCATAAGGTCTTCTATCTTTGCTGTGGCAATAGGATCAAGAGCGCTACACGGCTCATCCATTAAGATAATATCAGGTTCGATAGATAAGGCTCGAGCGATACATAACCGTTGTTGTTGACCACCAGAAAGACCCATTGCTGATTGATCCAGTCGATCCTGAACCTCCTCCCAGATAAATGAATCCTTTAAACATTGTTCGACAATTCCATCTAATGTTTTTTTCTTTTTAATACCGTGGATCCTAGGCGCATAGGCAATATTTTCATAGATACTTTTTGGAAAGGGATTTGGTTTTTGAAAGACCATTCCCACTCTTTTGCGTAATTCAACGACATCATAATTCTTTGAATACACGTTTTTACTATCAAGAATAATCTCTCCTTCAACACGGCATTTATCGATGATATCGTTCATTCGATTCATGCAACGGAGAAGTGTTGATTTACCACATCCGGATGGCCCGATAATTGCTGTTATCTTGTTTTTATAAACCGGCATACTCACGTCTTTCAGTGCTTGTTTTGTATCATACCAGAGGTCAAGGTTTTTGACCTCCATTTTTATTGACAATTTTTCGCTCATGTTCTGCCCCTTTTGAAACTAAAATTCCACTCGATATTTTTCTCGTAAAATAATTGCAATTGCATTAAGTCCTAAGACAATCGCTAGAAGTAAAAATGCCGTTGCCCAGGCATTTTGTTCCACTTCATATGCACCAATGTAATAGATTAATTGTAGTAAATGATAGGGAAGTGCTTGAAATGGTGCAAACAAATCTGGAGCCGCAGGTGCTCCTATAAATACTGCACCGAGAAATAGAATCGGTGCCGTTTCTCCAGCAGCTCTACCAAGACCAAGGACCCCACCGGTGATGATACCTGGAAGCGCAGGAGGAAAAACTATTTTTTTAATCGTTTGCCATTTCGATGCCCCAAGGGCATAACTTCCCTCTCGAATACTATTAGGTACGGAAAGTATTGCTTCCTCCGAGGTTCGTATAATAATTGGTAATGTCAAAAACGTTAACACAAGTATTCCATTCAATAGACAAAAACCAAAGATTGATACGAGCAATGCATAGGCAAATAATCCGAAAACAATAGAGGGAATCCCCTGTAAGATATCAACCGCGATTCGAATAATCCTAACAATAATTCCACCTTTTGCGTATTCAGTAAGATATACCGCCGCACCAATCCCTAAAGGCAATGTTAATGCAGCAACCCCAATAATTAATGCTATTGTTCCAATGAGATTTTTAACAATTCCTCCTTCTGCACCATGCCGGCTAACATCTTGGGTAAGAAATTCCCAAGTGATTCCTGTCACACCATTCATGAGGATGGTACTTACAATAATGAAGAGAGGATATAAGACAAGGACAACTGATAGGAAAAGGATGAAATACGCCGAATATTCTTTTGATGTCCTTCCAAAATCATACAGGAATTTTAAACTATAATTAACACTGAGGATTCCAACGATCATTAATAAAAATGATACGATTAAAAATTTCAAAAGTGCTGCACTAATCTCATACGAACGAAGATCATAGGATGGCGGAAGTGCAGGCAGATAATACGTTGACAGCAACAATATCAAAGTAAAGATGATCATTGATATCAACGGAAATCGAATCTTTGATTTAAAAAATGCATATAGACACTGAATAAGAAATAATGCTGAGATGATCATTAATAATATCCGGAGGAAAACATCACCAATGTACACATTTAGTATAATGGATATAAATCCAATGAGGAATAATAGTAATGAATAAATGATGGTAATAAATCCTAAAATGTTTTTTTGAGTAAAATTATTTTTATCTGTTATACGCTCTACAAATGAACCAAGTTGATTTCTTAGATAAGACCATTGCATACAATTAGCCTCCCTTATATTTTTTCTCAACTCGTTCTTTGAGGATATTTGAGGTTACACTCATCGTTCCAACAATGATGAATAAAATGACACCACAGGCAAACAACGAATAGGTTTGAATTCCCGTTGCTTCACCCATTTCTAAAGCGATGATGGATGTAAGGGTTGCTCCTGATTCAAAGATATCAAAGGGGGGCACAGGTATTTGCATGATGTTACCAACAACTAATGATACCGCCATGGTTTCTCCGACCGCTCGGCCCATGCCCATTATCACCGCTGCGGAAATTCCTGAGATCGCCGTGGGAAATGTTATTTGTTTTATGGTCTCCCATTTTGTTGCACCAAGGGCAAGTGAGGCTTCTTTTAAATCCCTTGGAACCGCTTTTAAGGCATCATCAGAGATGCTTATGATAATAGGAAGGGCCATTATTCCTAGGACAAGTGCTCCGGCAAAAAGTGATATCCCTTTAAGCAGATTAAAAGTTGGTTGTAAATATTGAACGAGAAGTGTGGCTCCAAGAAATCCATAAACGATCGAGGGAATTCCTGCTAAGAGCTCGATAACTGGTTTTAAAAGGGCCCGAATACGATAGGGAGCAATCTCAGATAAAAATATTGCAACGAGAAGCCCAAGAGGAATAGCTATGATCATTGCACCTATTGTAACAATTGCGGTACCAAATAGAGCCGCTCCAACCTTGTAAACATCGCGAGGAACACTCCATTCAGTCCCAAAAATACTAAAGCCGTATTCCTGAAATGCAGGAAGAGACTTACTAAATAAAAAGTAGATGACAAAAAAAACAATAAAAATTGAGACTGCTGCTAAGATGAAAAAGAAGAGTTTTATCACTTCTTCTTTCATCGTTCTTTTAAGCAGCATAAGAATCGCTCATTTTAGTTTTATAGCCCTTTTTCGTTGTCATGGATTAATCTAAACTATTGGGATAAATCCTTCTTCTTCAACGATTTCTTGCCCAGCTTCACTTTGTACGAAATCGATAAATTCTTTAACTAAACCAGTTGGCTCACCGATTGTGTACATATGAAGGCTTCTAGAGATCGGGTAGGATCCATCCTTTACGGTATTCATTGAAGGGACTATACCATCAACAGCTACTGCAGGACAAGTTTCTTCATCGACATACCCAAGACCTACATAACCAATGGCATTTTGGTTACCAGATATTTGAGATGCGACATTAGAATTTTCTTGATTCACATTATCAACTGCTAATGTACCGCCGTTTTTTTCAAAATCTTCAAGTGCATCACCTTCATCTGATTCAATTAATTCAACAAAGGTTGCTCTTGTCCCTGAAGTTGATGCTCTATCATTTACGAAAATCTCAAGATCGGGCCCACCAAGTTCATTCCAATTACTGATTTCACCAGTGTAGATATCATAGATTTGATCCATTGTCAAAGCGGTAACACCGTTTTCATATACATTTGGACTTACGACTACAGCAATTCCATCGTAAGATACGACATTGTCATATAAATCAGAAAACTCTACACCGTCTATGTCTTCGACGTCGCTAGGTTTTGCATCTCTTGATGCATCTCCAATGTCCACCTCTCCATTCGCTACTGATTTTATTCCAACGGATGATCCTCCGCCTGAAACTGTAATCTGTACGTTTGGATTGGCTTTCATGAATTCTTCAGCACACGTTTCAGCAATTGGTAGAACAGTTGAAGATCCTTTTATGGTAACTGTTGTTTGTTCTTCTTCATTCGTTGTCTCCGTGCACCCGCTTAAAACTGTTGCAGCGAGTGCGATGAGCGTGATAATTACCAGCGTTTTTTTGAGGATAATTTTGTTTCCCCCGTTCATGGTTATCAATTTCTGCCACCCTTATTAAAAAATATATACTTTATCTACATATACTATATAAAGATATATATTTTATATATTTCAATAGAGACCTATAGTAAGATTAATAAATTAGATGTAGTATTCTATAGTGGGATTTTTCTATGGAAATACGACGCGTACAAATGACCGGAGGTTCATCCTTCATAATAACCCTCCCAAAAGAATGGGTCAAAGCTGTCCGTATTGGTAAAAATGATCCAATAGGTCTTCTCCAACAACCCGATGGAACATTATTGATCACGCCAACAACAGACAGGGAACAGATCAAGACACAAAAAGAGTTCAATATAGAGCCCGTGATCAATCAACAATACCTCTATAGAGAATTAATTGGTGCATATATAGCAGGTTTCAATGCAATAAAGATATCAGCAAAACCAAGGATCCAGCCAGCAACACGATCCACTGTACGAAAATTCATACAAAATACCATCGGTCAAGAGGTCGTCGAGGAAACAGATACCACAATCACCCTTAAAGATCTTTTAAACCCCTCTGAAATGCCATTTACCCGTACCATCAAACGAATGCATATTATAACCAAAGGAATGTATGAGGATAGTATTCGGGCCCTACGGGAAAAGGACTCCAATCTCGCGGAGGATGTCATTACCCGTGATACCGAGGTCGACCGTTTACATTGGCTTATTGCCCGGCAGCATAGGATCATCCAAGAGAATGTGAGCTTTGCTGAAAAAATGGGAACCACCTTAACTATGGCCACCACAGCATATTTAATCAGCAGGATCATCGAAAGGATCGCTGATCACATCTGCAAAATCGCAAATACTGTCACGTATCTATTAGAAGAGACTGTTGATGCTCAAATCACAATGCAGGTTGAAGAGACAGGGAAACTAAGCCTTGCATTGTTCAGTAAAAGCATCGGTGCCTTCACAAAAAAAGAGATCAAGGAGGCAAATGAGATATTTACCGATGCGGAATTATTAATAAAGAAATGTAAAGAGTTGGATACCGCAGCACTAAACCAAGATGCACTAATTGCAATGGCCCTTGGGTCAATAGCGGATAGCATGGGACGTATCGGTGATTACGCAAAGGATATCTCTGAAAGTGTTATTAACCATCTTATCAGTGAAGGGAAATAATTGCATGATTATTTTGCTATCATAGCTCTGAGCCAATCGGATACATTCTCAGCATGGTCCGCGATATCATCAACCCAATCAGCAATCTTTAGTAAATGATACACATCTATTGGTTTAAGGTCATTTTCAATCTCGTATATTCCCTTTGTCATCTCATATTTCTTAACATCCGCAGCATATTCTGCTTCATGGACCTTATGGATAAATAATTTCGTTTGATCACGTTCTTTCTTCACAAAACTTGTTTCCACGAGATCCTTAATGTTACTTACTGCAGTCTCCATTGCACCAACTGTTACCACAACCAACTGAAGATGCTCTATGAACAACGGTTGAAGCTTCTTTGGTATCTTTGTATGACGCATATCAAGCATATTTACAAGATTCTCCGCATGATCAAGTATTGCATCTTGTTCCCTAAGCGCCCAGAGGAATTTACCCTTATCAACCGGCATGAATAATGTTGAGGGAAGATGATTTCGAAGATTCCCCTTGATAAGATCAGCTTCATGCTCTAGTTTAGACACCTGATCAGCCACCTGTGAAAAGTCCTTGTAATCACCTTTATAATATTTTGTCAATCCCTCTCCTAGAATATCGATACATTCTCGTACCTTTTCCATATGTTCCAATAACTGACAAAATGGCGTTTTCCGTCTGAGAGTATCAGAGACCGGCACTCGGAAATGATCGGGTTCTTTTTCCATTTATTTTTCCTCCTTTTGATCATATAAACAATCTTATTAATAGGTATATTCCAATTGATGTTGCTGCTGCTATAGGTAATGTCAACAACCAGGATATAATGATTTTTCTTATAATGCTCAAATCGATTGCCTCAAGACCTCGTGCAACGCCAACTCCAATGACCGCACCCACAACCGTATGCGAGGTGGATATGGGAAGGCCTAGCTTTGATGCAACGAGTACTGTCGTCGCTGCCCCAAAATCCACAGAGAACCCTCTTGTATTAGTAAGGCTTGTTATCCGACCACCAACGGTTTGCATCACTTTTCTCCCCCAGGTCATACAACCAACTGCAATACCAATTCCTCCAAGGATAAGAAGATAGGTTGGAATGGCTGCTGTGTGATTCATTTCACCAGTCGAAGCAAGAGGGACTATAGCAGCAACTGGTCCAATGGCATTAGCAACATCATTGGCACCATGTGAAAAAGCAACATAGCACGATGTGATCACCTGAAGTTTTCGAAAGATACCTTCAACAGTCGCATAATCCTCCGTTGACCGCCCTTCAATATTTCGCAGGAACCATATCGCAAGAAACACTACAACGACGCTAATAATTCCTGAAACAAGAAGTGATTGAGACATAATCGAGATACCTATCATATCACTTAACGCAGTCTCTAAAAGAAGTGATGAAACAATAAGAAAGGCTGTCACACCAATAATGACAGGACCAACGATCTTCGCAGCGTGAACAGGATCTTCCTTAGCAAATATCATTTTAACTAATACTTTAAAGACCAAAAATGCTAAGATACAACCAAAGAGTGGTGAGAGAACCCAACTAGCTGCTACAGAACCAACCTTGCCCCAATGAACACTTTGAATACCACCAACGATCAATCCAAAACCAATGAGTGCACCGATGACCGAATGGGTTGTGGATATTGGCATCTCCTTCCATGTTGAAAGGGTCACCCATAACGCTGCAGCAAGAAGAGACGCGACAAAACCAAGCATAAGAGTATGACCATCAGGGATGTAAGCACTATCGATGATACCGCCTTTAACCGTTTCAACGACATGAGGACCGACAAAGACAGCTCCAATGAAATTAAGGACCCCGGCGATGAGCACGGCTTGTTTGAATGTGATGGCCTTAGCACCAACTGCGGTAGCCATAGAATTAGCAACATCATTAGCACCAATGCTCCATGCCATGTAAAAACCAATGGCACTTGCACCGCCGATAATGAGAATCATCGAAGTATCCAACTTGTTCTATCCTCCACCCTAAATTTTTTTATTGAAACGTTTGATTGCTAAGCACCGAATGTATATAGTGTATATAGAAAAAACTTCTGAAAAAAATAGAGTAAAAAAAGATCGATAAAAAAAATATGAATATCCCAAATTTTTGATGAAACGAATTATGATCTAGGGTGTGTTCACTGCCGGTGGAAAGATCGTTTCATAGATGAGTATGAATATCTCAATCATCAATCCCATGAATGTTCCAACACCCTGCCACAGTCGTTGTAATATCGCTACAATCACATTGAGCAGGAAGAGTATCACCGCGATGACCGCTGATATGATGGTTGTGAGTATCATTACAACAAGATTACCTGCTCGGATTAATAGATTGATTATCCCCTGTATAATGGTGACAATGACCTTGATTATGAACTGGATGATGCTCATGATCTTCTGGATGAAATTCGAAACCCTTGTTTTGATATTGTTTGCAATGGTTTGGATGATGGACCCAAAATAATGGAGTATGTAGGCAATGATCTTAATGATGATAGACGCTATTAAACCATAGACAAAGATACCTAAAAACGGAAAGAACAGTGGTTGAGGATCATCTCCATCATTTGAATCAGAGGCTTTTTCAACAATTTTTTTGAAAAAGGCGTTCTCGGATAACTCGTTGATAATGGTGTCGCTAAGGCCTTCAGGCATGACCTCTGCCATATCTTCATCTGAAGCGAGTGATTGAAGAATGGATTGGCCTAGGCTATCATAGAGCATTTGTTCATTTGCTTCTTTTGCTTTGCTTAACTGAACAGTCGGGAGAAATGGTGTTAGAAAGAGGACAGTAAGAGAAATGACCAAACCAATGAGTATTCGTTTATTCATATGATTTCACATCCAATATATTTAGCTTTTATATAAATATAAATTTTTCTATATTATTTTTTGATTGAAATGTTACAAATCTTTTATTCATACATCTATCGAAATCCATAGGATAGAAGGATACTTTACACTTTGGAATGGTTTTCAAAAAAGCTCCACATCAGATCAGTTGCAGAGATATCCTCAGTTGGTTCATCACCTTGTTCTCTGCCCTTTCTTCCACCCGGCCATGCATGACCACCATCAACAATGCTATACAACACAACCTCTGTTCCATTCATACCATTGGGATAGATATCATATATGATATTTCCTGAGGAGCTTATATTGCGTATCGGTGTATCAGTACATTGATCGTGTTCGACCCAAAAGGCTATTGATTCGTTCACACTCAAATAGCTATACGCTCCTTTGGTATCATTCGCTGCAGGGATACCACCATCATAGGGCACCCTTGAATCATTTATACCATGGAATGCGATAACAGAAACTGGCTCAACCGGCTCCGGTGCCCTCCAGAGCATTTCTTTTTCTGTTGCTTGCCCACCGATGCTCGCAGCAACAGGTGCTATTGCTGCAAAGATATCAGAAAGCTCAGCGCCAACTCGATAGGTCATCATCCCACCGTTTGATATCCCTGTTGCATAGATGCGCGAATCATTGATGTTATACTTACCATTGAGATGATAAATGAGTTCCCGAATGAATCCAACATCATCGATTTGATTTTGATAGGCATGACCACAACAGAACCCAACGTTCCAGGTGAGAAGAAAATTATCCAATTTACCGGTTCCTTGAGGGTATACCACAATAAAACCTTCTTCATCAGCTTTCTGATTGAAATCTGTTGTTTCTTGGAAATTTCTCCCGTTGCCGCCACCACCATGAAAGACGACGACCAAGGGAAATAGTTCAGCACCATCATAACTTGTAGGAACATGTATCAGGTACGTTCGTTCTATGCCACCAACGGTTATCGATTCTGTACGTATCAGGCATCCTGAAAACATGCTGAGAATCACAATAAACAACATTAGAAATGATACATAAAAATGACCTGTTCCCATGTATTAGACCCCCACTAGTTCAAGTCTACGGGGTAAATGATTCATGATACTATCGTTTAAACGATTGCCTAAATCATTCATTGCGGTTTGCAACAGAGTCATTCTATCATACCATATTGGATTTTTAAGAGTTTTGAACATAAGGAAAGATTTATGTTGTATAATAATATATTCTAACGTTGGTGGGATTGCACATGAAAAATCAGGGGAAAAAAATATCTTTGGCATCAAGGGAAGATATGATCAATCAAGGAAATGAAGAAGATGTTGAAATGGATACGCCATCGATCATGACACAATCAGATCGATCAAATGGCCCTGCCATATCACAGTTACATGAACAAATAGACCGATTGCAAAATGAGAACGAATCCTTGAAAGAAAAGATGAATTCAATGGAAATTGATAATGTCTGTTTGGAGCATAAGAACGCTGTATTGGAAAGCCGCATTGATGATTTTGCTATCCGGTATCCTCAAGCGAGTATCTTGTTAGGACGAAAACCAGTTGAATCTCAAAAAAGTCGTCTTCTTACCCTCAAATTCAGAAAAAAAGAATAAGATAAAACCCCTTAAAAAAGAGGCTTCATCTCTCCTTTTTTTTAGTGTTTTACTTGTTGAACTTTTGCACTTTTCTCATTAGATGACGCAGCACCCACAGGTGGTTTCTGATGCCCTTCTTGTGTTTGAGCAGCGATCAAACATCCACGGGCAACAGCGTGCAATGGATCCTTTGCTTTCACAACCTTTGAAAGCTCAATACCAAGCTTTGCTTGTTGGATCTTGGTTTCAAACATTTCAAAGAACCCTTGAGGCAACGAACTCCCACCAGCAATAGCAACAGGGAATGCAACATTAGGTGGTGTGATATGCGCAAGTTTTTTCTTCAGGTTTTCTATCACATAGGAAATCAATGCATCATAGTAGATGTTCAATGCGCCTTCAGGACTTCCAACGGTCACCTTGTTACTCAATGAAGAGACCTGCTCCTTGATAGCGGTCACATGTTCCTTTGTAAGACCTGTTGATTTCGCGACTTGCTCATCGATCCAATCTCCACCTCGGCCGATACTAAATGACATCAGTGGAGACGCCATATATGCTAATGTTACATTTGTAAGACCTGCACCAACACTGATACCAAGACCAGTAAAATTAAAATCAGCGAGTTCCGAATAGATAACTGCAAGACCTTCATCGATGACCTTTGTATCATACTTTAACCGTTTGGTCAATGCTTCCATGGTTTTCTTATGATACAAGACATCCATATCCACATCGATCGGGTCAGCCGGGGTCGATATATAGAGGACTTCATTGGTCTTTGGGGCACCGATAACACGCTCGATGATCAGCTGCATGATTGGTATTGCTTCTTTTTCTTGAGGGCTGACAATACCATGTCTCATCGGTCTTCGTGCTTCTTTGTCAAAGATAGTTGCAAACTTGAATGCATCCTCTCCAAGAAGTCGTATACCATCGATATCCTCGATGTAGAGCACCTTGGAGGTATCTAACATGTTCTTTGTTAGATCGCTTGAGTCTATCTTCATAAATGCGTTGCGTTGTCTTTTAAAAATTATATCCTCACCATCTCTATCTGCAGAGATGATGTTCATTGTTCCAATATCTAGGCCTTTCGCCACTTCGCATCACCATCCAGTTTATAGTTACTTTTATTACATTCCTATTTAAATACGTTTCGAGACAAATAACCTTTTTGTAAAATCACTGCTTTTTGGAAAAAAATGATTGAAAAAATGAAAAAAACCCTTTTTTATGCGACGAGTCTGTATTAAGGGTATCTTGAAGGAGTAATGATGCTTTATCAATCCCGGTTCCACCCCATTTTTCTCGGGCGCCAGGGACTAACGTCTGTTGTAACACCATGGTTTCATTCATGGTGTCCTTTCGTTTCACAATGGTCTCCGAGGCTGCAGCTGAAGAAACACGAAACGATGGTGCATCTGAAAGATCGAATTGAAGGTCCTCTGCTGCTTGTCGAATGGATTCCTTTATCGCGTTATCAATGTCCCTTTGGATTTGTTCATCGGTATATTCAGGTCTGATCTGAGCCAATTCCGGTTGTTCGGTCTGCTGAGATTTTCTCATGATCCAAAGTGTGACCTGTCCAAACGCATTGCCCATGAGCATTAAAAATCCCACTATATAGAACAGGAGAATATAGCTAATTGTTGGGTAAAACCAGTTTGTTTCATAGTTCCGATAGAAAAGGATGATAGCAAAAACAACAAATATAGACCCAATGGAATAGATAAGAGTACCCTTCCTTGTTTGACGGAGCATGAGATTGATCCCAAATGAAACAAAAAAAAGACCTGATCCCATGTACGTAACCGTATCAGCGATAAGCTTTGCTTCAGACCCATAGTGGATCTGGAAGAACATAATTGAAGCGGAGGCAAAAAGAAGTAAGGTTATTCCTGCAGCAAAAAAGAGTGCTCCAAAATAATAAATGGTCTCTCCCTTTCTGGAGAGTCTGCCCTCACCTACCTTTAAAAGATCAATGTGTGCGCGCATCCAACATCCACTTTTAGTTATATTTTCGTAGTATATAAGCCTTAACCTAAAAAATGTTTTATTTGTAAAAATACCACTTTATCGCAACGAAAAAGGAGTAACTAAGCGAGAAGGATGCTAGACCACAGCATATATCAGAGTTGCGATGATAAAGCATTCCCTTGAATAGGTAATTGTTTTTTACGGGCTTTCTTGTGCACTAGATACATGTAATTGAAATGAGTATTACTTGTTCTGAATTTCATTTTGTTTCATTCTCATAGTATATAGGGTGACATATCCACAGAGATCCTACACAGTATGAAGTGTATGAATTCATAGAATGGGTGGCTAAAGAACATTTGGTCCCGTGGCACTTCCACCTCTATTATTCCCCAATCGCTGACCACATCATGTTCATTTTTAGCACAGACCTTAATGAGAAAGGTGTCCTGTTGCACCCATTGATGCGATACGGTCACCTGTTCTCCAGATGCATAGGAGCCTATCCATCCTGTTGCTTCATCAAGAATAGAATAATGTAAGAAATTATTGTAAATAATAATATTCCTTAGAAACTGGGTCAATTGCAGTTTTTTTACCTGTGACATTTGCATCGTATCCGGGGTATCCATATGCTCCAGCGGTTGGTTCAAGAACGACACATTCCGCATTTTTAAGGGTGTATGATTGGATGGTGTTGTTCTTGAAAAGCTTGTAGAATGATGGATGGAAATAGAAGCTGAGGTTGATACTGACCGTCGCATCTCGATTGTTATTATTCGTGAGAATGATACCACCATGTTGTTTCATATAGGGTGATATTCCTTCAACGATGGTTTCATCTTCCCCACTGCAGGATTCTATATAATTAAAGGATTTTCCATCTGTGTAGTTTTGGAAATCATCTTGACTTGGCACAACATAGAACGTTATGGGTTTTGTGGAACGGAAGGTATAGGTGAGATTCATGTAATCAAATGACTCGCTTTCTAGAAGGTTCGCTCCGTCACCTCCATAGTACCAGGATTGTCTTTTTTTGAGTACAAAGACGTGCTCATAGGTTTGAAGGATGGAATTTCCTGAGTCGGCCTCCACTTGTTCCATGAGTTCTTGTTCCACGTATCCTTTAAGATGATCAATGTTGACATCATATGCTAAGCAGTATGCATGGGTATCGGTGAGAACAAGATACGTCTTGATATCAAGATTTTCTAAAAGACTGCAGAGAAGAATCGAGAGATCCTCACAATCACCTCCGTTACGTTGTATTGTTTCCTGAGGGGATAGGATCACTTCCTCATCCTCAGGGTCAGAGATATATTTGAAGTTCTCGATGATATGTCGATAGACCATGGTGATAACATATTCCCGGTCATTGAGAAGTGATTGGTTTAAAAGAGCAAGAGCATAATTTTGAAGATAGGGGTCATTGAACACGATCTTACTGATATATGGGTCTGCTCTCCGGAGAACTGGGTCGATGAAATCAGAGATGTCATCAAAATCGATACACCCCTGGAATGGGATGAGAAGTAGAAAACCAATAAGGATAAGGGTTAATGGTTTTTTCATAGAGTGTTACCAACTTGTATCCAAACACGTTAATTGCTCTTAAGGTTTATGCATTTTTATAAGAGCACAGGTCATGGTACAATGAAACGGTGAAGGTGTCGATCTGCTCCTGATACTCATCATGGTCTTGGGGTGGATCAAGGGTGTATGTTGATATGAGATTGAGGCCGGATTCTTCCAAGAGTGTTGTCACATGATTTGTTATGGTTTCCTTTCGTATGGTGCAATTGGAGATGAACGCGCTGGGCGTGTAGAGTGGGAATTCATGTTGTTTGAAGAATTGTTTGATGTTTCTTTTTGTCCAAAAGTTCCATTGTGGTATCAATGTGATGACAAAATCATATTGTATGATATTAGTAACAATCTCTTTTCCGGCTTTGACCATATGGACGGTATGGGTTTGAGAAAGCGTTTGTTTGAGAAGGTGTATTGTGTGTTCTATCTCTTTTGAGGTTGGGTCGTAAACGATAAGGACATTCATGTCTTTGAATCCTCATAGCGGTCTTTCATTGATGTACCGCTGGGAAGGAATGTGCATCTATGATTTTTATCTTTTATCTCAATAAATGCTATATAGATACATAGTACCCTATAGAAAAAAGCGGGTTCTATAAAGTGTTGAGTAAATGATTATATCCACGAGCGATGAGTCACGAATTAAAATACCACATACGTAGGTAACAACTATGATACATGCATTTGTCATGGCGAGAATGAGACCCGGAACATCCCCTGTTGCGCTTCAAAGGATCCCTTTGATGTCCAGCGTGCAATCGGTATCGATTGTTTCTGGTGCATATGACCTGATCATCCGTGTTGCTGTTCCTGAACTTGAACAGCTCTATGATGTCACAAATAACATCCATATTCTCCCAGGGGTTGTGAAAACAACGACGCAGATCATCGAAAAAGAGATATCAAACGCAGCGAATTGAAGTACGATGCTACGAACATATGATAACCATTTTTATTTTATCGTTCTCAATAGTATCCCCTAGTGACCTATACCCTGTATAGATTTCATGGATGTATGCAGAGGTATGATGCCCTTATGTTTTCTATGGGCATTCTTTATTAGAATGAGTCTCAATCGTTTGTTTGGTGGTGTTTATGACGTATTGTATGCATTGTCCGGATTGTGGACTGGAAATATATGAGAAAAATATGGTTTTTCTTTACCGAGGTAGTTGGAAAAAGATGAGAGAAGTCATAAAAATTAATTGTATTCTCAATGGTTTTACCGAGGAAGGGAAAATAATTTCGGGACTATGCATGTATCTATTCTAATAAAAACGATTAAGTACTTATTTTTAATATGTTTAGAATGAGGATATGATTAACTCACATGATCAGGCAATAAGAAGATTCACTTCGGATGCAAAAAGGCTACTCAAAGATAATGTGATTGATATTTTGATTTATGGAAGTGTAGCCAGGGGTGAAGCCAAAAAAGAATCAGATATTGATGTTATTGTTATTGTTAAAAGGAACGCTTTTAAAATGCAGATGAGGCTAGCAGCTCTTTCTTTTGATATATTATTGGAAACAGGCGAGTATATATCAGTACAAACTTTGAAATCTAAAGAGCTAAAAAGAGATACTATTTTTTTACATAATGTAAAAAGGGATGCAATTCATGCCCTATAAAGAATATCTTGATCAAGCATATGAAGAACTAAATGCTGCAAATTTATTATTTTATAAGAATTTTTATAGAGAATCTGTATCCAGAGCATATTATTCGATGTTTCATGCCACTCAAGCTTTACTTTTAATTAAAGAAATTTATCCTAAAAGCCACAAAGGAGTAATCCAAAAATTTGGAGAAGAGTATGTAAAATCAGGTTTACTTGAAAAGAAAATGGGATATATTTTGGCTCAAGCAGAGACTATGAGATTAAAAGCAGATTATGATGTCGGAGTAAAGATAAAAAAATCCGAATGTGAAGAGATACTTGATAATTGTGAATATTTCATTTCAAAAGTGAAAGAAATAATTAGCGAATTGAAGTAGTGGTATAATCTAAAAAAATCGGTTCCATCTGTTGGTATATTCAGAAACCTACATTAATATTTGATTTTTTTTAGTGGTAGTTTATAAATTACTATTTTTTATTTCAACCCTTTTCAACGTATAAAAATGACATGTGACAATCCAACAAAAAAATATGGTTTTTTTTAAAAATAAATTCTCTAGTGGAGGTAGAACCACCACAAGTTGATGTCCGTAGCAGTCATTGATTGTCCATATCTCGACTCCATACCGCAATCCTTTGAGCATCAGCAGTTTATGGTTAGGCTGCTCACTTCCGTGCCTGGTCTGATATC
>CAYPIF010000094.1:0-7267 GCA_964410735.1 uncultured Thermoplasmatales archaeon
ATCTATTCTCCGCTTAACTCCTAACTTATTTTAATACCATTATTTGGATAAAATATTTGGTGTGAGAGGCGGCTAAGCTAACATAAAAAATCATCAAAAAGTATATTATCTACCATGCAGAATAATTTTAAGTGCTAAATTCTAGGTAGAAATGTAACCTACTGAGTTTTTCATACAACATTTAAATACCCTCGCTTTTATCTCCAATTACTTTTACATGTGGAGGCAGAAAAGATGAGTGATATCAGTTTTAAAATCATCCCTATTGAAAAACCAGAAGAGGCTAATTTCATACTTGGCCAAACCCATTTTATCAAATCAATTGAGGACCTCTATGAGGCTATCGTAAACTCTGTGCCAAACGCAAAATTTGGTATTGCTTTTTGTGAAGCAAGTGGCGCACGAAAGATACGTAGCATCGGAAATGATGATGCATTAAAAAAACTAGCAGAAAAGAATGCGTATGCAATTGGTGCAGGACACTCGTTCATCATTTTCATGGAGAACTGTTTTCCATTAAATAGCCTTAACAATATCAAAATGGTCCCGGAGGTCTGCAGTATCTTCTGTGCAACCGCAAACCCAACCCAGGTAATCATTGCTGAGAACAAGAATGGTTCTGATATCGGCAGGGGTATCTTAGGTGTTATCGATGGGCATGTGCCCAAAGGGATTGAGAACGAGGACGATATCCTTTGGAGAACGAAGTTTCTCAGAGATATCGGTTATAAACTCTAACTATACAGTTCAAACCATGTTCCCCACATTAAAACATTGAAGAAAGATACATATGAGCTTGTCCGAGAAATAATTCAAGATCGCCTAACATATGTTTTGTTATCGGAAACTCGGGCTTTTTTGAATATGAAATACCATTTTAGCACAAAATATCGTGATTAAATTTAATTCTCAGGCAGGCTCATAACACCAATTATATCAACCATAAAGGATCTACTAAAACAAGGGTCCCTCTCAAAAACCATGTTTCCCAAGGAGAGGGACAAAAGCACATCCACCAAGTTCCGTTGTTTTAACCAAATCGCCATTCTTTTCAACTACTGTGAGTTCGCAATACAATCTTCCAACAGGTATCAATAGTTTTCCACCATCCACAAGTTGATCCAACAGTGGTTGGAGAATCGATGGTGAAGCACAGGTTACATAGATCCTATCATACGGTGCATATTCCGGCAATCCTAAAGAACCATCCCCGTCAACAATTGTTGTATTGGAGATATCTACATTCTGTAGATTTCTTCGTGCCAGTTCAGCAAGATCATGGATTCGTTCCACACTATATACCTTGCCATGTTCTCCAACAAGCATCGAAACAATCGCAGCATGATAACCAGACCCCGAACCGATCTCTAAAATTTTTTGCCTTGGATAAATATCCAATGCCTCCACCATGATAGCAACCATGTGAGGCGCTGATATCGTTTGACCATTGCCAATTTCAAATGGTCTATCAACATATGCGAGTCCTTTTAGATGAGCTGGCATGAAATCCTCACGGAATATCCTTGAAAAGGCATCCTCCACTTGTTTCGATTGGATAAAACCAGATTGTTTCAATGATGCAATCAAAATCCTATTCTTTTCCACATCAGTCATGGTATCAAAACCATTAACAACGAAAGAGAACTGTATCAGGAAATACATCGTCTCATCTTAAATCTACCCTGTATTTCATCATCACCCTTTTTATAATATAATATGTTTTACCCGTCGTAGTATGGAGAAAACAGCAATCGTTGCCCTTGGCGGAAACGCACTTATCAAAAAGGGTCAGAAAGGTGATATTCACGAGCAATTCGCTAACACTCGAGAGATATCCTCATCGATTGTAAGGATGATACGAGAGGGATATAAACTTGTACTCACACATGGAAATGGACCCCAGGTTGGATCTATCCTCCTTCAGAACAATGCAACCAGGGACATCATACCACCGATGCCACTAGGAATCTGTGTTGCAGAAAGCCAAGGGTTTATAGGATACATGATACAACAATGCATATCAAATGCGTTACAAAAAGCTAACATCCGTAAAAAGATCGCGACCATTATCACTCAAGTGCTCATCGATGAAAATGATCCGTCTCTACAGAACCCAACAAAACCAATAGGCCCATATTACACCGAAGCCGAGGCAGACCAATTACAAAAAGATGGATATCAAATGACGAAACAACCACGAGGATGGAGAATCGTTGTACCCTCACCAGACCCAAAAGAAATCGTCGAAGGGGAAGTCATCAAAAAACTTCTCTCAGAGGACATTATTGTCATTGCTGCTGGTGGCGGAGGAATGCCCGTGATACAAAAGGAAGGGTGGGGCCTTGATGGTATCGAAGCCGTGGTTGATAAAGACCTAGCAAGTGAAAGGCTCGCGGAAGCAATCCATGCTGACCTTTTGTTGATCCTCACCAATGTCGAAAAGGTGTATCTTGATTTTAACACCGAAAAACAAATATCAATAGATAATGTAACCCTTAGTGAGATAAAAGAATATTATCAACAAGGCCAATTTCCACCAGGAAGCATGGGACCTAAGATCCTCGCAGCGATACGGTTCCTAGAAAATAGTGGAAAAAAGGTCATTATATCAGATGTTGACCATGGCTGGGAAGCCCTCCAAGGAAGAACAGGAACACATATCACCAGAGGCTAATCAGGATATTTATTAACCCCATCGTTCATTCCTTTTTTCAACTCCTATGGATACAGCACCTATTGAGAAACAGATCAAAGACATTGAAGATGAGATATTCAATACACAAAAAAACAAGGCTACTGAGCATCATATTGGAAAACTCAAAGCAAAGATAGCTCGCCTGCGAGGCCAAATAGAAAAACAGCAAAGCAAAGGGGTCAAAGGCAAAGGATTTGCAGTAAAGAAGAATGGGGATGCAACCATCGGCCTCATTGGTTTCCCTAGTATTGGGAAAAGCACTCTTTTAAATCAACTCACTGGCGCGAAAAGTGAAGTGGCAGCATATGAGTTCACAACACTTGATGTCATCCCGGGTATGTTAGATCATAAAGGAGCAAGTATACAAATTCTTGATCTTCCGGGTCTTATCACTGGTGCATCACTTGGAAAGGGACGCGGACGAGAGATCCTTGCAGCAGTACGAGCCGTAGACCTCATCCTTCTTATGGTTGATGGTACACATAAGGATCATTTGGACCGAATGACCGAGGAGTTGCATAGTGCAGGTTTGCGGCTGAATAGAAAACGACCGGATGTTGTTATCACTACATCCATGCAAGGTGGCATTACGATCCACACACCGATAAAACTAACAAAGATGAGCGAGAAAACCATTCGCTCCATCGTCTCAGAATACTTGGTAAACGCGGATATTATCATTCGAGAGGATATCGATGAGGATCAACTCATTGATGTTTTCATGAAGAACAGAACCTACATCCCAGCGATCGCAGTGATCAATAAGATCGATCTGTTAAGTCCAAAGGATCTAGAAGAATATAAACAATACATCAGTAATAAAGGATGGATAGTCCATGCGATATCCGCTATTGATGGAACAGGTTTAATGGAACTCAAAGACCTTATTTACTTGGAATTACAGCTGATACGAATCTATCTTAAACCCCAAGGTAAAAAACCAGATTATAATGAACCCATGATACTACGAACTGGTGATACCGTAGAAAAGGTCTGTCAGAAACTCCACAGGGATTTCAAACAAAAATTCCGTTATGCTCACATATGGGGAAAATCAGCAAAATATCCCGGTCAAAAAGTAGGTCTGGACCATAAACTCAAAGATGAGGATATAGTCACCATCATCCTTATCCATTAACGAGAGAGAAGTGATGCCACTTGTTTTGCAATATGGTTCGCATTCAAACCATATTTTTCCAAAAGATCGTCAGGTTCACCACTCTCACAGAATTGATCCTGAATGCCCATACGTTTGAACTCAATATTTCCACCAGAATACTGTTCGGCAAGAACCTCGGCAACAGCGCCACCAAGACCACCGATGACCGAATGCTCTTCCACGGTGACAAGCGTACCCGTCTCCTTAGCACATTTTAAGATCAGTTTCTCGTCTAACGGTTTAATGGTATGCATATCAATGACACGAGTAGAAATGCCCTTTTTCTTCAACAATTTTTGAGCATCAAGTGCTGCATCAACCATGGTCCCGCAGCCAATGATCGTTGCATCATCACCATCTTCAACGACCATACCTTTACCAAGTCTGATACTCTCAATATAATCCTTTGAATACAATATTGGTGCATCAGCCCGACCAATGCGAGCATACATCGGTCCAGTGTGCTCCGCCATCAGTTCTACAATACGACCCGTCTGAGTATAATCACTAGGCGCAAGAACCGTCATATTTGGGAGCACACGCATCAACGCGATATCCTCAATCATCTGATGACTCGCACCATCCTTACCCACGCTGATACCACCATGAGTGGCAAATATCTTCACATTCGCCTGAGAATATGCAAGGTCCATCCGTATCTGATCATAGACCCTGCCCGTAGCAAATACTGCAAAGGTACTACAGAACGGTATTTTTCCAGTGGATGCAAGACCTGCAGCAGTGGAGATCATATTCGCCTCAGCGATACCCATCTCAAAAAAACGCATTGGGTATTTTTTTGCAAACATGATTGTTTTTGTGGACTTTGATAGATCTGCGTCAAGGACCACAAGATTCTTATAAATGTCACCAAGCCGAACAAGAGCCTCACCATAAGCGGTCCGAGGGTTCTTCATCTCTTTTTTCCCCATTATTCCACCTCCAGTTTCTTCTCAAGAAGAGTGAGTTCTTCCATCGCTAGATTATATTCCATCTCATTTGGTGGAACACCATGGAAATCAACATTGTCCTCCATGAAGGAAACACCTTTACCCTTGACCGTGTCAAGGATGATGATACTTGGTTGATTCTTATGAGCATCTGCCTCATTCAATGCATCAAGGATCTCCCTGATATTATGACCATCAACCTCAAGGACATGCCATCCAAAGGAAGCCCAACGGTCCCGAATGGATTCTAAACGAAGAACCTCCTCAGTGTTACCATCGATCTGCAAGAAATTCCTATCGATCATTGCAACAAGGTTATCAAGTTTATAATGAGCAGAGACAGCTGCAGCCTCCCATATCTGTCCTTCATCTGTCTCACCATCGCCAAGCATCACGTAGACATGATATGATTTACCATCGATCTTTCCTGCTAATGCAACACCTGAAGCAAAGGATAACCCATGACCGAGAGAGCCCGTGCTTGCCTCAACACCAGGAGTGTACAAACAAACAGGGTGACCTTGAAGCATGCAATTAACTGTTCGTAGTTTATTGAGCTCCTTTAAGGAAAAATATCCTGACTCGGCAAGAACTGCATACAACGCGGGCGCAGCATGTCCTTTACTTAAAATAAATCGATCTCGGTCAGGATCATTTGGTTTCTTTGAATCATGTTTCATATGGTGAAAATACAGTGAGACAAGCGTATCAGTTGCTGATAATGATCCTCCAGGATGACCAGATCGTGCATGATACAGCATTTCAATAATATGCTTTCTGATCTTTACAGCCATCAGATCAAGTGTATGGATTGTTTTTGCGTCAGTGGCGGTCATTGGATCCTCCTAAAATCGAAAATGAATCCCCGTGGTTTGCACTGAATACAGACAGTGTCTAAATACTTTTTGTAACTACGTAAGAAAGAGAAATAAATTTTTAACAAAAAATAAATACAATTCGATAATGATAGGATTATCACATTTCCTCTTTTCAAACGATACCTTTTAATGGGAATCCTACCATGTCACTCTCTGATCTCATATGGTCATGGAAAACCTTGGTGAATCATTAAAAGGAACATTACAGAAGATTGCTAGTGCTGTAACAATCGATACGAAACTCATCAAAGAGATAGTCCGAGATATCCAAAGAGCATTGCTCCAATCGGATGTGAACGTCAAACTAGTCCTTGAACTCTCAAAAAAAATCGAGAAACGTGCTTTAGACGAAAAACCACCAGCGGGTATGAGCGGTAGGGAGCATGTTATCAGGATCGTCTACGATGAACTTGTCCAGATCCTTGGCGATTCAAGGGAGTTACCTGTAAAAAAACAGGTCATTATGCTCACTGGACTGTATGGCCAAGGGAAAACAACTTCAGCCGGCAAGCTATCAACCTACTTCAAGAAAAAAGGTCTTCGACCTGCTGTTGTTGCTGGTGATGTACATAGACCCGCTGCTTATGATCAATTAAAGCAAATTGCTGAACAGGTAGATGTTCCCTTTTATGGAGATAAGAACGAGAAGAACGCAGTGAAGGTTGTTAAGGCCGGTGTTGAGAAATTCAAACGTTCCGCAGATGTCATCATCGTTGATACTTCGGGTAGACATAAGCTTGAAGATGATCTTATCGAAGAGATGAAGGATATATTCCATGCGACACGACCTGATGAGAAACTTCTGGTGATGGATGCAGCTGTTGGGCAGCAGGCAGGATCACAGGCAAAGGCGTTCAATGATGCTGTTGATATCACAGGTATCATTATCACGAAGCTTGATGGTACTGCAAAGGGTGGTGGCGCTCTGAGTGCTGCCGCTGAGGTCGGTGCACCTATTCTTTTTATAGGTACAGGGGAACATCCCTCTGATTTTGAACGGTTTGAACCCTCCCGATTTATATCTCGGCTCCTTGGCATGGGTGATATCAAAACCCTTTTGGAACGAGCTGAGGAAAGCTTGAAGGGAAAGGATGCTGAAGAGGCTGCTCGGCGGATGATGAGTGGGAAGTTCACTTTGCATGATATGTATGAGCAGATGAACATGCTTTCTGGTATGGGCCCGTTGAACAAGATAGCGGAGATGCTCCCGGGTGGGATGTCGGGTAAGGTCAAAGGTATGGATATGGATTCCACTCAGGAGAAGCTTAAGAGATTCAAGATCATCATGGATTCAATGACGGAGGAAGAAATGGAGAATCCCCAGCTTATCCGGGCGTCAAGGGTGAAACGTATTGCACGTGGGTCAGGGATGGAAAATAAAGATGTCAAAGAGCTCCTTAAATATTATAACATGACCAAGCGGATGATGAAAGGATTCTCTAGTAACCGGAAAATGCGGAAAAGTTTGATGAAACAACTGCAATTTGGAAACTAACTTATATCATCGTTGTTATTGAACTTCGGATGTTATTCAAAAATCACAATAAGATTATCGAAAATGGTGTTACTGAATCGTTGAAAAAGA
>CAYPIF010000095.1:0-44103 GCA_964410735.1 uncultured Thermoplasmatales archaeon
AAGAACGGGTTAGGCTGCTGGTATACCTGTCTTTTGTATCCCGGTATGCAACCAACGAATAATCTTGCGGAACAGTCCATTAGAGAGCACGTGATAGTGGAAAAGATCATCGGTACTTTCCGATCGATCAAAGGATCTGAGAATTATCAATATATCTCATCGTTACTTGCAACGTGGAAGTTGCAAGGTCTGAATATTGTCGACGAGACAGAAAATCTTCTAAGAAAAGAACTTTGCCTGTCTGGAACTTGACAAATACGATTTTTTTAATTTGATTGATCATCTATTTGCTAAAATGCTAAGTATGATGACTGGCCAAGGTAACACCATGAATAAACAAATGAATTTTTGCATCATTCCAAGTGATTCTTGAGTGTTTTCATCCTCAACTTGTTGTGCAAGGTTATTGCTAATTTCCGCGAATAATCCGGCGAATAACCCGCTCATGATCGAACCTAATAATATACCAACAATAGGGAATGATTTCTGTATGGTGGTACCTATAATTATGAAAGATGCTTGGCCAAAAAGGCAGAGCAGCGCGATAAGAATGAAAGTAAATAGTATACTAGAATCACTGTACTTAAAGAGTAAATAATCTATTGTTTGTTGGATTGTGTTTAAATCCGATAAGGATGTTATTTTCCCTATTTTGTCTAATTCATTGATTTTGGTGGCCATCTCATTGATTCTGCTCTTAGTTTCGTTGTTAACGGATTGAGACTCAACAGCACTTACATTTGGTATCATCATCATTAAAAAAACAGCCAATAGGCTTCCAATTATGATGGTTTTCTTTTTCATATTTTTTATTCCTCCCACGGTTGCATAAATGGATAACTGTCAATACTGTTTCCACCCATTATCTGATAAGGTGTATCACCAACTCCATCTTGATCTTCATCTATTCCATTATAATTATCCCAGTAATTACCCGTTTTCTCTGCGTCTTCATCACCGTGGTATGATTCCCAACTAAATGACCATTCATTATTTCCAGTATCATAGGCGTTAACTTCATTGCTGATGAAATTGTTTTTCCAAATCGGACAATAGTTACCTCCTTCATTTTTGATGCCTATTGCATTGTTCAAGAGTGTATTTTCATAAATGAAATTCCATTGACTGTCTCCAAGATCAATTCCTGGACCATTTGCATTTTTGATGGTAACCCCAATGACTCTACTCCATCCATCTATATTGGAAAGATTTATCCCAAAATCACATCCCTCTGCATTAATGATCGTTGAACTACTTCCATTTCCAATCAACCAATGGCCCATGTTTCCGGGTGATAGAGGACTAGAAGACATCATGATTTGTCCATCATATGTTCCATTATAGATTCGCACGTTGTTTGCATATCCTTTATTAGCATGATCAATTCCTTCCTGGATAGTTTTCACATGATAGAAATCATACCAGTCTTCTGATGCATCATCATCAACATAAACTGTCATAGAGAAATACAATTTTGAAAATAAAAGTCCAATACTTCCACCTAACAAGATGGCTAAAATAATGTTTATAATTTCCCAAACTTTTTCAGGAAAATTTGTTGTTTTTAATAGCGACGGTATTATTGAAAATATTTTTTCATTGTGGCTGTTAGATTTATGAATAGTATATTCAACAGCACTTACATTTGGTATCATCAGCATTAAAAAAACAGCCAATAGGCCTACTACTAGTTTGGTTCTGTATTTCATGCTCCTTTTGCCTCCAGATATATGAATGAATTGAGTATTTATAAAATGTGTCATAAAATAGTGGTGTTTTCTACTAGTATTCTTGGTTGATATTCTACTTTTGACAAAAAATAATCATTATGAAGTTACATGTGTTTATGAGGTTTTTTAATATTTCAACTGAAAATCATTGCGATGAGTAATCCAATATAATGGGATGCAATGACGACACCGAACGTGAGACTAACATGTTCAAAAACAACAGGTAACGGGTTGAGATCTTGTTGACGGGCAAGATTGATGCTATTGGCAATGATAAGATATATGCCAGCAAGGATGCTCATAAGAACGGCTTTGTATAATTCAAAAAAGAGGATGGGTATGATGAACATTGATGAAAATAAAAATTTATAAAGGAGGGTAGCTAGTGTTGCTTCCCAGAAGCCCCTGGATGAATGTATATTTTGGGATTCTATTGCAAAATGCATTCCAATAGAATCAGACAATGCATCTGCAACGGCTATTGTAAGAATCCCTCCGATGACCACGTAATTGGACTGGGCGCTTGCGTTGAGACCGACCATCAACCCTAAGGTGGTTATGATTCCAGAGGTGAGACCAAAGTTGAAGCCAGCTAGTATCGATTTTCTCATAACAAAAATTCAATATTAATATTGATTGCATAATATTAAAATTATGCAAAAAAAAATAAAAGACGATGAATTTGCCTAAGAAAATTCATCAAGTGCCTTTTTCACTTCGACGATATACGTCATCGCCGGGCCGCCGCCCATCATCATTGCTACTGTTGCTGCTTCAAAAATCTCGTCCCGTGTTGCACCTGCATCAAGTGCCTTTTTCACATGCAGTGCAATACAATACTTACAGCGTGCTGTGATAGCGGTTCCAACCGTTATCAATTCCTTTGTTTTCGTATCAAGTGTACCCTCTTTGAGGACCTGTCCCATAAATGCTTTGAAATGACGAAGGCTTTCTGGTTGATGCTTTGAAAGTGTCCCCATCATATCCGTTACTTGATCGACCGATTCTTGCATTTCACCCATATCTTCAATCACCACTGATACGAATACCTATCATTGTAAAAAGCTTATGATTGTTTAATCTAGCATAGTTATCTTGTTGATAGAATCCTCTGTGATTAGGGTTACAACTATAGGAATAATACTACTGACTTCCTTAGACATTTCTCCGTCCATCTTTTTTGGCTGTATGCCAATGAGAAAAATATCCTGTACATATTGCCGAAGATACTTGATAAGAACTGAAAGAGGGATACCATGGGTGCTCATATGCATCAATCCGATCCTTTCCGGTGGGACATTTCGAATCTCTCCAGGGGCACGTCCCATTTCCACCGCGTCGATGATAATCAGCCTTTCAGGATCATGTTGTTTTACAACTCCTGTGAAATTCTCCGGTGCGATACCTGCATCGATAATGATTAGGTTTTCATCTGCTTTATCTGTTAACCTATCTGCAATGAGCGGTCCAACAGCATCATCACCTCCCTCCCTGTTACCAATACAAAGAATGACTTTCTTCATCTTTAAAACAACCATACAAATCATGATTCTTTAGAGGAATACCTCATTTTTTGATACAGTAAGATATACCACGTAATGGCAGTTCCAGCAGTTGATAATGCACTGAGTTTCAATTCAAGGGTGAAAAGGACATAGGACATAATGGTTAGAAGAACGGATGTTGAAAAATAAGTTGCTAATGACTGTCCTTCAACATCATGCAGCTGATGATTTCTAAAGATCGCTGGAAGAAGCGTGAGAATAAAACCGAAATTGATGATACTAAGAATCGTGTCCTGCCACATATGAACGCAGGAGGAAAACAGAGATTATAAATAAAACTTACGTATCGCCTATGGAACAGAGTACTATACTGAGGTTTTAAGAGATGAATAAAAAGATCACCCTTGCCCAAGGAGCAGGAGGGGAATATATGGATGCATTCATCAAAGAAACAATCCTCAAACATTTTCAGACTGAATCCTCAGCCGAAGTATCACTTGATATGCTTGATGATAGCGCCGTCATCGATGATATTGTTTTTTCCACCGATTCCCACACTGTTCAACCGTTGATCTTTCCAGGAGGCGATATTGGATCCCTTGCCGTTGCAGGAACGGTCAATGATGTCTCTGTTCTTGGTGCAACACCTCTTGCATTATCAGCGGGTTTTATCATCGAAGAAGGTTTCTTTAGGGCGACCTTTGATGCCATCGTTAAAAGTATGGGAATTACTGCAAAACAAGCAAACGTACCCATTGTTACAGGTGATACAAAGGTTGTCGAAAAAGGCGCGATCCAAGAATTCATGATCAACACAAGCGGTATTGGAAAAAGAAGTAAACTTCTTGATGATAACCTTGAAGTTGTTAAACAATATCGACCATTTGATAAACGATGGCTTCTTGACAGCAACCTACGACCCGGAGATAAAATTATTCTATCAGGAAACATCGGTGAACATGGTATAGCCCTGCTCTCTTTTCGTGAAGGATATGGATATGAAACAGAGGTACGATCTGATGTTGCGCCAATTAATGATCTCATGAAACAAGCGATGAGCATGGGTGGTATTGTTGCTGCAAAAGATCCGACTCGTGGAGGTCTAGCTAACACCGTTAACGAGTTCAGTGAAAAATCTAAAACCGGCATCCTCCTTTACGAAGATGAGATACCAATACCAAAGGGTGTGCAAGCAGCCTGCGACATGCTAGGTCTGGACCCATTACAGATAGGCAATGAGGGAAAGGTCGTAGTAGGAGTGGTGAAAGAAAAGGCTAACGAGGTCCTTGAAAGCATGAGAAAACATTCATTAGGAAAACATGCAGCCATTATCGGTGAGGCAACCAAGGCGATACATGGTGTGGTGTTACAAACAAGTGTTGGTGGGCGTAGGATTATTCAAAAGCCTATTGGTGACCCTGTCCCTAGGATTTGTTAATAATTCATTTGAAACATTATATTGTTCTGCTCTCATCTTTCCCGTAACCTTTTAATAGTCAACAGGATTACCAAAAATCAAAGTAACTCGTGTTAACTAAACATATTCTTGGAGGAAATCTGAGTATGGCAAAAGGTCTTCCCAAAGCCTTTAAAAAAGCGTTATGGGTCTATCACATTAATTCAGGTTCTTGCAACGGTTGTGATATTGAGATCATCGCTGCATTATGCCCTCGCTATGACGCAGAGCGATTCGGCATTAAACTTGTTGGGACCCCACGACATGCAGATGTATTACTTATCACTGGACCAGTCACAAGACAACAAGCGAGCCGTGTGAAACAGGCATATGAACAGATGCCTGACCCAAAAGCTGTGATCGTGGTCGGGAACTGTGGTAACACGGGAGATGTGTTCTTTGAATCCTATAATCTTGTTGGTCCTATTGATGAGATCATCCCAGTTGATGTTCATGTTATCGGGTGTCCACCACGCCCAGAGAACATCTTGAATGGGGTTGTAAAGGCATGGACGAAGCTAGAGACCTTGGAGGTGAAGGCATGAGCGCAGCTAAGAAGCATACTCCTGAAGAAATCGTTGAATCATTCAAAAAAGAGTTCACTAATAAGATAACTGATGCTCACATCAAGCATTATCCTATCGGACCAAAGAAAACAGATATGGTTCATATTTGGATGACGGTTGATCGAAGTGTCTACAAGGATTCAGTGAAACATCTAATGACCCTTGATAAACACGCTCATTTTGCAGTTAGCTCTGGGTATGATATAGAGGATAGGATCGAGATCATCAATCATTTCTCCATTTATTTCGGAAAAAAAGGAGAGGAGATCTCACTTAACCTTAAGGTACCCATTCCAAAATCTGACCCTGTTATGGATTCCATTTGCGATCTGATACCAGGCGCATTGATCTCAGAACAGGAGAAACAAGAGATGCTCGGTATCAAGGTCAAGAACATTCCAAAGGATATGAGGGTGTTCATCTCTGATGATTTCCCTGAGAATATGTACCCCTGGCGTAAGGATGAGATGGGTGCTGAGAAAATGGCACGTAATCTACATGAACATGATACTATTCCCGCTGCAAATGTTCCAAAAGTGGAGGATGATGCATGATGCCAGCCGAAACAACTGAAAAATCAACCTATAAGGTACCCATAGGCCCAATTCATCCCGCGCTTAAAGAACCAGTGATGTTCGAATTCACCGTTGACGGAGAACGTATCGTCGATGCAGATGTCTATCTTGGGCATGTCCACCGAACGATCGAATGGACAGGGATGAGAAGAAACCCCGTACAAGTGTTGTATCTTGCTGAGAGGATCTGTGGGATCTGTTCCTATTGTCATCCGATGTCATTTGCCCTTGCAGTTGAACGGATCGCGGGTATTGAGGTCCCTGAACGAGCTGAATATTTGCGTGTAGTACAAGCGGAACTGGAACGTATCTGTTCCCATACGCTTTGGGCTGGTGTTGCGGCACACGAGATAGGGTTTGATTCCGTATTATTTTTGACCTGGCAGGTTCGAGAGAAAGCCCTTGATCTCACTGAATATCTCACGGGGAATAGGGTGACAAAAGCGATCACTCAGATCGGTGGTGTCCGGCGTGATATCACAAAGGATATGGTACCAAAGATCGAAGAAACCTTAACCTTTTTGAAGGATAATTTTGGAAAATTAAAAAAGATCTTTTTGGACGATAAGACATTTAAGTTACGCAGTCAAAATGTTGGTATTCTTACCAAAGAGGATGCATTAAAGCTCTGTGCAGTTGGTCCCACTGCTCGAGCATCTGGTGTGAAAAAGGATGTTCGTGTCGATCAACCATATTTTGCCTTTGGTGAACTTGATTTTGATTATATTACCCCTGATGTGCTTACAGGCGAGGTGAATGGTGATGTGTATGATCGTATCATCGTTCGTCTGCTTGAAGTGAAACAATCCATTGAGCTCATAGAACAATGTGTTGATGTCCTCTCTGGAATGCCCGAGGGCGATATCGTCGCTGAGCCTAAGATAGCAAAATTATTAAACGATTTGAAAAAAGTGGAAGGTGATGGTGTAGGTCGCATGGAGGCACCTCGTGGTGAGGTCATTCATTATGTGAAAATGGATGGTCATGAGTACCCGTATTCTTGGAAGGTGCGCGCACCAACCTATAATAATATCTTACCATGGATCCCAATGTTGAAAGGTGAGCAAATCGCTGATATTCCTATCGTTGCTGCATCCACTGATCCCTGTATGAGCTGTACGAATAGAGTAGGTATCGTTCAGAATGGTCAAAGAAAAATGTATTCGGGTGAAGATCTTCATGAATTGAGTGTGAAAAAAACACGGAGGTTGATGCAATGAAATTCTCAATGCTTCCCCAGGTCTTCTCTCAAATGTTCAAGAAACCATTTACCAATAAATTCCCGGCTAAATACATTCCACCATCTGTAACAAGATATCTACAAGATGTGCAATCCGGTAAGGCAACGATGATCCCGCCGGTTGAGACACCGGAAGGATTCCGAGGTAAGATCCAGTATGATCGTGATACATGTATTGGGTGTAAACTGTGCATGAAGGTCTGTCCTACGGATGCCATCGAGTTCATCCCAGAAACCAAAAAAATACGGATATATCTAGCACGGTGTTGTTTCTGCAGTCAATGTAATGATATCTGTCCAAAGGATTGCTTACATATGAGCAATGAGTTCTTGATCGCGGATACTGATAAATATTCCAAGGATCTGATCGTCGAGTAAGATTGATCTTATTCCCTTTTTTAGATATCTCTTTTTAGCAACCAATCATAAATAACTGGGTAGACCTCTTGTTTCACGTTGTATCCAAGGTTCAGGTCCAGATGTCCGTAATCTGCAGAGTATCCGTTTTCTTTTGAAAAGTTCACATATGAAACATCTTTACTACCTACATGACCGACCGCATAGGAAACATCCTCCGGTGATGCAGCATGGTCCTTTTCTCCTGATAAGATGAGAATAGGTGTGGTGAACCGTTTTAATTGTTGTTTATAATCATACGGCCAGAAAAGAGGTTTTAAAACGGGAAAACGACCGAATGTGTCGAACAACCAAGGGAATTGAGGATATCTACAAAAGGTATGGTGTCTGAAGAACACAGAGAAATGACTGAGGACCTTGGATGAGATCGTGTTGTTCATACCTAGGGAGATGTATTGTTCATAGACAACAGGATCGATATTTTCAAGAGTTGCACCAGTCTCTTTGAATCGTTCCTTGATCTCAGGATGTTTCAACAAGAACTCTGATGCATTGAGAGGGATGTATATATTTCGAGGGGCGATGCGGCTGAGAATATCAAGAACAGGGCTTGTATGAACAAAAGAGATAGGTGATCCAATAGTGACCACACCTTTCAGGGATTGTTTACCTGCTTTTGTTTCACCATGACCATAGATGATCATGCCACCCATGCTCTTTCCAACCCAGAAAAGCTTTGGTTTATGCCCCTGGTTCTTAACATAATACTTTTGGACGGCTGCGATGATGGTTGGCACGTCCTTTTGAATGTAATCATCGACACACCATTCGTACCGATCTGGATGATGCAGTGGATGAAACATCGCCTCTTCGCCTCTCCCTCGTAGCTCTGGTACCCATACATCAAAGGATGTCTCTTTTTCCAATCCTCCTTGGGAGAGGAACGCGGCAAGACTATATTTGTTCCATTCCGTACTTCCAGGTATCCCGAAATCGCAACTGTGTTTATTTGCAGCAAGGCCATGGCAGAGAACGACAGGTGTTTCTGCTTTATGTTCTGTTGCCGCAGGATAATAGAACATACGTAGTTTCCAACCATCTGAGGTTGGGTGCGTGAAATGGATTTGTGGTTCTTGTTGGTCCATAAATTATTCACATGATGAAACAACTAAAGGTTTTTATTAATATCACAAACAATCACAATACTGGTTTAGGCTCATATTCACTAGTCTATTTTTGTTATTATCTAAGTTTCTTATCCGTTGTTAACCTTTTTATAGCCGTCTTGATTCAATATGACTGACCAAAGAATGAAAAAGGGAAAAACATCAAAACTTATCTTCAAGGGTATCGTGCAAGGTGTGGGTTTCAGACCAACGATCTATCGGATAGCGGAGCAACTTGGTTCCCATGGGTATGTTCTCAATAAAGGTGCAGAGGTCGAGGTGGTGATTGACACAGACCCAACTGAATTTATTGACCAGGTAAAAAAGCATCTTCCAAGTTTGGCAAAGATAACAAGTATCAAGACCGTTCCATTGGATAAGAACTTTGATACTTTTAAGATACGACATAGTTCCCAGGGCAGCCGGGAATCACTCATCCCCGTTGACACCGCACTTTGCCCTGAGTGCGTAAAAGAACTTTTTGATCCAACGAACAGAAGATATCATTTCCCTTTCACCAATTGCACCGTATGTGGTGCACGATTTAGCGTTATAGAAGATGTTCCGTATGATCGTGAGCGGACCGCGATGAGGGAGTTTGAACTCTGTGAAAACTGTCAAAAGGAATACCAGGCTCCCTTTGATAGACGGTATCATGCCCAAACGATATCATGTCCACAGTGTGGCCCACGGTATGACCTCTATGATTCTAATGGGAAGAGACAAGAATACACTGATCCGATACAACGATTTGCGGAGATGATGGATGAAGGATCCATTGGTGTGATAAAATCATGGGGTGGCATGCATTTATCCTGCAATCTAGATCAGATACAGCGCTTTCGGAAATGGTATCACCGGCCAGAGAAAGCTTTCGCGGTCATGGTAAAGGATATTGAAACTGCAAGGGCATATGCGGAGATCTCAGCTTTTGAAGCATCTCTCTTGCAATCAAACCAACGGCCGATCGTACTCGTACAAAAGAAGGATCTGGAAGATATCTCACCAGGTCTTGATAGCATTGGTCTTTTTCTCCCCTATACCGGTGTGCATCATCTTTTATTCTCCTCGCTCTCAGCTGATGCATTGATAATGACCTCTGCAAATATACCTGGGGAACCAATGATAACGGAGAATGAAACAGCTTTTTCATTACAAGCTGACTGTTACCTTCTCCACAATCGAAAGATTCCGAATAGGACGGATGATACCGTCATTAAACCATGGAAGGATCAGTATTTCTTCCTTAGAAAATCACGCGGATATGTACCTGATCCACTTGATGTCTCTTATGATACGAACATTCTAAGTGTCGGTGCGGGTGAGAACATCCATGGTGCATTAAGTGTAAAAAAGAAACTGTATCTCACTCAGTATATTGGTAATGGGGCATATTATCCAACATTACGATTCCTGAAAAAAGCCTTAGATCATCTCATGACACTTACGATGAGAAAACCAGATCTTGATGCAGTTGGGATAGACCTTCATCCAGGTTATGAGACCCGGTTGATAGCAAAAGAGTTCTCTGAAACCTCTAATGTACCCTCATTTGAGGTGCTTCATCATCATGCGCATGCTGCTAGTCTTCTTTTGGATTCTAACGTTGATGAATCAGTGGTGTTGACCCTTGATGGTCTAGGATATGGTGATGATGAGACATTCTGGGGCGGTGAGATCCTCTTCACGGACATTGCATCATATGAACGGGTTGCTCATCTGAAACCAATACCGTTGATCGGTGGGGATCAAGCAGCGATGGATCCACGTCGAGTGATCTATGCGCTGTTAAAAGATGAAACCCCTTCATGCCTTGTGAACAGTGATGAGAAAAGGATATTTGATCAACTTATTTCAAGGGCGCCTCTTTCCAGTAGTCTCGGGCGGATCCTTGATGCACTGTCCTGTTACCTTGGGATATGTTGTAAACGAACGTATGATGGGGAGCCGGCTATGAAACTGGAACGGTATCTCGCTCGTGGGAAACCAACTGTTCCATTTGATGTTTCAGATTTCGGCTCGGTTTTTAACACCTCTGAACTGTTTTTACAACTTCACGAACATGTCAGCGGATGTGACAAACCATTATCTGAAAAAGAAAAAGCTGATATCTCTACTTCTTTTGTCCGATCACTTGCCGATTGGTTCGCACAGAGAGCCATAACCTATGCTTGTGAGCACGATATTTCCTCAGTTGGTTTGACCGGAGGAATTGCTTACAATATCCCATTTTTAGAGATGACACGGTCACAGGTTGAAGATTCTGATCTGTGTTTCCTGGTTCATTCAAAACTTCCTAGCGGAGATGGTGGTATTTCATCAGGACAAAATGTTATTGTTTCCAAGATGATTTGATTCATTTTTGATGGATTGGGTTTTAAAATTACATTCATTAAAAAAACATTCGAGTGTAACAAGAAATGGTTTGAACCGACATCTTTTATACCTTCCTGATGTTACATCGACAGCATATGGGAAAGAATAGAGATGTGGTGAACATATTGATCCTGGTAACAATTGGTATGTTCATACCATTCATTGGTTCATTGATACTTGCTTTTGACATTGATCCTATGACCGTATCTGGTTGGAGGACGATTTTTTTAACATTCTTCTATTTCTTGATCATCTTTGGGATTGAACTTGGTTTTGTCTATGTCTACTATAATCTAACCAACAAGGTTGCCCAGAGGTCCTTTGGCAACAGCGCCCCCATCAATAAAAAAGGAAAATGAGAGAGCATTATTTTGTAAGATTTTTAAGGTCTTCCACAAGAGATTCAAGATCTTCCTCATGATCTTCTTCATCTCTAAGGATTTCAACGATGATCTGATAGGTGACGGGATCCACCTGCATGGTCTCCTTGAGAAGTTTATAATATGTTGAGATGGCGCATTGTTCACCTTTGATGTTCTGTTCAAGGATTTTCCATACATTTGGGTCGACAGGTGCATCATATCCACAGTTGGTCTTTTTGAACCAGTCTTGCGGGTCGATGATGGGTGTTCCACCAAGCTGAGTGATACGTACTACGAGCATGTCTGCATGACGAAGTTCATCAGTGGCATGTTCCACAAGCTCTGTTGTTACCTCTCCCTTCATGGGCCCGACAACTATTTTGGATCCGATCCAGTATTGATAATATGCAAGCCATTCATCGGCGAGGGCTTTGTTGAGCAGTTCTATGATATGATCTGCCTTATCTCCTAGAAACGATCTACTTTTAGTTCCCATATCTTTCAGTCCTCCACTTAACATTCCAATGAAGATAGTCCTATTTTGATTTTTCGATAGGATTCAGTAGAACCAAACTATTTTAACCCTTCATTTTATCCGTGGCAGGTATGGTTTCTCTGATTTTCCAGGTTGTTCTTCCCTTCATTCTCTCAGCGATGGTCGTCATCATCGTGATGTACATTGCCGAGAAATATGGTTCAAAGGTTGGTGGGATCCTTGGTACACTCCCCTCAACGATAGTGATCGCGTTTCTCTTCATTGCGTATACCGAAGGTAGGGTATTTGCTTCTCAAGCCGCATCGGTCGTTCCTGCTGAACTCGGTATCAATGTCATCTTCCTTTTTGTTTTTGCTTTACTCGTTCATCGTTCGATGCTTTTAGCTTTTATCACTACCTTTGCTGTGTGGGGCGTCCTCTCAAGTTTACTTGTAATCTTTACTGTTGGAAGTATTCAAGTTTCCCTTGCGCTCTATATTGTCACTGCGATTGTCTCATTTGTCTTTTTAGAAAAAATACGGAAGATCCCATCAACAGGGAACGCGAAGGTCCATTATACGGTTCAAAAGATTATTTTTCGTGGTATCCTCGCAGGAATTGTTATTGCAATCGCCGTCTATCTATCAAATATCGACGCGATAATCAGCGGTGTGTTCTCTGTTTTCCCTGCGATACTCTCGTCCACAATGCTTATCTCTGTTCGAGAACATGGGCCTGACTTTGCTGCAGGTATGGCCAAATCAATGATGCTGGGATTATCGAGTGTTGCAACATATGCAACAGTGATTTATTTCCTCTATCCTTTGTATGATGTTATTCTTGGAAGCATAATTGCATACATCATTGCGATGTGTGTGACATTATTGATCTATACACTTAGGCGTAAAATCAGTTAACGTATACACCAAAAAAAATAAATTGTCAAAAACTCTCACTCGCCTCATTATAGTATATGTTGGCGAATGCTCTTTGGGTAAGTATGTGACAGGGTTGAATCACGTTTCGGGGGTGCTTTGTTGAAAATGGGTTGAGGGGTGCTGATAATTTCTTATCATGGTTTGATTTTTTAAGATTGTTTTTTAGTTTTTTTATAAATAGTATCATCAATATATTTATTCGATAGCATAATGAATATAATAGTTTGATTTCTATAAAAAGAAGATTTATATGATATTTTCTATTTGGGAAGTCTATGACAAATACGCTTGAGGAACGAAATGTTGTACTCGTATATCTCATTGGGATTATCACGTTAGGAATCTATTTTATTTACTGGTATGTCAAAACCAAGAGGGAGATTAATGAAAATTTTGGCGCCTCAATTCCAACATGTTGGCTGTTGATTATCCCAATTGCAAACATTTACTGGATGTATAAATATGGTGAGGCTTACTCACTTTATGTCAAAAGGGATGATAATGCGGTTCTTTGGGCGTTACTGTTTATCCTTGTTGGAATTATCGTTCCAGCTTTGGTGCAAATTGAGTTGAATAAGTATGTTGGGAAAACAATTCCCAATGGACCGGTGAATGCTGAGACAAGTAATCGACGTTGTCCAAACTGTGGAAGAATTATCCCTGAAGATGCTAATATCTGTCCTTATTGCAAGAAAGACTTTCAAACCAAATAAGTATTAGACTCCCAATAATCCTAGGGAGTATACTTCTCAGTATGTGTCATTAGAAATCAAATCGTTACTATGTACCGTTCATTGTCTGGTAAGCTATTTTTAATAGGTTTTTCGATTCCTTGTTTGAGGGAATTATCATTACCTTGGAGAGTTTAGCATGGCTCGGATCTACGGTGGTTCTGGTGCTGAGAAAACTTTACTGAAAAGTTGCCCTGATGATATTGATGGTTTTCATGATATTAAAACAAGTTTAAAGGATACAAAAAACACGTTAGAAGATAAGAAACAATCTTTTTTCAATGAGTTGCCTGAGAGGATTAATACAGAACAAGATACACTCCAACAACTCAATGAGGATAAGACGTCGATTGACAATAAATGGAATGATGATATTGCATCTGTTCGAGATAGTATTAAAGAGAGAAACCGTCTGATTAAAACGAAGCACCAGGTTCATTTGATTCTTCCAAACACGGCAGATTATCTAAGGGTGCAATGGATAAAATATCATAAGAAACCTAAGGAAATGAAAGAGATTACAAATAGAATTAACACTCAATCTGATGTAATTCAGGATCTGGAACATAATCCAAAGGCAGTATTTGAAAATGAGGAGTCATATCTTGTTGATAGGAAAAATAATTTAGAAACTGCTTATAGAAGTACAGATTATCGGGGCGCGTATGGTGAGTTGGCGATTTTGGATGAGCTTAAGAAATTGGGTGATGATTATTCTGTTTTCTGTGATCTTCAAATCACGTTAAAGGATTATGTCACCTATAAAGGGCAAAGAAATCTCAGATCAGCCCAGATTGATTATGTAGTCACTGGCCCAACAGGTATCTATTCAATCGAAGTCAAAAACTGGGGAAATTCGTTTGAAGGTAAACGTTTTTCTCCTCATGAACAAGCCGACCGTGAAGGCCTTTGTCTCTATATCTATTTAAAAAATCATTTTGTATTTTATGTTCCCAAGGTTAAAAACCTGTTAGTGTCCGTTAAAGGTAACATGCGCTATGACCCGAGGCATCCATATGTTTTTGTTACAAGCAAATGGAAGATCAACAATTTTATTAAGCAGGGTAAAAGCTCGATTCCATTTTCAAGATTAGATAAGATTAATAGATTACTTGAAAAAAGCATACGAAACAAACAGCTCCGTTTTAAATAAAAAACACCGCCCGATAAACCGCTTTGTATATCAGGTAATCACAAATAGCGTATCAAAATTTAAAAAGAATTAAATCTATTTTCAAAAAGAGAAAAACCATCATTTTTAATATCATTTTTACTACTCAACACTAGTGTTTTTATATCCTTAAATAACTCATGCATTATTTCTGATATTTCAACAATGATATATAACAATCAAAAAGAGTATGTTCCTAAGAATTTCCCTCACCATATTATATGTTGGCGAATCTAATTTCCATCCATATAGTTCCAATCTTTATAGGTTTCAGCTGACGTGGGTGGCGAGGTACTTTTGTCTTCCTTGTTTCCATTACCATTGTATTGAATGTCGATGATGATTCCCTCCATGTCTCTCACAAGGATTTTATCCTCTTCCTCTGTGAAATCGGTTGTATAATACCCGTCATCTTTATAGATGATCCCTCGGTCAGTGTTGTAAAATGAGGGGTCGCCGAGTTGGAGATCTGAGTCGAACTTATCGATGTCCTCTAATTGTTTGAGTTTGTATGCGTCGTCTGCCATTCCGATCATCGTTCGAAATGTTCGAATCTTTCGGCCATCATTCTCATGGCTTATCCGTTGTTTGATACCTGAGATGAGTGCTGGTATGTCATGCATATTAGCAGAGAGCAATATGTTGTTCCAAAACCAGTTATATACCTTGTTACCTCGAGCGTTGATATGTTCGGGTGGTTTATCAGGATAAAGGATGACCTTTCCATTCAATGCACGATGGCTTCGACGCCACTCTGTACGTTGTTTATCCAGTTCTTGTTTTCTGGTGTTTTTATTGGACATTACCAATCCCGCCTCTTGAATAATAGCTCCGTATATATTAATAATATGCCTATCCTTTATTTAGATTATGCCGTTTTTATCGACGTTTGCTATATTTAAAACTAATGTGGCAGCTCCCCTCAACACTTACCATGCAGGGCCCTACAGGGTGGTCCGGACGACAGACCTTACCAAACAGGGGGCATTCTTCAGGGTTTATCAATCCCCGCAAGACCTCACCACATCTGCATCCTTTTGGTTCCTTGAACTCTTTATCCTCTAGTGGTTTCAGGATATTTTCATAGTTCTTTCTTGCATCATAGTGTTCAAATTCCTTCTTAAGTCCCAAGCCGGATCGTTTGATGATAGGGAATCCTCGCCAGGCGACATCTGTTTTCTTGAAAACATCCTGAATAACTTGTTGTGCAACTAGATTCCCTTCAGGTAGAACTGCTCTTTTGTATTCATTTTCCACCTTCGGATGATTGTTTTCGATTTGTTTCACAAGCATCCATGCTGCCATGAGAATGTCTATAGGTTCAAATCCTGTGATTACCTGTGGGATACCAAATTTTTTTGTGAGCGATTCATAGGGTTTTTCCCCTATGATTGTTGATACATGGCCGGGGTCGATGAACCCATCGATCTTTGACTCACCCATCTGAAGAAGGAGTTCGAGTGCCTCAGGTATTGTTCGATGGCAACAGAACACGGAGAAATTTTCAGGTGGCATGTTGAGAAGGGTTGCAGCAGTACTGGGAGCTGTTGTTTCAAATCCCACTGCCATGAAGACGACCTTTTTATGAGGATTCTTTTTGGCGAAATCTACAGCGTCTTCGATGCTATAGACTGTTTGAATATCGTATCCTTCAGCGTGCATATCCTGTAATGACGTGTCTGTTCCTGGTACTTGTATCATGTCTCCATAGCTTGCAATGGTGATGCCTGATTTTGCAAGGTGGATCATCTCTTCGATCTCTTTAGGTGTGGTTACGCAGACCGGGCATCCGGGTCCTTGGAGAATAGTGATGTTTGCATCTTTGAGGAGCGCATCAAGCCCATGTTTCATAAGGGAATCTTGGTGTGTCCCACAAACGTGCATAAAATGGTATGGTGTATTGTTTTTTTTCAAGCTGTCAATGATTTTTTTACCGAGATCCTTATCCTTTAATGAGAACACATTTATTCCTCTTCATTTGAAAGGAGTTCTGAAAAAAGTGCGAGTGTTTCTTCTGCTTCTTTTGGATCCAACCTTTGTATCGCAAAACCTGCATGAACAAGGACGTAATCCCCGATGGAAACTTGTACAAGTGAAATGTTTGCTTTTCTGATCGTTTTGTTCCCGTAATCAATGGTGGCTTGACTTGTTTCATGGTCGATATCAATGATTTTTCCTGGTGCAGCTATACACATATACCAAGGGATATTAAGCCAAGGGCTATATATCTTGTTGCATATCTTATGGTGGCTGTTTGGTGTGCTTTTTCAACAATCGTTTTATAGTGGATTATCTATGTTGAATCATTACAAAAATTTGGTATGCCTAAACTAATTAGGCATACAAAAAAAATATAAATACTAATACATGCTATAGCAACAAAGGATAACAAGAAACTTGACACAGGTGAAAACAATGGATCATCACGTCCGCTCGTTGGCCGACCTCCCAGCTAAATCGGAGGGGAAGATCGTCGAGATCCAAGGAGGATACGGGCTACAGGAAAAACTTGATGTAATGGGCATCAGGATTGGAAAAAAAATAACTGTTGTATCAAAACAACCATTCAGGGGCCCTCTTACCATCAAAGTTAATAGTATGCAAATGACGGTAGGACGTGGGATGGCTAAAAAGATACTTGTGGAAGTGGTGTCATAAAAAAGATCCTTTTAATGGGAAACCCAAACGTTGGCAAAAGCGTTGTTTTTTCCCGCTTGACCGGTGCAAATGTCATCGCATCGAACTATCCTGGCACAACGGTAGATTACGCGAAAGGTAAAATGCGCATCGGTAAAGAGATCGTTGAGATCATCGATGCCCCCGGTACTTATTCCTTGGAACCAAGCAATAAGGCCGAAGAAGTTGCATCAGACATGCTTAAGGAAGCCGACATCATCATCAACGTCATCGATGCGACAAACCTTGAAAGAAATCTCTATCTTACCATTCAACTCCTTGAAAAACATATACCAATGGTCATCGCTCTGAATCTTTCAGATGAAGCATGTCATCTAGGGATTGAGGTCGATCAAGAGAAGCTACAAACACTTCTCGATATCCCTGTCACGAACACCTGTGCATTGACCGGTGAAGGAATTAAAACACTAGTCGATACCCTTTCAAAGGCAAGCATCAATGAAGAGATAAAAAAGACCAGTAGGGAGGGACGATGGATCGAGATAGGCTCCATCATCGAAAAAGTTGAACGTATACAACGAAGACATCATACGCTCCGCGATAGGGTCGAGGATCTCACTATACGGCCGCTCACTGGGATACCTATGGCAGCAGGTATTGTCCTTCTTGCATTCTGGCTTGTTCGATTCATAGGAGAAAATATCATAAGCTATGTTTTTGACCCTTTGTTCGAACAATTCTACAAACCACTAATGGAACAACTTAGTGCATACCTAGGTCCGGGTATCCTTCACACCCTCTTGATAGGTGAATTTGGAAAAGAGATCATGTTTGATCAATCCCTCGGGATGTTAACAACAGGGTTATATGTTCCTTTAGCAATGGTATTACCTTACATCATCGCGTTCTATTTCATCCTTTCAATCCTTGAGGATACAGGGTATATGCCACGGCTAGCGACCTTGGTCGATAACCTGTTCCATAAACTTGGGATGCACGGACATGGTATCATCCCACTATTCCTTGGTCTGGGGTGTAATGTACCTGGAGCGTTGTCGACGCGTACCCTTGAGACAAGGAAACAACGGTTCATCTCAGCGACACTCCTTGCGATCGCAATACCCTGTATGGCTCAAACAGCTATGGTCTTTGGGGTTCTTGGTGCCTATGGTTTATTCTACATTGCCCTCGTATTTCTCATTCTCGCTGTTCTCTATGTGATCATGGGTCTTATTCTCAACCGGTTCGTGAAAGGAACATCCCCTGAGATCTTTATGGAGGTACCCCCGTATCGCAGGCCTAGTTTTCGAGCAATCGTTAAAAAGACCTGGATGAGGATCCGATGGTTCATACGGGAGGCTATCCCCTTCTTGTTTCTTGGTGTACTTATCATCAATATACTCTACCATATTGGTGTGTTACAATGGATCGGGACTGTTCTTACTCCTATGATGGAAGGGCTCTTTGGTCTACCTGGTGAGGCAAGCACATCACTTGTCGTCGGTTTTTTACGAAAGGATCTTGCTGTTGGAATGTTGATCCCATTGGGAATGAACCCCTTACAGCTAGTCATTGCTGTTACCATCCTCACGATCTATTTCCCTTGTGTCGCAACCTTTAGTGTCCTATTAAAAGAACTTGGTTTAAAGGATATGGTCAAGTCAACGATCATTATGATCAGTGTTGCTCTGAGTGTTGGATTCATCCTGCGTCTTCTCTTCTTTGGATTGCCGTAGAAATGAAACAAATGAACTCCTTTTTTTGTATCAATCTCATCAAAAGACTCTTATAAACCTATGAGGTTCCACGTTCGACGGTTATGTTAGATATCAAACTCATCAGGGAACAACCAGATCTGGTACGTAAAAACCTTGAAAAACGAAAGAAACCAGAATTTCTTGTCATGCTTGATACGCTCATCGACCGTGATGAAAAATGGCGTGAACTCAAGATGGAGATCGATACCCTTCGTCAAAAAAGAAATCAAATGACCGATACCATTAAAACCTTGAAAAAAGAAGGAAAGGATGAACAGATACCTGCGGTTATTGCTGAGGCAAAAACGATACCAGAGCAGATATCAAAAAAAGAACAAGAACAACAGACATTGGAAGAAGAAAAGAATCTGTTGCTGTTGAAACTCCCTAATCTTCTTCATGAAACCGTCCCCTATGGCGAGGATGATACCGGTAACGTCGCTGAGAAAACATGGGGGAAAAAACCGGGGTTCTCATTTCCAATAAAAGACCATGTTGACCTTGTTGAAAACCTTGGTTGTGCAGATATCCAACGAGGAGCTAAGACATCTGGTGCACGGTTCTATTTCCTTAAAAACGAGCTTGTGGAACTGGAATATGCTCTTATCTTCCATGCAATGAAGCTTTTACGCAAACGAAACTACCAACTTATCATCCCACCAACACTTGTCAAAGGGTTTGTTATGGAGGGTGGTGGTTTTCTCCCAACCTATCGAGATGATGTCTATAAGATAGAAGATGAGGATCTGTATCTTGTTGGTACAAGTGAGGCACCTCTTGTTGGTATGCATGCGGATGAGATCCTCTACAAGGATGATTTTCCACTACGCTATGCAGGGTTCTCAACCTGTTTTCGTACCGAAGCGGGGGCACATGGGAAGGATACAAAAGGTATTTTCCGAACGCATCATTTTGAGAAGATAGAACAGATCAGTATCACAAGTCCCGAGGAAAGCTGGAAGGAACATGAATATCTCTTTGAGACCGCTGAGATATTCTGGCAGTCACTGGAAATACCCTATCAAAAGGTGAATATCTGTACGGGTGATATCGGTATCGTAGCCGCAAAGAAATTTGATCTAGAGGCATGGTATCCATCACAACAAGCATACCGTGAGCTTGTCTCAACAAGCAATTGTACCGATTATCAGGCCCGTAGATTAAAGATACGGTATCGTGAAAAAGATGGTATGCCAACACGGGTCTGCCATACATTGAACTCGACCCTTATAGCGATACAGCGTGGAATCACCTGTATACTGGAAAATTATCAAAAGGAAGATGGAAGCGTGACGGTTCCTAAGGTATTACAACCCTATGTGAGCTTTACAGAGATAACTCCAAAACAATGATCAATAAAGAATTGAATTGTTTTTAGAGTGAGATAGCGTCAACGGGACATTCATCAACGCAAGCGCCACAATCCGTGCACGTATCCGAATCAACTTTTGCTTTATCATTCATGGTTATCGCATCAACAGGGCATGCATCAACACATGCGCCGCAGGCGATACATGTTTCTTCGTCAACTACTGCTGGCATGGGAGCCAGTAATGAGGCGATTGTTTTTTAAGTTTTTCTCAGGTTTTTCTGGAGTTGACGAAAAAAATACTTTTTATGCTATGATGAAAATGTCAAGAATGTCCAGTGATACTGTTTGATTTTTATATGCATTTGTCTGAATGGTGTGTAATCCTGATTCTGATTCCAAAGGCCATTCGTATGGTTCCTCATAATCCGTATATTGCAGGACGTCATCAAGATAGAACTCCACATAGTCAGTGTTCTCTGCAGACGCCTCTATAGTGATTGGTCCAATGATACGTGGTGCCCCTTTCTGAATCCCAGGGATTTTCCAGAGTAACTGTGAAAATTTGTTTCCGAAAATATATGATTTGTATATCTGAGGATGTTCGATATAGACTTTGGGGACATCTGGGTTAAAGTTTCCATAAACACCGTCGATATACATAATGCCAGTGCCTTCACCATACCATTCTGCAAACATCGCTGAGTCGTAATCCATTCTAAGCCAGCCGTTTTCTCCCCAGTCTTCTCCTGCGCTGTTCTTTATGATCCAGCAGTGATTTATGTCATCGTATCCGAAAAGGGTCATGACATGTCCGTTGTTTATCTGGCCCCATGTGTGCGTATAGATTCCACCGGTGTAGTATTGGAAGTCTTTGCAGAGATAGAAACAGGCCGCTAATGGTCCATGGTCGATAAGCGCTTGTTTTATCGCCTCGTTTGTTCGTTCAACCCATCCCCATTCTGTTATTTTCACGGTTCGTTCTTCCCAGCCTTCAAGACTTGTATAAGGATAGTCAAATGGTCGGTGTGGGTCTGGGTAGCATCCTTCATCTGGTACGCCATGTTCGATGAGATAATTAGCCGCATCAACGATGTTAACATAACCTGCTCGATAGGTTCCACCGGCATAAAAATAAAGATGTGTCTCGGAGAGATCTGGTGTGAATTGGTTGTCGGTTTGATGTTTTATTATTGTTTCAAGGGCCGCACATAGCGCATATGCTTCGCATGTTGGTGCTGGTGCCTGGTTTTTTACGGGTGTAGAGTAATCAATGCCAGAAACATTTCGCCAATCGAATTGTTCTGGTAGGGATGCAACTGTTGTTTGATTAGCTAGCATTGCTGGTTGTATAATAAAAAGACCTGTGATAGTGATTGCAATCAATATGTTTAATTTCATGATCGTCCCAATATTATAATGGCTTTCACATATTAAAATGTAAGGTGGAATTGTTGGTTTTTCTCTATATGATGGAGAATATGTCGACGATGCCGCGTGAGATATCATTGTCCTTGTCATACGCGATGGTTTCAATGATGTGTAATCCTTGGGATGGTTTGAAGTTGTATTCAAAGGGCGAGGTTTCATCGGTGAACTGTAATGACCCATCAACATAGAACTCGATTTTCTCTGTGTTCTCTGCATCCACAGATACGGTTATGGGTCCAATGATCCGTGGCGCTGCTGTTTGGATATTTGGTATGGTCCTAAAGATTTGTGGAAATTCCAGATTAAAGACATAGGAATGATAGGTCTTTGGTGTTTCTATGCTGATCTTTGGTACATCTGGTTTGAGGTTTCCATAGATGCCGTCGATGTAGATGATACCTGTTTCTCCACCATAACAACGGTTGATGAACATCTCAGGGTCATAGCCCATATGGAACCAACCGTTGTCTCCCCATCGGTCGCCCCAGCTGTTCTTCACAAGCCAGCTTTGGGTTTCATCATCATATCCCATAAGTGAGACCAAATGTCCACCGACCCGGTTATCTGTTGATCGATGGTACACTCCACCCCTGTACGTTAACATGTCTTCATAGACAAAAATACAGATGATGAGTGGCCCATGTTCAATGAGTGCTTCTTTGATGGATTCTTCATCAGGTTGTACGGCCCCCCATTCTGTTATTTTGACGGTTCTTTCTTCCCAGCCTTCAAGACTTGTATACGGATAGTCAAATGGTCGGTGTGGGTCTGGATAGCATCCTTCATCTGGTACGCCATATTCCATGAGGTAGTCTACGGCATCATAGACGTTGACACCGCCTGCATCGTATGTTCCTCCCGCATAGAAGTATAGATGTGTCTCCGAGAGATCTGGTCCATAGAGTTCTCCTGTTTGATATTGCATCATTGTTTCCAATGCGGCACAGAGCGCATATGTTTCGCATGTTGGGGCCGGACTTTGGTCCTTAATAGGTGTTGTATAGTCAACTCCGTCCACGTTTCTCCAGCTAAATGATGATGGAAGATTCGTTTGCGCAGGTTCTGATGGTTGATCTGAAGCGGGTAATGTAGGGAATAGTAGATTTGCAGTGATAATTATAAGTAACAGGTATTTTTTCGTTATTCTCATAGGGGACTAATATTATTTACTTGTTTAATATATTTATGCTCATGATGGGCTGAAAAAAGGAAATTATTTAAGGAAAAATTACATTAGACATACCTAAATACTTTAGGTAAACCAAAAAGTTGGATTGGTCGCATGGTCACAGAAAGAAAGGAGGATTATTTGGAGGCGATACACTCGATTATCCTTCAAAAGGGGTATGCAAAAGTAAAGGATGTTGCGGATATGCTCCATGTAGCCCCTTCCAGTGTGACAGAGATGTTCATAAAACTCCAGAAACAGGATTTGATCTTCTATGAAAGATACAGTGGCGTGACATTGACCCAACGGGGAAAAACAGTAGCAATCAAAACACAACAAAAACATGACACACTTGTTCAATTCCTTCAAATCATCGGTGTCCCTTACGATATTGCCAATCAAGATGCCTGTCGTATCGAACACGTGGTCAATAAAGAAACCATGAAACGGTTAAGAAATTTCGTTGAATTCGCTCAGCAAACAAAGGAAATCCCACAATGGCTTCAGGGTTTCAAAGACTACTCTGAGAGCAAAAAATAAGCGCATATCGCTTATCGTTCTTACCTAGAAGTATTGATGTAAAGAGTAGATGGTAAACGTTTATCTATAATGAATAGATGTAATGTTCCACTAAACCGATGAACAATGAGGTTGGATGAGATATGACCGTATTAGAGAAAACAGCATCTATCTGCCCAACATGCTACAATGAAGGAACCATCAATAAGATTGATGCAGAGATAGTTGAGGAAGATGGGAAGGTTTACATTACAAAGACCTGTGATAAGCATGGCAGCTTCAAAGATATTTATTTTGGTGATTCAGCTCTCTATAAGAAATGGATGAAATATAAGGTTACTGGTGTTGACTCCCCTGATGTAAAAACACAGGTGCTTGATGTTCCTGCATTGTATGATATGCATAAATCTCAAAGTGTTCTCACAAATCTTCTCGTGACCAATAGGTGTAATCTTCGCTGTAGTTACTGTTTCATGAATGCAGGGGCATCTGGTTCCGTTTATGAGCCACCCATAGAAGAGATTAAAAGACTTATTGTTCAGGCCCGTAATGAACGACCAATGGGTTCCAAAGCTATCCAGATCACTGGTGGGGAACCCACGATGCGCGATGATCTCCTCGATATTGTGCGGATATCAAAGGAGGAAGGTTTTTCTCATATCCAGGTGAACACAAACGGTTTGAAACTTGCTGATAGCGTTGAATATTGTCAACAATTGAAAGATGCAAAGGTCAACACTATTTACATGAGCTTTGATGGTGTGACCAAAGAAACAAACCCATGGATCGAAAAGAACAAACAAGCTATCGAGAATCTCCGCGAAGTAAATTTGAAAGTAGTGCTTGTGCCAGTGTTAATAGGTGATAAGAACATTTCAGAGACCGGTAAAATTGTCAAATTCGCTCTTGAGAACATGGATATTGTCCGGGGGCTAAACTTCCAACCAATCTCGTTCTGTGGCCGAGTAGTTAAAATCAAGGATGATAAGAGGGCGAAGCAACGAGTGGATTATGTTCGGATGATGGCGGAAATCGAAAAGGAATTCGACGGTAAGATTTCCCGTGACGATTTCTACCCAGTTCCATTTGTGTATCCGATCTCAAAGCTTATCGAGCTCTTAAAAGGAGAGACACAAGTCGAGTTCACCGCACATCCGGGTTGTGGCGGAGCAACATATTTATTCGTTGATGACAATGGTGATCCGGTCCCTGTTACTCGTTTTATTAATGTCGAAGGGTTGCTTGATTTCATCAATAAGGAAGCTGAGATTTCTGGTCCGCTTAAGAAGGTTCGAATCGCGTCAGCATTCCTCAGAAAGATCGATGATTTTGTTGATTATGATAAGGCACCCCATGGATTTGATTTGAAGAAATTACTGAAGGATGCAGCGATTGGTGGCAGCTATGATTCTCTTCGAGGATTCCATTATAAGAGTCTTTTCATTGGTTCCATGTGGTTCCAGGATCCTTATAATCTTAACGTGGAACGCTTGAAACGTTGTGTAATTCATTACACAACTCCTGAGGGCATTGTACCGTTCTGTGCGTACAATGGTCTTGGGGTCGGCGATAAGATTCGTGATAAATATTCAATATCTATTAAGGAATGGGAGAAAAAGACAGGTCGAACATTGAAGGATGATCTTCGCAAGGACGTACCACTTACATAATCCTCCTTCTTTTTCCTTTTTCTCCCCTTTTATTATCTCTATAAAGCCGTTTTTTTGTCGTTTTTTCTTTGTGTTGGATATCTAAACGTTTGTTTGTATTCGCATAGATCTTAGGGAGGAATACTTGGAAAAATGTTGATCGAGGCGGACCGATAACCAATGATTCGAAAAATCAGATCGCTTAAAACAAATTCTCTGCATAGAAAATAGAGTTTGATTGGGAAAAATGCTTTTCTATGTATCCGTTTGTCTTGCAAGTTAATTGTTAGTCAGCCTCGATTAGTTGTTTTGGTTCATAATAAATGATGATCATAGTTTAAACGGATTTTTTGCTTTTGCATTGTTATCTCCAAAGGGCACAACACTGCACATAATTAGAAAAGTTAAAATAGTAGTTAAGTATAACTTAACCCTATGGATTCTATTTTGACACATCGAGACAGAGAATACCTTCGGGTCATTTTTTCCTTGAATGGATCCAACCTTCCAGTCGGTCCGGCAGATCTGGCAAAAAGTATAGGTGTATCCAAAGAATGTGCCTATCAGAAGATGCGAAGATTATCCCATTTAGGATATGGAGACTACCATCTTTACAAAGGGTTCCAATTAAATAAAAAGGCGATTGATCTTGTGGAGGAGGATACAAAACGCCATCATATCCTTGAGCATTTCTTACAGAAAACTCTCCATATAGATCATCAACAAGCATGTACAGAAGCAAGCAAAATGGATGCAACCATTACTGCTAACATCTATCGTCTTATACTGGATCGATTTGCTTTGTCAGAACCAATGTGCTGTGGGTATAATCCCTCTCAACGATTGACACCAGGGAAGATCAAACAATGTCCATGGTTTCAACAGATAGTAGAAACTAAAAATTGAAAAAATAAAGGTGAAAATATGATACAAAAAAGAATATTTACAACAATCGTGGTTGGTTTTACCCTTTTGGCCCTTCTTTTCACAGGATGTGTTGATAACTCAACTGAAGGGAACATTGGTGTACTTGTCACCATCGTTCCACAAAAAGAAATGGTGGAGGCGATTGGAGGAACATATGTTTCGGTAAGCGTTATGGTGCCACCTGGTGAAAGTCCTCATTCATTTGAACCAACACCTGAACAAATGACAAAGGTTGCACAGGCAAAAGCATATTTCACTGTTGGTTCGGGAATTGAATTTGAAATTACACACCTTAACACTCTCATTGAGCAAAACCCAGAACTAGAAGTATTTGACTGTTCCATGGGGATTACTGTTCTTTCATTTGATCAACATTATGGGCAGGAGAATTATCCAGGAGAAACGGGGAATGTTGCTAACAATAGTGCGGAACAAGGAACCGATACTCATATATGGACATCACCTTTGAATTTCATGAAAATGGCTGAGAATGTGTATGCAGGTCTGGTTCAGATTGATCCGGAGCATGAAGACGCTTATCATACGAATTATGAACAATATATAGCCCAATTAGAACAACTCCATGAAAATATCAGTTCGGTTTTAGACCCCTTTTCAGGAAGATCCTTTATGGTCTATCATCCTGCATGGGGGTATTTTGGTGATACCTACCAGTTGAAACAGATAGCAATAGAAGAGGATGGCCAGCAACCAGGGCCAGCAGGAGTAGCAGCTCTCATCCAACAAGCAAAGGACCTTAATATCTCTGTGATCTTTGTCTCACCACAGTTCGATATCTCCAATGCTCAAACTATTGCTGATGAGATTAATGGAAAGGTCATCCCGATAAATCCACTTATGAGCAAGTATGAAAAAACATTGTTACAACTGGCAAATGATATGGCGCAAGGATTCGGAGATTAAACACATTTAAATAAAAAGAGTAATTAGGTACCGGTGGTGGAGAAAACGAAAGAACCTGCAATTAAGATAGAACATCTTTCTGTAGGGTATGGTAAAGAGATCGTCATCGAAGATATCACATTTACCATTCGTGAGGGAGATTTCTTTGGTATTATCGGCCCGAATGGTGGAGGAAAATCAACATTACTTAAAGCGATCCTTGGTTTGATCCCCATCAACTCTGGCACTATCCGTATTTTTGGCTCTCCCCCAAAAGAGGCCAGGCAGGACATTGGCTATGTTCCACAATATGCTGAATTTGATAAACGATTTCCCATCTCAGTGTGGGATGTTGTCCTGATGGGGCGACGATCAGTACGAGGTCTTCATCCATTTTACTCTGAAGAGGATAAACAACATGCTCTTCAGGCTTTGAAAACAGTTCACATGGAAGACTTCAAAAAGCGTCATATCAGTGAATTATCCGGTGGTCAGCGTCAACGGGTGTATATTGCACGGGCGTTGGTGTCAAACCCTCGGATCCTCCTCCTTGATGAACCAACTGCTAGTATTGATAAGGAGATGCAGAAGACCATCTATGGTTTCCTTACTGAACTGAACAAATCAATGACCATTGTCCTTATTACCCATGATATTGGTGTGTTATCAGCCTATGTCAACAGGGTTTCCTGTTTGAACCGGTTCTTATTCACCCATGATGATGACAGTGTTATCTCAAAAGAGATGCTGGAAGCGACGTATCAATGCCCTGTTGATCTCATAGCGCATGGTGTGCCACACCGGGTTTTGTCGAATCATGCAGAAATCACCTCTACAAAAAAGAAAAAGGAGGAGCACAGATGACGGATTCGTTCTTTTCACTTTTTCAGTTAGCATTTGTTCAACGGATGTTCATCGCTGCGTTTCTTGCAAGTATCTCATGTGGTATCATTGGTAGTTTTGTGGTGGTAAAACGGATAGTGTTTCTGAGCGGTGGTATTGCTCATACCACCTTTGGTGGTATCGGACTTGCGTATTACCTTCAATATGTCATGGGGTGGATGTGGCTTGACCCGCTCATTGGAGCGCTGGTTTTTGCTGTTGCAACCGCATTCATTATGAGCGCTCCTCTTATCAAAGAAAGATTACGGGAGGATTCAACGATTGGTGTCCTATGGGTCATTGGGATGGCATTAGGTGTTCAATTCCTCAATGGGGTTGATCGTAGTGTCCTCGTCATTCAGGATCCTGTGAGCATTCTCTTTGGTAACATTCTTCTTATTAACATGAGGGATGTGATGATCATGGTTGTCTTGGCGATCTCCATTCTTTTGATAACCATTTCTTTGTTCAAGGATCTGCAGATATTAACATTTGATGAGGAATTCGCTCGTATCAGTGGTATTAATGTTTCCCTCATGAATCTCGTGATGCTTCTCCTTGTAGCATTCACCACGGTTGTCTTGATCAAGGTCGTTGGCGTGGTCCTTGTTATCGCGATGCTTACGATACCGGCAGCAATTTCTGGGTTGTTCACACATCATTTGAAATATATGATGGTCATGGCGGCGATCATTGGGGTTCTTACAAGTTTCTCTGGATCACTTCTATCATTGTGGTTCAATCTACCAACGGGTTCAACAATTGTTCTTGTCATGGGTGCGTTGTTTATCGTCTCGATTCTTACACGGCCCTTTGTTTCCACTGTACGACTTGGCTCCAAAGACGTTGTTTGATTCATTTTTTTGCCCCCCTATTTGAAAAAAGGAAAACTATTAATATTAATATGATTAAAATTATATTAGAAACAATTAAAAATTATGGGTTTGATATACTCAGTGGGGAGTGTAACGAAAAATGAGCCCAAAACAAAAAAGGATAATCACGATACTTTGTGTCTTGCTACTTAGCGTAAGTATATCACCAACATTATTAGGAGATACACCCAGTGATCTGTTACTTGTCAATCCAGAGACAAAAGAGCTCTATCTTCTCAGGGTCGAACATTACCTTGATCTTCTTGCAACAGAGGACACAGGCACATTTTCTGTTCAATATGTCTTTCCACCAGACTATGGTTTTCAAGTCCCTATCCTTTTAGAGGTCCACGATGATTCAACAGCGGATATCCTATCCTCTTCGATAGAGATGGATACCTATGAACCGAACCGTGTTGCAAATTTCACGGTTGCATCACTGCAAAAGGATGCACATGCATTGATCCATTTCTCAGCATGGGTCCTTACAGAAGCATTTGATTATAACGATATACCAACTGATGCACCAATGCCATATTCAAAATATGACAATCCTGAGGATACTCAGACATGGCTTTCCCGGTCCGAAATGGTCCAAAAAAATAGATTGCGCATCAAATGGCAAGCCGACGCTCTAGAAGGAGAAAATGATAATATCCTCAGTTATGCAGAGAACGTATCCTCTTTCATCAAAAATCATCGATATGGCTTGTTCCTCATACAACTATGGACACGTACGTTCCTTAAGCAAGATGCCTTGACCACCTTGAAAGTAAACGGTGAGAACGTAGGCAGATCACACCTTGCCTGTGCATTGTTCAGAGCACAAGATATCCCTGCGCGGGTCATCCTTGCAAACAATGATCAAGGGTTCTGGACACAGATGCATTACATGGTAGAATATTATATCCCTGAGTATGGCTGGGCCCTTTTGGATTCAACTAAGGGCTTGACACCGTATGATTCCCAACGTCAGGTGATCAACCGTATCTGCTCTATTGATGATGAAGATGACACCAAAAATGATTATATATATCGATTCATGAAAGGAGAAGAACGATGGATATGGATAAGTGATGAAAACGTTGAACCATATTATGTAGACTGCGATACTGGTAGTAAATCACAGATGTTCACGGAAACAATGGTACAGTTGAAACCATTTGCTGCGGATTACGCGTTTTTCCGAACCCAGAACATGTTCCATCAATATGAAAAGTATCTCGGTGCAGATCTTTCCTCAACCAATCAGCAACATCTCAACAATGCAATACAATACCAGAAGGATGCAGTGACTAGTCTCATCGAAACAGAGGATATCAACGACTACGTTTTCTATATCGAAAAGGCCTATGATGAGTACAAAGCAATAGAATAAGGGTATCCATCAAACTGCGTTGTTTTTCATTTGATTTTTTGTTCCAATATCTAATTATAGAGGAGATCAATTCTTTTATGTGGAACCTGAGGAACTCTCAAAGGAAATCAAATTATTGAATAAAAGGATCGATGAATTAGAATCGATGCTACGGACCGTTCTTCAACCATTCCAAGACATTGGGAAAACAACCACCAGCTATTTTCGGCTTATCGGACTCATGCTTGAACACGGAGGTTTGACACCAGATACACTTTTTTCAGATCTAAAAGACCCTATTGAGAAAACGATCGTGCAAGTACTCACTCAAAAAGAGAGCCTGAACATCTCACAGATCACTGAACATGTTCGATCAAAAAGAGGTAAAGCATCTCGAAGGATCATTCGGAAAAAACTAAGTAATTTAGAAAAAAAACACATGGTAGAAACAGATACTCAAGGTTCCAGAGTAGTATACAAGTTAAATGAAGAGGTAATAAAAAAATGGTCACAGGTCCTTGGTTTCATGAAATGATGTGACCAAACTTACGATCATATGCAAACAAAACATATGGAGGAAAAAAAGATATGAACGACCATAAAGAACACCGGCATGATGATATGCCAGACCCAGAAAAAATAAAGGAAATATTAGATGTAGTTGCTGAAAAGGTTCCTGGGCTCTTACGGGAACTCAGCGGACTGTTATATAGCCCTGAAAGTGCGAAACAATATGCACAAGCTGCTGCTATCTTTTACAAAGAATTGAAAAATGCAGGAATGTCTGAGAAAGAGGCATATGAGCTGACCAGCCAATATTTATCAACACTCAATCTTGGGAAGATGATGCGCGGTTTTGGAAGAAACCATGAGGACTAAGAAAGAATATCTGTTAAATGGGAAAGCCTGATCGATCTAGGTGAATTTTAATTAATCAAGGAAAAAATGAGTGGAAATGAAAAATAGAAAAGAAAAACATCTTTTTACAGCATCTCTTTTTTTCACTCATTTTTTTCTTTAACCTGATACGAATGGGTCAACTCACAACTATCCTTAAGCATCGCTGAAACGGGGCAATACTTGTTCTGTGACAGATCAATTGCCCGTTCTAGATCCTTTGTGTCCATGTTTGTTCCATAGAAGATATATTCGATATGTATCTTTGTGTACACTTTTGGATGTGTTTCCTCTCGTTCACCGGTAACGATGACTTCCATGGTATCAAGTTGCATGCGTTTCTTTTGAAGAATACTTGCCACATCACTTCCCGTGCAGCTCCCTAGTGATATCAGCAATAGTTCCATCGGCCGACTTGCTGCTTCTGATCCATTGAATTGCACTGGGCCATCGATTGAAACCCAATGATTTGATTCTCCTTTTCCTACGAAGGTAAGGCCTTGTACTTGTTTTATAGTCACTTTCATGATTTCTGTTCACCCTTTCGGTAGTTTTCTAGAGTAGAATGCAGTATTGTTTAATGTATGTTTCACTATTTTTTGCTCCTGTATCAACCGTTCGATGAGATCCCAAGACTCATCCGCCTTTTTGAGGAATTCATCTACCGCATCCTCTCTCATGGGATGAACCGCGGTGATGCTCAGAATATCTTGTTCAGCATTACCCGTGAACGCAAACTCATTTCCCTCATATCCTATAAGATACTCTGTAGAAATATTATTATCCGTGAAGATCTGATAGGCTAAGGCCAATGTTTTCTCAGAGGCAGGTTTCACATTTGATTCAGCAGGAGGTCGAATAGGGATGGAGAGGTAACTTGTTTGTGGGGATAACTGAGCAATGAACTGAGCAAGTTGTTCAAGTTCGTTTTCATCATCATTGACATCTTCAATGAGCATGGTCTCCGTGCATAATGAGCTGGAAAACTCAGTTGAAAAACGTTCCACTCCTTCAAGTATCTCATCAAATTTGAGTGATCCATGAGGCCGGTCGACTTGTTTCCAGGTCTGTTCAGCGATCGCATCGATTTTCACGGATACCCAATCCGCGAACAAGAGCTCATTTCGCACCTCTTCCCGAAACAGTAATGATGAATTTGTGATAACCGCAACAGGATATTCTAATTTTTTGAGTTTAATGATGAGCTCTCCGAGATTCTCATCAAGGGTCGGTTCTCCATCTGGAACGATGGTAAGATAATCAATGTGTTCATTTTTCTCTTGAGCATGCTTGATCTTCTCTTTGGTTTGTGCGATGATATCATCCGGGTCGTAGAATGTTTCCCGTTCTATTTGCATATGATGCGTTCTTCCAAGTTGGCAATAGATGCAGGAATACGTACATCGTTTCGGAGGAATATTATTGATACCAATGCTTTTTCCAAGTCTTCTTGAGGGCACAGGCCCAAAAACAATAGGGTTTTGTTCGTTCATGTTCTTGCCTTCATAATCAATAATCGAGCGTTATCATTGGATGACCGTGGTACTATTTCATCATCTTCTATGAAAAGATCAACCCATGATTCTGTTTGGTCGAAGAGATCTGTGATGGTCCGGGTTATGGAACTGATCGTTTTTTGCTGGATATGTGTTCCAATGTACGACCCGGATTCATGCAATTTCTGTTGAACATAGGTTGATTGAGGATTTAAAAAAAATGCAAGAAGAAGTCCTTTTGGTTTAAGGATTCGGTGGATCTCCTGAATCGCTTTTTCAGGATGGTCCATAAATTCCAATGATGTGATACATAAAGAAACATCAAAGGAGTCTGATGAAAACGGAAGGGTTGAGCCATCAGCATGGATCGGGTGAAGAACAAATGGTGCATGGGAAAGCATATCCTTGTTTGAATCCAGTGAAATGATACTCAGATCCTTTTGGATTTCAAGCAATCTCTGTTCAATGATACCGGGTCCGCATCCAACACTTAGGACACATGCGTTTTGTTGAACCGCATCTGCGATAAGATGCGCTTCGTAATCAAGAACATGTTTTCCAATGCCGGTTTGATAGTACGAAACGTATTTTGTTATTTCCTTTTTCGTCTCAATCCCTTCATTTTTGCTGAAACAATTAAGCTATTGTTTACAGTTTTTTTGCTACAACCTCTGCAGCCTTTATAAGAGGATAGGCTGTTGGTGGTGCAGTAACTAATGGGTGGGTTCCAATTTGTGCAGTAAGGATGTTATTCACGGTCATTTTATTTTGAATGATAAATCCTATGATGTTGGTGAGTTCACCAGTACTGTTTCCACCGATAACTTCTCCGCCAAGAATAAGCCCTCCTTCACGAGCAGCGATTAGTTTTACGGTTTGTTTATGAACATCCGGTAAGGTCCCAGGATGTTTATCAACACCAGTGAATGATCCGGTTACCACATCGAATTGTTCGCGTAATGCTGTTTTCTCTGTCACTCCTGCAACGCCAAAACCAATATCCCCAAGCGCCGTAGAGAAGATCGCAATGGTGCCACTAAATGTTTTCATCGCAGAAAGTTTGAACAAATTCATCCCTGCTATACGCGCTTCAGCGCATGCGGTTGATGCAAGCATGATGGTACTGATCTTTCTTGTCACAAAATCTCGTTTTTCAGCACAATCACCAACGGCCATGATATCATGGTTATCTGTATGCATATACTCATCGACTTTTATGAAGCCTTTTTCATTCAGGGAAAGACCTGCTTCACTTGCAAGCTTTGCATTAGGCTCATATCCTACTGTTAATAACACCGCATCAGCAGTGATTTTTTTCCCGTTCTCAAGTTCCACACCTGTTGCTTTTTTATCGCCGGTGATTCGAGTAACACCCATACCAGTGATGAACTCGACATTTCGTTCTTTGAGAGTTTGCTCGACTTCTTCGCAGATTTCATCATCAAACGCAGTGCCAAGGATGTGAGGGAGTTTTTCGATGATAATGACCTCTTTTCCCGCCTTTCGAAGTTCATCAGAGGTTTCAACACCAATGAATCCACCACCAATGGTAATGATCTTTTTCGCATCGGAAAGTTCATGTAATACATGGTCCAGGTAATCCTTATCTTTTGGAATAACAAATACATGTTCTTTATTAGCACCTTCAAGCCAGGAAGGAATACATGCTTCTGAACCAGTTGCTAGTATCAGTTTATCATATTTGATTGTACTTCCATCTTTAGTTTCAATGGTTTTCTTTTTTACATCTATCTTTGTTGCTTCATCGATCTTAACATCGATGTTACTTTTCTTGAACATCTCATCAGAGATGGTGTCTTTTTCTGTTTCATGTAATGATCCAAAAATATATGGGATACCACAGGGAACAATGGCTTTTTTTTCCTTCCGAATCATCAAGAATGACTTATCGGGATATGCGCTTTTTCCGGTTATTGCAGTGGTGATGCCTGATGCGCTCCCACCAACTACTACTACATCATATTCTTTCATTTCGTTCACCTTTTTATCCAATCCATGATGCTTTTTCCATTTCTAAGAATCGTTGCCGTTCTTCAGGGGTCATCACTGTTGTTTCCACTATGCAGGTGATCCCTTCTTCCTTGATCGGAGAACAAATACTATTGATTAATTGTTCTGCAATGGGTATATTTGGAAATGGGACAGCCATGGTGATTTGTGCAGTATCTGCTGATAGATTGATGCTTTTGAGAATTCCAAGATTAAAGAGGGTATGATTGATTACAGGATGTTTCACTGATTTTACCTTTTCCATCAGCCCCCCATGTGCTGAAGCATCTGAATTATTCATCATAAATCACCTTTTTTGATGTAGGCATCGAATTTCCCTTGATAAATGTCACGGTCATTGGAAGAAAAACATCGTATCAAAATAGGAATTAAACTTATACTTTACGTAATAATGATGCACCCTGTTTTCTTGTGCTTTTTGCGTTATAGCCTGCATTTTGATATCTAATATTTCAGAGGAGTTATAAATGATAAATAGTATATCCGTTCGACTTTCGGTGTACGAAATTCTCCGAGGCAGAACCGTATGAGCGAAAAAGCGAGAAAAATGAAGCGATTGATCAAAGCGGTCTGGGTCTTTAACTGGTTTAATTCATGTGGATTTTGTGAATTGGTCCCTGTTGTTGGATCTCGTTGGGATATGGAACGTTTTGGCATGATTATTACAGGAACACCACGACATGCAGATGTTTTGTTCATTGCAGGTTATCAAACTCTCAAATCCATTCGAAAGGCTCAGTTGGTCTACGAGCAAATGGCTGAACCAAAGGTTGTGTTGGCACTTGGGGCCTGCACCATGACCGGCGGTATGTACTGGGATTCCTACAATACCATCAAGAAATTGGATGATTACCTTCCAATTACTATGTATATACCGGGGTGTCCACCGCGACCTGAGGCAATATTTGAAGCAATTGATAAAATTTTTAATCATGTACGGGAGTTGGAGTGATTATGGGTGATCTTTCTTCTGAGCAAAAACTTCTTGATTCTATGAAACAACGTTTTTCGGTATCTGGAACGGTGCAACGTGAGAAACGTGTTATTGTACCCATCAAAAAAGAGGACGTGGTCTCAGTTTGTTCATGGTTGCAGGAGCAAGGTTTTGTTCACCTTTCCTCGATTTCAGCAATAGATTGGCTTAAGGAGAACGTGTTTGAAGTTACCTATCATCTTTGGTCATATGATCAACATATGATTGTTGCAATAAAGACAAAGATCCCTCGCGATAATCCTGTTACCACCTCACTATGTCCTGTTTATGATAACAATGCTCAAATTCATGAACGTGAGATACACGAGCTCTTTGGTATTAACTTTCAAGGGAATCCTGATCTAAGTCCGCTGTTTGTTGAGGATTGGAAAGGCCCCCCAGCATTTCGAAGGGATTTTGATTGGAAACAGTACGTCCAAGAACATTATTATCATACTGACAGAGAACGGGAGAAGGGATATTATGACTGAATCGATGACCATGCTAGAACCAGAGAGTGCTTATGATCTCTATTTTGGTCCAGCTCATCCTGGATCAGGTAATTTCGGTGTCAAATTAAAGATCGATGGGGAAAAAGTAATTCAAGCTCGTGCGGACCCAGGTTATCTACATCGAGGATTTGAAAAGCTGATGGAAACCCGGATTCCATTACAAAACTCTGTGTTGTCAGATAGGATCTGTGTTCTTGAACCATTGAATTGGAATCTTGTTCATGCGGAGGCCGTTGATGAGCTTATGGGTATTACGGTTCCAGAAAGGGCTCAGTATCTCCGGGTGATCATGGCAGAGTTATCCCGCATTCAATCTCATATCATCTGGTATGGTGTCTTCTCGAAGGGAACAGGGTTTGATACCGGGTTTAAAATGGCGTTTGGCTATCGTGATTACATCCTAGATCTTTTTGAACATATTACCGGGGGAAGAGTATATCCTGCAGGGTATATCTGCCCCGGCGGTGTGCGCAGAGATTTTGGTGATTCCACAAAAAATAAGATCCTTCAGGTGCTTGAAAAGATCGAGGAGATGATCTCATTGGAGGAAATAGAGAATCCTTCACTGTCCTCTCGAGCACGGGATGTTGGTGTGCTTACCAAAGAGGATGCCATTAGACTAGGAGCCACTGGTCCTGTGCTTCGTGCATCAGGGATGAAAACAGATGTGCGAAAAGAGGAACCATATGAAGTGTATGATCAACTTGATTTTTCCATTCCAACTCAGATGGAAGGAGATGCATATGCACGGTATCTTTTAGGGATCCAAGAGATGCATGAATCAATGAATATAGTGAGACAAGCATTGGATAAACTACCGAATGGTGATTTCATTGAACCATCGATGAAAAAAATAAGTCTTACAAAAAAGATCCCGGAGGGTGAAGTGTATGTTCGTAATGAGCTTGCCCGCGGGGAAGGAGGAATATATATGGTGAGTACGGGTGAGAAAACACCGTATCGAGTGAAGATCCGTGGCCCAGATTTCATCCATATGATCCCGTTGCTTGAATTTCTTCTGAAAGGCTCTCAGATAGCGGATGTCCCTGCGATCTATTGGAGTTTAAATGTGTGCCCAGCGGATATGGATCGGTGAGATAAAATGATAAAACTAGGTATACTGAAAACATTATTTCGGAATCTTTTCTCAAAACCAATGACCGTTCGCTTCCCTCATGAATCAATTCCAATACCAGAGGGTTATCGGGGGAAACACAAGTTCGATAAGGACACCTGTATCAGTTGTCGGCTGTGTGCATCGGTATGTCCGAACAATGCGATTGAGATGAAACAGGCCCCTGCTGAGCTGCAGGATAAGTACGCAAAAACCTATCCGAGCGTTGATCTTGGGAAATGTTGTTTTTGTGGGCTGTGTGAAGATATTTGCCCGACGAATTCATTACAGTTAACGGGTAATTTTTACCTTGCTACCTTCGACCAGAATACAACGTTTGTGGAGCCCTTTGAGGCATCAACAGATTCATCATAATCTTTTTCTTTTATAACTATATGCACCCTATGAGAAAAAGGGATGAGAACTATGCAAGATACGGTAGATTATTCAAAACGTGTTTTAGATATTCAGAAATCAGCGATCCATGAGATGACCCGGTTGTCAAAGGAAATTGATGATGTGGCATTTCTATCCTGGGCGAAACCAACATCAGGTACACCCGATCATATTCTTTCTGCAACAGTGGATGCCATCAACCAGGGAAAGGTTGGAGGGTATTCTGAGAGTCCAGGATTACTCTCATTACGGCAGGAGATTGCAAAGAAATTACAAAAAGATAACAAGATCGATGCTCAACCCGATGAGATCATCGTTACCATCGGAGCGATCGAAGGGCTTGCTGCTGCGGTGATGGCAAGTATCGATCCAGGCGATGAGGTGCTGTTTCCTATCCCCACATATTCAACTCATATCAATCAGGTGCAACTTGCATCAGGTCGACCGGTGTTTGTCGAAACAGATGAAGAGAATGGCTTCCAGTTAGACCTTGATGCCATTGAGCAAGCTATCACCCATCGGACCAAAGCGATCATGTTTTGTTCACCGAACAATCCAACAGGCGCAGTATATCCGGAGAGTCAACTTCGCAAGCTTGCAGATATCGTGATCTCTCATGACCTCTCTGTGATAACAGATGAAGCCTATGAGTATTTCACCTATGATGGCGTTGACCATTTCAGTATCGCTTCGATCCCTGAGATGAGATCTCGAACGATGAGTAGTTTTACGTTTACCAAATCATATGCGATGACCGGTTGGCGGATCGGATACATTCATGCTGATAAAGATATGATCGCGCAGATCAACAAAGCACATATTGCCATGGCGATCTGTGCACCTGTGGTCTCCCAGTATGCCGCGTTAGCAGCACTTCAAGGCCCTCAGACCTGTATCAAAGAATTTCATTCTCATTATCTCTCCGCGCGTAATCTGATGTGTGACCGGTTAGATGAACTGGATGATGTGTTCTCCTATCAACGACCCAAAGGATCCTATCTTATGTTCCCGAAGATTCTTGGGGAACAGGGTAAGGATTCCACCGTATTTGCGAAGAGGTTATTGAAAGAAGCAAAGGTATCGACAACGCCAGGTATCGCGTTCGGCTCGCAGGGTGAGGGACATGTACGGCTTTCATTTTGTGTTCCAGAGGATATGATTAACAAAGCATTTGATCGAATGCAAGTGTATTTTCGATGAGATATGAACCTCAAAGATGAGATACATCGTGCGGCGGAGATTATCATGTCTGCTGAGCATGTCACTGCGTTCACCGGTGCCGGTATCTCCGTTGAAAGTGGTATTCCCCCATTCCGGGGAAAAAAAGGGATTTGGGATACGGTTGACCCGCAGATATTGGATATCACGTTTTTCCAACAGTATCCTGAGGTTTTCTGGCCGCTTATCAAAGAGATATTTTTTAACCGTTTTAGAGCTGCAGAACCAAACACTGCTCACATAGCGCTGGCTGCATTGGAACAACAGGGTATTATCAAGGCAATCATTACCCAGAATATTGATGGATTGCATCAACGGGCAGGGAGTAAACACGTATTGGAATTTCACGGGAACTCTCATCATTTGGTCTGCTTACAGTGTCGGGAAACGGTTCGTGTAACTGATAAGATACTATCAAAGGTACCTCCTCGTTGCCCTCGTTGCAATGCTGTGTTAAAACCTGATTTTGTGTTCTTTGGTGAATCAATACCTGAACCAGCTGCATCGCGTTCTTATAAGGAAGCAAAGGATGCTGATGTGTTCCTGTTGGTTGGAACAACGGGATTAATTCAGCCTGCGTCATTGATTCCTATAGATGCCAAATCGTACGGGGCGACCATCATTGAGATCAACACAGAACATTCGTCATACACCCGATCGATAACAGATATCTTTCTTCGGGGAAGATCAACAGAGATAATGAGGGAACTTCATCTTGAATTATCGATGAAATAGCAATGTTTTTAATGAAGCATATGTTCATCGATGTGAACTATTGCTTAGGAGGTTAATGAGTATGGGAAATTCAATAAAAATTGCTTGTGGCACTGATGATGGTATTCATTTAACGAAAGATCATTTTGGAGAGGCAAAGTATTATTTGATCTATACATTGGATGGAGACTCAGATTCATTGAAGTTCATTGAAAAGATTGAGAATTCTTCCCCGGAGGAAGAAGTCCATGGTGATCCAAAAAAGGCAGTCTCTGTATCTGGCGTTGTCAAGGATGCAACGGTGCTTCTTGCCTGTGCGATGGGGAAGAACATCATACGGATGAGAAAGAAGTATTGCCCAGTGATCTCTCGTGAGCCCAATATTGAAAAGGCGTTAGAGTTACTAAAAGGAAAATATGAGGAGTTGGTGAGAGAGGTACATCGGGAACCTGGGGAAGATCGAACGATCATTCGAATTTGAACTCAGTTTGTTGTTTCGGGCCAGTATATGCTTTTTCCCCAGCACGTATCGAGGTTTTCAACCAGTTTTCTGGAGGAATGAATGGGCACACGTAATCTTCACTATATGCGCAGAATGGATTATAGGCAAGGTTGAAATCAAGTACCCATTGGCCATCTATTGTATCAGCACCTTCTGTGAGATCAAGGTATCGTCCTGCTCCATATGTCTCTTTGTTGTTGGTTTCATCCCGGAAGGGGACCCAGAGATTGTTGTCACTTGGATGGTGTTTATAGGCTTGAAGTGTATAGGTTGAACCATCGACCGTGAAGGTGAATGCTCCCCAACGAAGGAAGGTTTGCACGCCTCCTTTTGAATCTTCGACCTGTATTGTTTTCTTCTCTTCATGTACGGTAAGTGGAAGAAGAAATCGGAGGTCCTCGTTCACAGGAAAATAGGAGAGCCTTGTGAATGATTCTTGTTGTTCGGGTGTCAGGGGGGCTTGAGGATGTTTTTTGAAAAACCAATCTTTTTCTTTCCGTTGTTCTTCTAATTCGGTAACATAGTTTGCGTTATCTGTCATTTTTTTACACCTTTGAAACCAGTTTTTTATATTTTTTTCAATTGTGGGATTCGTCTCATTCTCATATGTTCAGCGATCCCCCTAATATCTTCCAACATCTCTTTTTCAAGGGGGATGTATACTTCTTCGGAGGAAATATTTTTGTGTTGCATCTTTTCCACTTTCATAAATAATCTCATTTCTCCTTTCATTTCGGTGAAAAGAAGGTTCTCTGCAGCGTCTTCCCATCGTCTGATATCCTCTCGGAATGCACTGGTACTTGCGCTAAAAAGATATGAGCGGTTCCGGTCTGATCTAAGGAGTTGTTCGATATACTCCAGGCATCCATCATGATAGGTGGGGGAGAACAAGAGGATATTAAGCGCTGATGCAAAGACGAGGGTTCCAATGGTGGTATCTTTATTCATTGTTTGTTCCGCGATGGAAAAGAGATCATTCCAGACCATTGGTTTTAACAGGTTCGCAGCATAGGTGTTCCCATCGATCTGTTCATATGTTTCCGCTTCTGGGCTGAATTGGATGAATGTTGTCTGATCATGGTAGTCCTTGATATTGATATCATAAATCTCTTTGAATGATGCTTTGAGAAATGCTGTTTTCGGATACTGAACTGGGATGAAGATGACATTTCCGCCTGCCTTAAGCCATTCATGTACGATCGCAAATCCGATAAGTGGTTTACCAGATCCTCCGGGTCCGCTGATCAGTGTTGATGAGGGAATCGGCAATCCATCAGGTATTAATTCATCCCATCCTTCTTCATGTATGATTAATTTTTCCATAGTATTGTTCCCCTTTATGGTGCTAAGAACATGGTTTTTTAACAAACCCCTCATGTTCAAATCGGTTAGCATAGATATTCTTTATGTCGGAAGATTTAGAGATACAAACCCTTAATAAATCTACCTTTTTTACCAAAAGATGTGTATCCTTTTTATTTCTATCGCCTCACTTTTTTTAAGGGTGTTGTCTTCTTGTTATTGCTTACAATCTAAGTGATGGATGTAATAAAAGGAGAGAAGCATAATGGTGATGAAAAGAGGAAAGAAGATGGTGAACCCATATTGATATACTATCCATCCTCCAACAAGCGGGAACAATGTTGGAAGAATATTTCCTGCGCCAGTGAGACCAGTATATAATGCCCTATTCTTATCAGTGGTGACCTCAAGTAAGACACCGCCGATGGCTATTCTATGGAAGGTGTAAAGCAAACCTGCGATTAAGAATACATAGGGGAAAAGCAATGATCCTGGGAAGAGAAGAAGTAAACCTAAGACGATGATGGTGAGCAGAGAAACTAGGTAAAGATTATGACGATATTTGATTTTTCTGGAGAGATAGATGGCTATTGTTCCTGCGATGACCCCGCCAACGACCTTTAGGACGAGATAGTTTCCAATAGCTGCGTTGCCTGCATTAAACGTATTTTTTGCATACAGGATAAGAAACGGCATCAGTGCCAGTATTGAACCTTGGGTGTTGATGAGGAGGAGATAGGAACGAAGTCGTTTATTTTTCTTAAATTCGTTCTTGGTGATTGATAGATACTCCTTTACATGAGCGATGTGGATATGTTCAGTGATGACCTCGTGCATCTTCCAGAATCCAAGAGAGCCAAGGACGAGTAATCCTGCTGCGATGATAAAGAGCAGAGTATAGTTGGTGGGGTATTCATACAGAATGAGCAATTGGCGAACGATGTATGCCGAGATGAGCAAACCAATGCTTGCAGCAATTTCTTTTAATGAAAAGAATTCTTTTCGTTTTTCCTGCAGAACGGATTTACCTAAAATATCTGTATAGCAAATGTTTGAGAATCCTCCGCTTACGGAGAAAAGGGTGATCAGGATGAAGATGCTTATGATGATGAGCACATCTGTAATGCCTGGTGAGAGGAGAAAGATACACGCCATGCCAAGAAGTGTGAGGATCCGGATGTTTATCCCTGTTAAGAGATACCTTTTTTTGAGATGAGCATTGTTCAAAAAGGGTGCGAAAAATAATTGTGTGATGTTTCCGCCTCCAATGAGAATCGCGGTGAGGATACCAACATGAATTGCTTTTCCGCCAGCATCAATGACCATTGCAGGAATGATGGTGTTGACATCCATGAAATTTTGCGCAAGTGCTAGAAATGAGGCATGCCAAAGGAATGCATAGAAGTTTTTCTGTGATATCTGCGTTGTTAATTCCATGGTATCTCTTCGTTTTCTCTTGTTTTTCTGTACCCTTTTCTGTTTATCTAACTATTTGTTTTAAAAATATTGGTATTGTTTTTTGAAGAGAAGGATGGTTCCTGTTTCCCGTTGTTCATCATGGATGAGTGGTAGTGTTTTTGTTTCCTTTAAGATGAATTTTTCCTGTGTGATCTCCTTTATAAGATCGGTTGTTGAGGTTGATGAGAGGTTCCATAATGGCCAATCATCAGTTGTGTGTTTTGGGTAGATAACAAGTGTTCCATGGTCGCTCAGATGAGCACGGAATTGCGCATAGAGCTTTTTTCGTTTTTCTTTATCAAAATAGTGAAGAACATCAAATGCAAGTATGGTTTGCACTAAAGCAATGTGTGTTGAGATTCCTATGGTCCCTTGTGTGTTGATATATTCGATGTTTGTGAGATGTTGTCTTTGTGCCTGATATTGAATTATTGCTAGGTTTGTCTGTGTATCATCGAATGCATAGACTTTTCCTTTAGGCCCAACGAGATCTGCTGCGGGGATGGTGTATGTCCCGTTTCCACATCCGAAATCGATTAGTGTTTGACCCGATTGAATGTGCACTTGACTGAGGAGTTGTGTTATCGTTGAATGGTTGCTAGTGTTGGTCATTTGTTCTCCCTCCGTGAGATTTTTTACTCTTGTCACATGTGTCGGCAGGTGGCGTATTGTTTGAGTTTTTGTATGAGAATGGCTTTGTGCCGTTGTGTTTCCAAGGCATCGATCTGTTCGGTCTCTGATTCCATATCGTATATGTGTCTAGCACTATCCAGTGATGCTTCAAGGGCACAGATAAGAAGTTCGATTTCCTTCGTATCCAGTTTTATTTTATATGATGTCATCCTTAATTGAGTATGGTGCTCCAACCATTTTTCTGATTTTTCTCTTTTTAAAAATGGTTTAGTTATGTATTGGGAAGAAGGAGAGATTATATCTTTTTGTAGTATATAACGATTGTGCACAGCTTTTACACAATCAGTGATGTATGCATCAATCAATTTTGTATGAATATGTATAGTTCTTACCTAGTTTCACTCAGAAAATAGTTTTCCGGCCAATGCCCAATTTTCGCTAGGTATCTCTTCAAAGACGACTTGTGTATATTGCTTTGGTTTCTTTGCAACTGTTTCCAGGGTCTCAGTGAATTGTTTTGCTATATTGGCCTTTTGTTGTTCTGATAATGTTCCTATGAGTCTAACATGGATAAATGGCATTTTTTATACCTCGTTTTTGATGAGGTCATATGCAGAGAGTGTATTTAGAAATATGCGAAACAAATAAATTTATAGGCATATTAGAATAAAATACTGTTTTTTAATCAAAGTACATATGAGCCTGTCCGAGAATTAATATAACGAAAAATTAGGTTAATTACTCGGAGAAAACCGGTAGGTTTAACAGGAGAAAACATATATGTTTTCTCGGTGA
>CAYPIF010000096.1:0-30546 GCA_964410735.1 uncultured Thermoplasmatales archaeon
AGGGGGGTATCATTTCCCTATTTTTTTTAGTATTATGCTATACTAATGGAACATCAAATAATGTGAAAATCGGCAGGATATTATTTTTCAGACAAGCTCTAATACCATTTATTTCCTACATATTAATAATAAAAGTACTGATAATGGATGGTTGAAGATGCAAGATCATATGAGTAAAGAAGTAAAATGCCCCCATTGCGATACATCGATACAGATCGAAGGATTACCCGGTGAACAAAAGATACTTGTCTGCCCAAATTGTGGATTAAAAGGACAGTTCACGTTTCCATCGACCTCATCTGAAATCAAAAAAACAGCAATGGGCATCTCTTCAACGGTCATCGAAGTGAAGAACCTTACAAAAAAATACAAGGATGTCCTCGCTGTGGACAATATCTCTTTCACGGTGAAACGTGGGGAGATCTTTGGATTCCTTGGGCCTAATGGTGCAGGGAAGACCACCACGATACGAACATTGTTAGGTTTTCTCAAACCCACCGCTGGACAGGCTTTTGTGATGGGTGAAAGTATTACTGATGATATCGTAAAAATAAGGAAGAACGTGGGGTATATCCCAGGGGAACTTGCGTTATATGAGCATCTGACCGGTGATCAGTTCCTTGAGTATTTCAGAAGCATCAGGAATACGGATCCAACATTGCTTTCTGATCTGTTGGACATCTTTGATCTACCACTGAATAGAAAGATAAAAGGGTATTCGAAGGGCATGAAGCAGAAAATGGGTATCATCCAGGCATTCATGGATGACCCGGAGATCGTCATCATGGATGAACCCACATCTGGTCTTGATCCTTTGCTGCAGCAGAAATTCTACGAGTTCCTCAGACGGGAACGATCAAAGGGGAGAACCATCTTTTTCTCATCTCATATTCTCAGTGAGGTCGATAGGATCTGTGACCGCGTTGGTATCATACGGAATGGAAAAATGGTGGCCCTGGAGGATATAGACACCTTGAAACATAAGACCGGAAAAAAGATACGCTTAAGGATCAAAGAAGATCCTAGCGAGCTTTTAAAAGATGGCCAGGCAAAAATGAACAATGGATGGATAGAGATAACCATCCATAACACCATCGACATCTGGATCAAAAAACTTGCAGCGTACACTGTTTTGGACCTTGAGATCAAAGAGTTCAACCTTGAGGATTATTTCATGAGATACTATGTTGAGAAAAAGGAGGCAGTCTAATATGAACCTTGCTTTTCAACAGATCCTTCGTTTCAAGATAGCATTGCAGACCATCAAGGATTACTTACGATCTACCATTATCATCACGTTGTTGTTCTCTGGGATGGCTGCGATGTACGCTGGTATGTACCCTGCGTTCAAAGATATGATGGCCGATATGATGGATTCATCAGCGTTGGATAGTTTTGCCTTCATCCCAGGGTATCAGGACATGGCAACATATATTGGATTTTTGAACATTGAGATGTATCAGATCTTCTGGGTGCTCATCCTTGGTATCATCATTGGATTTATCGCTGCATCAACGATTGCTAAGGAGATCGAATCAAAGACCATTGATATTCTTATGTCAAACCCCGTGTCACGAACCCAGATAATCCTAGAGAAATACATTGGTCTCATCCCGATGATCCTTATCATCAATTTCACTTCAATGCTGGTCATCATAGGTGTTACCATCGGAATTGGGGAAGAACTAAATTTTGGTCATCTGGCCTTAACCCATCTCATTTCACTACCATATTTCCTCGCCATCATTGGAATTGGGTTGTTCATTTCAACATTATTTGATGAGAAGATGAAGGCAAGTATCACAACCATGGCGATTATCGTAGGCATGTTCATCCTGGATTCCATCGCACAGATAACACCAGACTATGACTTTCTAGGATATCTTTCATTGAAACATTATTTCAAACCGTATCCTGCGTTAAAACTCGGTGAGATCGATGCCACAGGTAATATTGTATTACTCGTTGTTGCCCTTGCAGCAGTCATTTTTTCGATCCTCTACTTCAACTATAAGGATATCACCGTGTAACCTGTTGAGATTGTTCCAAATGGAGTGTAAAATCATCTTAGTAAGTGGAAGAAAAAAAAAGTGACAAGGGAAGGGGAACAAATGAACAATATGTTAAAAACAGATGCTATTTGATACCCCACAACAACAAGATGTTTCGATGGGTTCAAGGGATGAATATAATTTTAAAAAAACTGCTAACGGTTTCTCATTCCATGGTTCCAAACAAATTGATGGTTCCCCTAGAACCGATCGAGGTTGTACCCCGTCCCCTGCTTTTTGGCCGACTATCTTCATGAAACGCACCAAGGTTTGATAGAAAGAGAAGCTGCTCTCTTGCCGTATCATTGGTTACACCAGAGGAGCATCTATTGTCATATAAACCATTTTAATATAATACCTATAGACTATAAAGAAATCTATATATTAATACGGGCTATAGATTTTATTTTGACAATGTTTTAAAACAACAAATATCATCGTTTTTAGTAACCAACTGTTCCTCGAAAAACAATTGAAGCATAAAAAAAATCGAACCACACGAAAAACATAAACGCTAGGAAAAGGGCATAACCGTTCATATGCCCTTTTACCATCCCCTAACTCATCATATCAAACATCATGGGGAGGCATCAAAAACCATGGTGAGGGAACACATCACTTCCCTCACCGAACCCATGACAAATACTCATATTCCAAATGAAAAACATATAATCAGAAATCAATTTATCTGGTATCAAAATCATGAATCGAACAGTCTACGTTAGGAATATCATCCTCTTTACCATCATGTATATGATCATCTTTGCGTTCATCATCCCATCGTTCATCACACGATTTGCTGCCTCATCATTCTATGATGAACTCCTCAGTCAAAACCCCATCTTCAACCATTCTTTTCAGATCTCTAGCTACACTCTCATCATCTCACTTTATACATTCTATTCTTTAAAAGAGGAGATCATAGCTTTCATCAAAAAAACACCTGATTCTAGGTTGCGACCATCCTAGCCTCAGCTGTATGCACTTCAAAAAGGAGTTGTTTTTTAAAGACCTTCTGAAACAGTTTCACAAGGGATTCAATACCCCATATCTCAAGTTCACATTCCCGTTCCGCATCAATCGTCAAAGTGATGGATGTATCATCAGCATGGGTGAATCGAGCGTTACTGATACAACCGGAATGACTACGGTCAAGTTTCTCAGCGATACGAAGGAACAATGATTCTTTTATCACGATCTTCTGTGATTGTTTATCAAGCTTTCGCATCTCTGAATGTTTCCTCGAAGGTAATTTCTTCCTATGGAACCTGGTGATAGCTGAAAGCATGTTGATCTCCATCTGATCAAAACCGGGGAGCTCCGCGTTACTGATAATATAATATGAATGATGATGATGGTTACGAAACGAGATGAAATTACCGATATCATGCAGATACGCTGCATAGAAGAGTAATTCCCGTTCAGAAGCCCCATATCGATGCATCTTCAACTCTTCAGCTGAATCAAAAAGTTGCAACGCAAGGTCCTGCACGGTCTTCGCATGTTGTTCATTGATGGAGAACGTCCGAGCTAGATGGAGGATACTTCGTTCCCGCACGGTCATGGCCTCAGGCTCCGGAAGGATCCCATGACGACGAAGGTAATCAATGACCATCCCATGTCGCAACCCGAACTTGCTCACCGTGATCTCCTTGATATGCAAGTCCTCCATGAGTGTTTCAAGAATGAGTGCACCTGGAACGATGATATCCGCTCGTTCCAGGTTGATACCTGGGATCTTCTGCCGTTTTTTAATATCCACTGAGGAAAGCATCCCGATGATCTTCTTTAACTCCTTAAGTTTGATACTAAGATCTCTTTTTGAATTGTTCTTATGGTATTCTTTCCAGGCGATCTCCCCAAGATTGATAACGGTTCCTGAACTTCCAATGGATAAGGTCATCTCCTCAGTATGTAAGCGTTCAACGGACCGAAGGAGCTTATTGCGGATATAAGCTTTCATCTGTTTTCGTGTCTGCTCACTAATCGGATTTACCCCATTGTCTTTGAGAAACATCGCTGTGAGCCGGATGGAACCAAGCCCCAGTGTCTCAAGATGTTGATACGAGTACTGATCCCCAAGAGCAATTTCGGTGCTCCCACCACCGATATCAATGAACAAGGTCTTTGTTTTCTCGATATGTACACCACTGGAAACCCCTAGATACATCAACCGGGCTTCCTCGGTCCCAGAGATAACACGGACCGAGATGTTTGCTTCCATATTGAGCTTTTCAATGAACTCTGTTTGATTCCGTGCCTCCCGGGTCGCACAGGTGGCCAATGCAATGATCTCATCGGTATGAAAGGTATGAGCGAGTTCAACGAATTTCTTGCAGACAACAATGGCTCGTTTCATCGCTTTGGGAAGCAATAGACCTTTTTTGAAGACGCTTTCCCCTAGGCGCACGATCTCTTTTTCCTCCCGGATCACCACATATGAATTATTTGATTTTAACCCGATGATGATCATCCGGATGGAATTCGTACCAATGTCAATAAAGGTTAACACTTGGTCATAGGGGGTTATGGTTGAGGTTTCCATGAAAGTACCAACTTTTTCTTAAAAACATCCTCGAAGAGGTCCTTCTTTTTTTGAACAGATGATTCCTCAGAATGACCGTCCCCTGTGGTCTCACAGTCAATGGTGACCGATTTCGAATGTGTCTGAACGGTGATCTGTTTCACAAGGGCTGCATGTGATGCATCCAGTCCATCAGCAACTCGGAGCAGTGCTGAGAGCAATCGGACTTTTTTACGTTCTGATGGTTTTAGCCTCATATAATGATAATGGGATGACTGAGGAGGCCCCTTCCGATGATAACGAGCGATGTTACCGATGAGAGAACGGTCCTCCACCGAGAAGGGTAAGGATGGTTCGTTAAAGATAAGGAAGAGCGATGATTTATGATGAGCTTTCTGTCCCTTGCTCCATCCAATATCATGTAACAAGGATGCATACTGGAGAAGCACCCGGTCCTTTTCGGTAAGTTGATGGAGATTTTGTGTCTGATCAAAAAGGGAGAGAGCAAGCTGTGTCACCTGTTGGGAATGGAAAACATCTGGGTCATAGCTTTCAGCGATCTTTTGTACACTCGCAAGGGTTTCCTCTGAGGAGAATGATTGTTCCAGGCGTACATCCTGTTGAACAAGGTCTTTCAGGGGTTTCCCAGTGAGCATCATCTGTGCATAATACTCAGGGAGATAGTGTCTCCGTATGGATTCAGCCGCTTCAGTGACCTCATAATGGATTGTTCTGTGTTCTACAGAGAAATCTTTTGTATGAAGGATCGCATAGGATGCACCTTGTTCTTTCCCAGCAGATCGTCCGATACTCCCAGGGTTAAGGAACAATGTCTTCTCGACCGTGCGAGCGAAAGGATAATGGGTATGACCAGTGAGAATAACATCCATAGAGGTCTTTTTCGCATAGTTTTTCAGTTTGTTCACTGGGGTATTATGATGGATCGCCATCGGTAACCCCGTTGGATGATCATGAGCAAGGAGAAGTTGTCTCCCATTGATCTCAACAACCTGCTCATGGGGTAATGATTTCAGATAATGCTTTGCTTGTTTCGTAAGATTCTTTCGAGCATAGGTATAGGATTGTTTCTCAAAAGCATCCATTTGCTCCTTAGACATGCCATTGACCACCTCAAGGTCATAGTTACCACTGATGCTGACATTGTTTTGTTTCATCAGAGTGGAGACGACCTCATTTGGATACCCTCCATACCCAACGAGATCACCAAGGTTGAGAACAAGTGATATGTTTTCCTGTTCTATATCCTTAAGGACTGCGTTTAACGCATGAAGGTTTCCATGGACATCAGAGATAACAGCTATCTTTGGATGCTCATACGCTGAAAGGAACAATGGAACAGATGCATGTACAAGACATGTTTTTGAAAAGTTCTTTTCTTGTTGCGTGTTCCAATGGTCAACGAACTGGGTGTGAAGCATGTGCCGTCGTTTCTTCATATACTGAGAGAAAAGTTTCAGGCTTTTCTTCAACTCAGGTGTCATTGATGCATCGTTCATAATTCCTGGGAGACGGTCTTTCCAGACATCACAATCATGCATCTCACCAAGGAGATCTTGGAAGGTTTTCATCACCGTGATATCATCTTTTAATTGATCCTTGTACAACGTGTTGAAAATCTCCATGGTGTATCGGAATTTCTTGGCTTTTATCCTCATCTGATGATGCTGAGTAATATCTTTTTCTTTGTTCACACAGTCCTTCATCCGTTGAAACCCTGTGAGCCTTTTTGCAATATGTTTATGAGCAAGCATATAGGCCTCCGCATCCCATTCGATGAGGTTATTCTTTGTTTTGGTCGAGATAAGGATGCGTTCAAATGTTTGTTTCATCTCTGAAAGGATCTCTGAGTCTTTGATTTCTTGTAAGACCGTGATAACATCCTTTTGGACCTCTGATCGTTGGGTCTCCATAAGCTTAAGAAGATAATGCATCGCCTCGAACATATCAGCATTCTCAGCTTTCATCCTATGTTTCTTAAGAAAGATGATCTGAATATCAAGATCCCGTGCAGCTCCTAGTGAGCTGGTCACTTTCTTGATCTCTTTCAACCAGCGTTTATATTCTTTTTTAGGATAACACGCTTCAAAGAGAGATACTGCTGCTCGTATCCTACGGGAGGTCACCCGTAATTTATGGACATATTCCACATCCTCATTCTTTGATGCTCCCCCAATAAGTGAATCCAATTTTTGTACATGGTCCAAGAGTACATTTGAACCATAGAGACTATACGGACTACTCCCCTCTTTCTCCTTCTCCTTTTCATTCTTCATGCCATATCCCCCGATTTTTAATTAACCATTCCTGAGAGTTGAATCTCTCCTGTTTACTGGATGGTACTTTCTTCTTCCATGATCCATCTGATGAAAGAACCCGTGCTTTGACAGTATCTTTCAGATGGATGTTAAGCATATGTTCGATGATCTCATGTTTCAACCGTGCATCCGGAACCTCTAATAACACCTCAACACGTCGTTCAAGGTTACGGTCCATCATATCCGCACTGCCAATAATCACTTCTTCCTCACCGTTATTCCAAAAATAATAGATCCGAGCGTGCTCCAGGAACCGTCCGATGATCGATGTCTCTATTATCATATCAGATACACCAGGAATACCAGGTCGCAGGGAACAAAGACCTCGTACATTAAGGACGATCTTGACACCTGCACGGGATGCATTGTATAGCTCCTGGATGATCTTTTTATCCACGAGACCATTGAGCTTCCATGCGATATAGCCACCGCCTTTGTTCTTCTTATGGTTCTCCACCTCTCGTTGGATCCTTCTAATGATCTCCTTTCGTAAGGTCTTTGGTGCGACGATGAGCTTTTTATAATCCTCTTTTTGTGAATACCCTGTAAGAGAGTTAAAGACCTCGGTGAGCTCCTTACCGATCTCTTGGTTCGCAGTGATATAACTAATATCTGCATAGATCTCTGAGGTCACCGCATTAAAATTACCCGTGCTGATCAATGAGTACCGGCTGATCTTATCTGCTTTTTTACGGATGATAAGAAAGATCTTTGCATGGACCTTAAGGTCCTCAAGACCATAGACCACATGAACCCCTTCCTCCTCGAGTTTCCTTGCCCAATTGATGTTGTTCTCCTCATCGAATTTTGCTTTGAGTTCCACAAGTACTGAAACGGCTTTCCCGTTTTCCCGTGCTCGTAACAAGGCATCGATAATAGGTGATCGTTTGTCGATACGGTACATGGTGGTTTTTATCGCAAGAACATCTGGATCATTTGCTGCTTGTTTGATCAGGTTTACCATGATATTAAAGCTATCATATGGGTAGTAGATCACCCAATCCTTGTTTTCGATGGCTGAGAAGATATCCTGGCCCTTAGAGAGTTTTTTTGGTGCAGATGGTAGAAATGGTTTGTCTTTAAGATCCGGTCGGTCAAGTTCAAGAAGTTCCCAACCATGAACCAGGCCTAGCGGACCATCGAACTTGTAGACGAAATCCGTTGATAACCCAAGGTTGTTAGCAAAATGATTAATGAGAGCATCCGGCATTGATTTATCAACCTGAAAACGGACAGGGAATCCCACTCGCCTGGTTTCAACACCTTCCTCAATAGCAGTGAGAAGATCAGACGCCTGGTCCAGTGATATCTCTATCTCAGCGTTCCTAGTGATACGGAAGGGATAGGTGGCTATCACCTTAAGACCGGGGAATAACATGTCAATATTAGATGCAATGGCATCCTCCAGTAGTACAAGAGTGGTATGACCATCAGGATTGTTCTTTTGGATCTTGTTCTTCTTCTCATCATAGGAAGGGACTTCAAGAAATCGTGGGAAGAGCCGTGTCGGTATTTTCAAACGAGCGAATTTTTCCCCTTTTTGAGGGTCTTGTACGATGACCGCAAGATTGATGCTAAGGTTGGAGATGAACGGGAATGGATGAGCGATATCCATAGCAAGGGGAGTAAGAGTTGGATAGATGTTCTGATGGAAATAGTCTTTCAGATATTGTTTCTGTTTGTCATGTAACTGTGAGAAACTTTGTATAAAGATTCCTTCTTTTCTCAGAGCAGGGAGTAACTCATGATACCATGTTTTCTCGTATTTCTTCAAGAGTTTTTTGACCTTTGAACGGATGTGAACAAGTTGGTTTGTAGGTGTCATTTTATCTGGTGGTGCCTTCAATACCCCTTTCATCAGTTGTCTTTTTAAGCCTGAGACGCGGACCATGAAGAATTCATCCAGGTTACTTCCACAGACAGCAAGGAATTTCACTCGTTCAAGTAAGGGATGTGATGGGTCATTTGCCTCTTCAAGAATCCTGCTGTTAAGATCTAGCCAGCTAAGTTCCCTGTTAATGTAAAGTGATGGGTTGTCGAGGTTCATGCCCCTACGGTCCTTTTCGTATTTTTTCATTTTCTTTTCCCTTTTTGTATTCGTGGTTTTCACCGAATTGATTTCCTTTGTAGTTTCTTTTATTTCGATAATTTCCTCTCCGCTCATAATAAAGAACCGTTATTTAATACAAGTATTTATTAAAAAATATATCTGTATATAGTATAAATAGATGATAAATGTTTTTATATACATTTATAGCTTTTCTTTATAGAAACCAGCCACTTCAAAAAAGCTCCAGGGTTTTAAAGCAGTCTTCGCAATACCTAGCAATGCACAATAATGCTCCACAACACCAAAAGCTTTGCCCTCAATCTCTAAAAAATCAGGGATGAAAGCATACTCCTCCAAATGCCTATCGAACTCAAACTGAACATCATCCAATCGATACGACACCCTCTCTTTAATAATCCTTAGGGTCTTGTTCAGTCCTAGACCCCGGAGGATTTCATCAGCGGCATCAAAATCAGAAACCTGTACCTCAAACTCATCTCGTGCCTTCACATCATCACGATCGATAAACCTTTTATAAGTAATGAACGAAGTATCACCCTTCAACCGTAATCGTATCAGATCCTTAGCCTTCTGAACCGAACCATCAGGGAAATCATAGACCTGAGTAATCATCAATCCATCAAACACTTTCTTAGCACCTAATGTAACAACTTTTTTTTCCAGCTGCTTGCGATCGATATCAAGCACTTTCAATTCAATTTCCTTCATGGTGAAAACAACCCTTTGAAATACGATGATAAAAGCTCTTTTATGATATATCAACATTGTGACATATGATCAGATATGTGGAAAACTGATAAAGATATCATTAAAGATGATTTCAATCTGTACACAGATCTTGTACAACCTAGAAAATATATATGTTTGAAATGTGGCCGGGTCGCGGCACGAAAAAGGAATCTTTGTAAACCAACAAGATTATGATACTAGCTTCTCTAAACATTTCATAAATAAACCAAAATTAATAACATATTTGATATTAATATGATAAGATACTAGGTTATTAAAAGGTTGAAAAAATAATTGGAGATAGCCTATTTTCCACAACTCAGACAATAACCTTCATGAACACAGATGACACCCTCACAATAAGGACATCGCCACCGTTTTTCCTCAGATTCCAAGAAGGCGGTCATACCTTTATCCTTAATATATTCAAGATTCTCGATCGCACTCATATCATACCGTGTTCGATATCTTTTATCCAAATGTTTCAACACAGTGCAGACAAAATCATCGCATTCAAAACAGAAACGAACCTTTTCCTGTTTTACATGTTCACAGTTTCTAATCTTGCATCGAGCAATGCTAACAGGGATTTCTGCACGAAGGAATCTACATCCAGGACATGTATTCTTATCACGTAAAAATGCATAACAAACACCACAGTTTATCCCACATGGTGCGATAAGACCCTCATTGAAGACGAGTGTTTTTTCACCCATTCATCAAGAGATAGACCATATGTTTTTAAGAGCTTTGTGAATGGAAAAAAAAGCAAATGCTGAAGAAAAACAAGTATCATAAGTCGTACAAAAAAGATTTAGTCAGGTTTCCCCCATTTTATAAAAGCAGGACTTGAAAAATCTTTTTGTTTCTGAACCGTTTTATTGGTTGAAACCCTTTAGATACTCTCTGAAATGACTTGATTGCATATACTCAGAAGTAAGATCATTTGCTGTCTTTTGATCGATACCTTGTTTCAGTAACTCTGAATGAAAGATCTTACCGGCTTTGTTGGCACTGCTTTTTAGCCGGATAAAGGTCCCAGTAAGTCGAAATAATAAAGAAGGCAAGGAGAGCATCATCATACCCACGAGTTTAGGTGGATTGATATCCCCCGTACCATGATTATTTTTGTTCATAGATACCACAGTGATTACCATCTTATTATTTTAATCATGATGGTCATGTTGTCCAACGTTCTTCATCATGTTGCCAAGATTCAGGGTTGACAGGTATTGACTTGTGAGATCATATGCTTGTTCCGCTGTCATACCTGCTTTGATGAGTTCCTTATAGAACAACGCAGCAGCTTCAGCATATTGCTTTGCACTCTGTGGACTGTATAAGAGACCACTGAGCTCACGCAGGAGCCCTGGTATTTTTTCTCCAACAACATCTAATATTTCCTTTATTTTCTCGGGGTCTGGCATTTCTTCGTGTCTACTCATATTTTTTCCTCCAAATCATTTTTTTTTCTTTGATGAGTAGTTACAGTGGTCAGTTTATTTAGCAAAACTGGGTAAAAGTGACCACTTTCTGGTCACTTCATACAAAAAAACATAGGACGACATTTCATCAGTATAACACAAAATAGAGAGAACATCCTCTTTTTGTAACACATAAAAGACAGATCCATACCAATCATGGTATTTTCTAAACATTTCGATCTCTAGCCCTTCATCAGAGATTACATCCAAGAATTTTTGATTATCTGCAAACATTTTCTTGAACATTTCCAATCTCCTTAAAAGGGGCTCATAATAAAATTCCCACCCGGCATCCTGAGGAAAAACAAAGTGACCAATCACCGTGTACCCACATTCTTCAATAAGACCGATGCTTTGTTGAATCGTCAGAATGTCTGGATAAACCTTGTTGAAAAAATCCTTGATCTCACCAGGAGGATTGTCTTTAATCCAGGCAATATCATGAAGCGCGAGATAACCTTGAGGTTTAAGATAGCGTTTCCATTCTAAAAGGCCTTTTTTAAAACCGATGATACCAATTGATCCTTCGGACCATATGATATCAAAACTCTCAGCGGGAAACTGTATATCCATCATGGATTAATCCACTGCTTTCACCCGATCTTCAAGGTGTTCCTTTTGAATAAGCTCTGTAAACTGATCGAGGAACTGCTGAGCGATATCAATACCGATAACCTCACCATTAGAGAGCCTTGCAAGTTTTATCGTCTGCATCCCTGGTCCACATCCAATATCAAGGATCCGAGGTTTGTCCAAGTGGGGTATCATCTCGAATGCTTTTTGGGTGTATCCATCTCTCCCAGCACCGTGACGTGGCATATCCTTATGGATCTCAAAGAATAGTCGCATATACTCAGAGTTCATATCCAATTCTTGTTTGTTCTCAGCGACCATATTAAGTATAAACTAGTCTTTAATAAAAAGGTAGGGCCATTTGATAATAAAGCCATTAAGAACTGGATTTCTCATTGTCTACTCAATAACATCTTCGATGTATTGTTTATTTGATGATTTTGTGGTAAATGAGATGTAATTCCCAATCTTTTTCAGTGTTAAGAGTGAACAATCATTGTAGGTAAGATCATTAGAATTGGCATTGTAAAACCCTGTTTTGTTCTCTAGTTGTATCACCCAGTTGGTATATCCATTGTATATGAATGTCTCAATGTTTACAATGATACCGGTTATTGACTGATTCTCTTCAGTGCCACCTGATGTATCCATAGAATAGATAAAATCTCGAACCTGTACATCACTTTCACAACGGATCACGTTCCCAGTTGCGGGGTGAACAAATGCAAGATAAGAGATACCAGATCCATCGTTAGAGGATACTCGTATCTCCCAGTAGAGCTCACCATTTGGTAGTACGGGGATCGGTTCTATGACATCAAAGCGGTCCCAGTCAACGATAGGGTTGTCTTTTCGCACATAATCACATGCTCTCACCGGCCCTATCTCTTCCCCACTGAATTGCATGTATTCAATAGATCCTGTTCGTGCATCCAAAAGGTATATCCTGTATATCCCATGGGCATTACCATATGGTTCCACTGATATCGTCCATTTTAAACCATCAAGGGTGTTAATGAGGAATGGTTGTTCGTTTCCTTGATCTGAGACATCGATGATCTCGATCTGTTGATCATGGTCTATCATAAGATTAACAATTGCACTGAGATATCCCTCTGTTTTTGCCTTCCAGTAGTTCTGTGATTCAACATAATAGGTGGCGAGTGTCTCAGGGAATAATTTCTGACCTAGAAGAATTTCACTATTGCGAGCTTCTTCCGGTGTCATATCTTGAATATTTCCTTCTTGATCAATAAGAAAGACTCCACCCCACTTCGGTATAGTATACCATAAGGGGAAGGTGAATCGTTGTTCATATTCAATATATGGTCTCATGATATAGGTGTCATTCTGATAAAAGAATACCATTGGTCTTTCAAGGGTGATATAATACTTATGTTCAGTGAGTATCCTCCAGACATCATTATCCTTTACTCCGATACCAGGTGATGTCTGCAGGGTTTGTTCCTTTATTTCAACGTTCTTATCCATCGTGGACATATCCACATAGATGGAACCAACATCTTTGATATTATAATAGTTGAAAATCCCATCAGGAGAAAGCACCGTTGACCAATAGGGTGTACCATTGATGAGCATCAGATCGACAGGTGAATAGGGTTTGTGCCTTGGATATTGACTTGCATCGGACATATATCGATATGCAACCTTCTTTGGAGTGATACGAAGGTATTCTTGATCCATCTCTGGAAGGGTAAATATCTCTGTGACATCATAGGTCTCAACGATCGCGCAATTCGCATAACCTGAAAAAAATGATAGAATCATGATTACAACTATGAACGATAAAAGAAATGATACAAGAAATACAAAGAGTGGTCGTCCATTTTTATGTTTAAGGAAAAACGTTGTTGAAACGCTAAGGATGCCTGCAATGATGACTGCTTCAATAAGAGAGGGATTAATATAGAATCCAAGCATGAGACCATGATATAATGGTGAGGAGAGAAAGCCACAGATGATCAATAATACAAGATTCAAAAAGATAAAGATCAATGTTCTAAAGGAATCCTTATACTGAAATACAATGTTAACGATGATGTTGATGGCTGAACCGATAAATCCAATGACAAGGAGCGCCAACCCTATCGCTTCAGAAAAACCATTTGTACCTAAGAGTAGGATACCGCCCAGTATCGTAAAAAACACGGTCGTTAGTAATCCTATTAGTTTTACATCCATATCTAGAACCATTGATCAGACATAAAGCATATTTCTTTAATAATGTTTTTTTATGTTATATCGTCATTGCTACCGTAACTCATATCTAATGAAGAACAAAACATATCATAGGAGATAGTTCATTTGATGAATATCCGGCTGCATATCACCATCTTTAAAGATATCCTACCATCGTTGAACGTTAGTATTCTTAAATAGAAAGGACAAGGAGTTCATCCACATCGATTTTATCAAAGGTATATATCTGCTTGTTCTGTTTTTCAATTCGAACATCAACTGTTGTACTTTCACCAACACCAAAATGAAGGATTGGTGTCCGCTTTGACCTATAACTAAAATCAGCCCGAACCTCATCATAACCAAGCAGTGTGTCTGTTTCAGAATCATAAACCGATACCTTTGCACCAGTAGCATATGTCTGTGTTGTATCATCAATGATCTTTAGTTGTACCCAATGATTATTGTTGTTTATCGTATTTAGATAAATTCGACTATTATCAGCACCCTCATAACCACCTGCAGTACCATCATTGATCACTAGATCGATGGTTCCATCATTATTGAAATCACCATAGCTTAAGTCCCTTCCACCACCACCGGTTAAACCATGGATAGAGGGGTCAATCTCTGTAAACGAGCCATCTCCATTGTTATGATAGATGTGAACGTATGCATATGGTGTTTTATCAGTATCACGTCGATTGATGAGGATAAGGTCTACCCATCCGTCATTATCATAATCAATGGGGGCTCCTGCGGCAAATGAGACGTATCCTCGTTCTTCAACGGAGACAGTATTGAAAACACCAAAGCCCGCCTCATCTGTCATATCGACGAACTCAACGTTTTCTTGTTCACAGATATTTTTATAGAATCGAACAGCAGTGGTATCCTCAAAGGTGCCATCTCCACTTGACCGAAGGACTGCTCCTACAAATAGGTCAAGGTCGCCGTCTCTATCGTAATCAATGGGAATTGCAGTGTAAGGATTCCAATATTCACTTGTATTTCCTTGTGAGTCAGGTCCAAATGCTTGTATACCGATTTCTTCAAAAAGGATCATACCAGACGATCCAATGTTACGCAGGTAGAATATTCCTCGTTGTTGTTGTTCAACCCAATTTTGAGCCCAGGAAACACACCGCGAGTCTTGATATCCTCTATCTGCATATGCACAAGAGACGATATCAGGGTAGCCATCATGGTCGAAATCACGAACGACCGCACCTTTGAATTGTTTGTTCGACCATTCGCCTTGGGCACCTCCAGGTGCATCAGCATATTTATGGAAAAAATCTGGGATAGGTGGTTGAAGGATGGTATCGATGATATCCTCTCCAAATCCTTCTTTGGGAAGACCTGGATGTAGTTGATTCCATGAATGATACATATTAAACGCAGAGGTAGAAAGATATGAATCAGTCCATCCATCGTTATTGAAATCAGCATATAACGCGGTCCGAACGACTCCTTCTCCCTCGTTACCCATCTCCATATAGGTAAACGTCATATCGCCATTATTGATCATACAATCTGATGTCTCGGTCTGAGCTAGATAGAGATCAAGGACGCCATCAGCATTGAAATCATGTATTCCCCATCCTGTTGCACTTGTACTATTCATTGATGTAACGGTTGTAAAGGTTTCATCACCATTGTTACGGATGAGATAGATATTGTTTGAACTCGCTATCGCAATGTCAAGGAAACCATCAGAGTTCAGATCAACAACGGCGGATGATTTCTGCTTGTCTCCCTGTTGAACATAGACTTGCCTGAAATAGGTTTCTGATCCGTTAAATCCTAGGAATTTGCTAAGTTCCGGGGTGATAATGTCATCATCAGGGTCACCGATTGCTAGGTTAACCTCTGAATGATCATACCCTAAAGCTAGAACCAATTGTGTACGAGTATTGGTTTGATTGATCATCTCAACAAACTGTCTGTTCTGATCTATTCGTGTCTCTGCACCCCGGATTACAACGAAAAAGGAGGGGAGGTGCTCATCTTCTTCGATATTGTTCATAGGTGAGGCATCATCCCAAACAGCAGGATCTGTTCCAAATGCATTCAGATACAACATGCCTTTGGTCTCACATCGTTCACGAATATCGTAGGCTGTTGTGTCTAGACAGATGATATTCTTAAGGAATCCATTTGATAGCCCATAGACATTAAGAAAGGATTGATTCGTTGCAATGGTGGCAACAATATTTGCTCCAGCTGAATGACCCATTATGGAGATGTTTTCAGGGTCTCCACCATATTCATCGATATGTTCATGTACCCATGCAATTGCTGCTGAGACATCCTGGCTATGAACAGGATATTTGATACGATCCGGGTCTAGATCATCAGGATCATTTGGTAGATCGTATGGTGAGAGACGGTAATTGACGCTGATAAAGATCCAGCCTTCATTGATGAAATAAGGTATCTTATACTCAAGATGATATGCTTTATCACCAGTGCGCCATCCTCCACCATGTACCCAAATCATCACAGGTCGTCCACTATTTGATGATCCAAGGGAACCTTGGATGTTTTTTAAACGTTGAATGGTTGATTGATGATTCATATGTTCCGATACAGGATCACGTAACACGGCTTGTGTAATCTGGGGTATGTAGAGATCAAGGGAAACAAGAGTATCGTCTATATCCGGGACCTCTTGATATATAATATTTGGAAAAACAATGTACTCTGAGTCTGGAGGATGTGTACAACCTGATAATATAGAAAAAACAATGGTTAAAATAAAGAGGAGAGAAATAATTGATCCATTCTTTAATTCCATATATTAAAAAACCCATTAAAATTATTAATATTTTTTCCCAAATCATACCTTAATTGACACTAAGGAGTAGTTGACCAATTCAACCATATTCATACTATCCTAAAGCAAACTTTGGGTTCTATTCAAATAATGTAGTAACAAATCTAGACACTCTCGCATGGTCTATATATGTCGAGTACTGGTTTTCCTGATCCAAAATAGGAGAAGAATGACAATGGCGCCCAGATGAAGAAATAGAACTCAGGGCTAAAATAGAACATCCCTTCGATTGCAGGTTCTTTGTAACACCATGTTAAGAAATCAGCCACCCATGTTTTCTGCCCTTCTTTTGTCAATGGGTATCCTTCTACTTCATGATTGAACCAAGAGAATGGTCCAAAAATGATTTCTGAGCTTGGATAGGCAAATTCACAGATGATGATGTTCTTCTGAAGTGAATCCGATATGCTTTGTATGGTCTCTTTGAACAACTGATAGGATCGTGTACCATTCCCTCTACCTTGAAAAGACTCTGAGATATTATAGATACCTGAGGAGGGGTAGAATGAAAAACCAAGATAATCAAGTGGTACCCCTGATTCTATCATTGAGCTAAAGAACCCATTTGAGAAATTGTGATCCCACCAGTGAGTAATATGAAGGAGGAACTGAGACGTGCTATCAACAGATTTCACCCCCTCTATCGCCCTCTTGATTATAAAAGCCATTTCTTTCCAGGTTTTTTGTCTCATATATGATATATTTTCCCTTTTTTCAGAATCGTCTTCAAAAATACCGCAGATCCCATAATCAATTTCATTTCCGATCTCATAGAGGTCGATATCTATATCATTTTCCAAAAAAGAGGATACTGTTTCTTTGGTATACTCAAAAACTATATCTCCTTGTTGTTCCAGTGTTAGATTATACCAATCATATTCTGTGACCCATGATTCTGGTGCAGGTTGTTTTCCAAAATCAGCCCAATCACTACTAAGAAAAAGAACCATATAGGGTTGCATACCATGTTGTTGGACAGTTTTAGCGGTCTCAATTGCATACTGCAGACCATAGGATCCATTGTCTTTTGTAAAGAGTCTTAATCGGAAGGAATCGACCCCATTCTCCGAAAAGAATGAATATGGTTCAATTCGCTGGGAGTGATATTTCCATGTGAAAAAGGGGATATTTTTCATATCATTCACATAGTTTGCATCGATGCCAAGCATTTTTTCTGCTATCGTAACATGTTGGTCCATAGGTTTTAAAACTGTTTCCGTTCGTACTTGAGTGATAGGCGCAAGCAACAATATGATGATAAGAAGAAACAGGTGTGGTTTTTTCATCTATCAATGTATAAGAAAGCTCATATAAAAAAAATATGGAGCAAAAAAGAACGAAATACCTATAAGTAGTTTACCTTGTTTCCTCCGAGGTTCAAGGGAAATCTTAATAAACCTATGAGAAAATCAATTTTTACATGATGGAGAAATGGTGATGAAGAGTAAAATTCTCGTTGCGTATTTTACAAAGGGTGGGGCTTCAGAGGAATATGCTAAGATAATTGCTGACGCGCTTACTGCTAAGGGATTATCTGTTGAGATAAGAGATCTTGCTACTGATATCCCAAAGATCACAGAATTCGATACGATTATTTTGGGAACCGGCGTACGAATGTTCCATGTGTATGGACGTTGGAAGAAGATTCTCAAACAAAAAGAACTCTCCGGCAAGAAACTCTATATCTTTCTATCAAGTGGTATGGCAATCGAGGAACCGGATAAGGCTGCAACGAAATTTTTACAGCCCATAGCAGAAAAATATGATCTCAACCCTGAGTCCATGGTTTCCTTTCCCGGTAAGATCCCTGAAAAATGGGCAAAGTATGATGAAAAAAAGGAGACGATGAAACCTGATACTGCCAAAGAATGGGCTGAAGAGATCGCTGATAAAGTTTAAAATATGAGATACTAAAGGCCAATTAGTTCAGCATATCATCCGTTTTAGACATGAATTTATGAGGATTTTTGGCAAAAGTCTATATTGGAAATTGCATGAATACCTCTTATTTTGCTGAAGATACTAATGTTTCAGAAAACTTTTCGACTTTCTTTTCCCACCCTTTTGTGAGGCCATTACCTGTGTTTGCTTCTTTTCCGACCTTAAAATCAACACTTGCAACCTTTTCCATGTTCTTTTTATTGAGTAGTTTTTCCATCTTTCCAAGCCAGTTCCGATTCATTCCATGGGTGTTGATGATGCCATATATTTTCCCGTCCATGCCTTGTAGTTTTTTCATAAAGGACCTCATATCTTTCTGAAGGTTGAATGCTTCAGCTGGTGCGGAGAACACATACAGATCTGCTTTGGGCATCGCTGCAGGATACGCATCTGCTGTTTTAAGGACCGTTACTTCTGCTTTTTTCTCTTTTAACGTTGTTTCAAGGTGTTTCACAATTTTTTCTCCATTGCCATATCGAGACCAATATATAATGACTGTTTTCATTTCCTCACCATATACAAGATTTTTTTCATGTATAAAAAGATGTTAGATGTAAATCATATAGTTTTTGTGCCAGGTAATAATGAATAATACGTACCCTGCAAATAATTCCACACCCGAAAATATAGTGAATATATATTTTACAGAAATATTCTATATATAAGAGTTGGTCTTTTAAGCCATTAGAAGAAAATAGGTGAAAGTACAAATATGGTACAACATAACTGGATTGAATCGAAACTTATCTATTTCGAACGAAATGACAAAGAACGACAGCAGAACAAACAAATGCAACAAGCATTCATTAACCTGCTACGAATTTATCACACGGGACGATTCCTGACCATGTCAGAAGAAGACATCCAAAAAGAACTGAGTCATCACGCGAATAGATAAGCCTTTTTCCTATCGTTACTCTTTGTTTTTAAAAACATTACCCGGGATATTTTCTCAAAGTGTAAGAATCACAGATCTATTTTAAGTACCATCTTCACAGAACATACCTTTAGTAAGGTTCTGGAGAGATGAAAAGATGATGCAAAACATCTTTATGACTCATTCAAAATGGAAAAAGAGTGTTTGGAATGTATTCTTTGTCTTTGCTGGATCAACGATGATTGCGCATGGAGCACGGATGATGGTCCAAGGATTGTTTTATCCGACAAGTATTTATCCTGCACCAGTTCCAACAAAAATCGATTTCTGGTTTGACTGGATGGCACTAGCGATACTTGGCACCATTATGTTCATCTTTGGTCTGTGGAGTTTTTATAAAACTACAAAGCAAGGCAGACAAGCTCTTATACCGGGTAACTATGAGCCTTGCATCACATAAATAAAAATGAGTTCAATTAGAACTCCAAAAAACATCTATTGTCTTAAAAAATGATTATAACATGGAGTAGAGAAGTTGATCCCCGATCTCATCATTTGTCAATTTGTCTGTGTATGCAAAGGTTCTTTCACCATTAAAAAAGGTGTAGCTCCCATCACGTAAAAAACCACTATCCTCAAAGATGTGATAGCTAACAAGTTGCTCTTTAACTGGTTTTGATTTCCCAAATCTCCTTCTTACGCTCTTTGTATAAAGGTTCTCTTGCTCGATAAGGGTTCCCGTGACAAGTCCGTTGTAAGTTGGATAAATCGCAGCATATTGTTTTATATCGCCGTTTCTCAGTCGAACCGTCGCGTTTTTGTACACTTCAAGCTTGATTGCCATAAAACCCCTCAATAGGAAAAAAAGGATAGTTATATAGGATAAAAAGTATTCGATTTTTGAACAGTTATAATCTATTTACGATATATAGAAAACTATAGATACCATAATCTATATATCTCTTCCTGGTGTGGGAATGAAAAAAGGGATTTGGAAGGGTTCATCGAATCGTGTTCAAATTATCATCATTATTCTAGCTGGTTCAGCGATGATCGCTCATGGACTACGGATGATCACCCAAGGACTGCTTTACCCGCAGAGTATCTATCCTGCGCCTGTCCCAACATCGTTAGATTTCTGGTTTGATTGGGTAATATTGCTAATTTTTGGTATCTGTGTTTTCACCATTGGTTTTCGACAGTGGATCCAATCTCATTGGAAGACATTTTAAAAAAAAAAATTGTTCGTATGAATTCCACACAAAAAGATTGGTGAGGGGGGAAAGGGTATGGGCAGTGAACGATTCGAGTAACTCCCCATATTGAGGACCTCCCCCTGGGATCAATTTTTGGCCTTTGTCGGATGAATTCATCTCTGTTGTCTTTTGTATTCTGACAAGTACCAAAAATCAAAGAATAAATATAGAGTTTATGATTATATTCTATAAAAGGATACAGTGTCTATATAGTACTCTATTCTTATGTATCTTTTTCAACCATCATCGTTGCATATTGATGATTGATAGATGCTTCAGCGATATCAATTACATACGCCCGGGTACGTTCAAGACTATCAATGATATACGCAAGAGATGCAACAACAAGTGGCTCTGTCTCAACGGAAAATACCTTATGTTTCAGGTCATTGATCTGCTCTGAAAGGGGTGCTGCCTCATTGATCACCACATTGGCATCCTCAAATTTATTCCGATGAAATGCAGTCAATGAATTATCAAAAAGTTTCATTATCTTTTCACTGATCTCAACGATCTTGACGACGCATTCATGGTCAACAGAGATATTCTTCGCATTTGTCGCTATCTTCTTTGCATGATCTGCGATACGTTCAACGGAACGAGCGACAAGCAGATACCCTAATATCTCCTTTGCATTGATATTCATCTTATCTGCAAAGAACATATCATTGAGGATCAGATTGTATTGTTTCGCTATCAGCCAATAGAATTTATCAACATCATCATCCCGAGTGGTCACATCCTCCGCAAGATCCATGTCCTGTCGCTGCAATGCATCAATGGCATCTCTATGCATCCCCCGGGTGATGACATACATCCGTTTCAACACTTGTTTCGGTGAGAGATCACTGGAATCAAGAAGGTCTTTTATCTTAATGGTACCAATTGCCTCATCAATGATTTCTGGGCCAATGACATTATGTGTGAGTATTCGGATCTTTTGCCGGAGGTCAGGGGTAAAACGATTCTTGCTAATGATCTCGATCAAACTGAAACCAGCAAGATACGCGCCAATGAACTTACGAAACAAGGTATCGATATCAGTTGCCTCTAAAATAATATGAGTGGGCGGGGTATCATCGTTCTTTTGGTTTATCTTTGGATTGATCAAGAGCGTGCTATCAGATCGTGGAAGCATTGCAACGCTGTTCCCGTTGGTTATACCTACCTTTTTCACCCATGTCTTCGGTAATGAGATGATATAGGTTGATTTCCCTGTTATTTGGACCTTCCTTGTTTCCATTCATCGCCCCTCTTTTTCTAGTGTTCCGTTGTTCCTTTTGACCAATTTCATGTGAGGATTCTCTGTTGAAAAAACCTATAACTCTTTTGTACCAGGTCTTTGTCGTTGTAAGATATTTCGGTTGATTTCGTTGGACTCATACACTCCCCAACATATATTCTATCGCCGTTAATGATATCCTATAGAAAACATATGTTTTACAGGAATATCGGAAAAAGTATTGTCTCAATATATAAATACATTATCAATATAGTATCTATTTTCTATATATCCATATATATTTCCTTCTATTGAGATGAACAAATAACTAAAGAGACACACAGATCATTCTTTCTTTTCACGTTTGATCTCTACCGCAGGCACCCCACCATACATCTTTCCTTTCTTTAACACCTGGTTCTTAGTAACAAGGCTTTTCCCACCAACCACCACATTATCCTCCATAACAACACCAGGCATGATCAATGATTCAGCACCAATTAGACACCGCTGCCCGATCTTCACCTTCCTAATAATAAGCTTTTCCTCACCAAGATGAGAAAAAATAGATGCGCCACCACCAATAAGGGTATTTGCCCCAATCTCCACAGCACAGGGATCAGCAATATTGTTTCTACCTCCAAAGAACACATGTTTCCCGATCCTTGCGCCGATCAAGGTAAGATATTTTGCATATAGTGGTGGGATGAAGAAGACCTTAAGCAATTTATCTGTAGGCCTATACAATGTATAATAAAGACTAAATTTGAAGGTCATATTATCGGTGATACCCTTCCCATATTCCCCTTCATCATAGGCAACATGAAAGATCTTGATGATACCACCCGTAACATAAGCGGTTGAAACAACAAGTATCAAAAAATCAAGTACAAGGAGAACTGGGAGAAAAATTATAGTGAGTAAAAAACTCTTCATGAAGTAAAAATACACGGCCAAAAGCAACACGGGCGGAACCAAAGCAAGCGAAAAAACGGTGATGGTGATAAGGAAGAGCGCTATCATCCGACCAACCGATTTTCGGGACCGATCGTATTTCTTAGGTTCACCAGAGTACGTCTTCATCAAACAACCCTGAAGAAGACCTCCTTTTAAAAAGTATTTGGTCTAAGGTAAAAAAAAGACGATCCTTAGGGAGAATACTGCAATATCAGCTTAACCAAAATGAACCTTTTTAGAGCCGCCCAGTAAGCTTTTCTTTTACTGAGATGTAGACATCCCCAAATCCTTCTCTCCCACGGATACGGTTAAGGAATTCTTTTGCAGGGATACAACCCTCTGGGGCATAGACACCAGGCGTCTCGATCTCACCTCTCGCAAGCATCTCCGCACCGATTGCAGCAGGTGTTGCTGTTCCCTGTTTCATATTTGCAGAGCCCTCATAGAAAAGGGTCCGAGGGTCCCCATTTTTTTCACCCTGGACACGGACCATCACCGCACCACCAGTAGGTATATTCAGCCCACTAGTCGCAACACGTTTTCCAAGAGTTGGTAGGAATGATGCAAGGAAATCAACTGGTGAAACCTCCGCCCCATTTACCAAAACTGGTTCCTCTGAGATAAGCCCTAGTGATTCCACCTGTAAAAGCAATTGTCTGAATTGATCAGGGAAGAATGTTCCTTTGCAACATGCATTCTGCAAACCAAAGATATATCGAGGGAGTGTCACGGTCTCTGGATGACCAAAGTAATAGACAGAACCCTGCCCAAATGGTTCCGGGAAGGTGACGATCTCTTGACCATCCATAAGTCCTCGTGCTTTGGTGAACTGACCATTTTTAAATACTGGAACCTCACCAATCCAACAGTGCATCATATGATAAGGGATAGCGCCACCCGCTTCCTCCGTAAGACCTCGGGTGACAAAGACACTGATACCATCTGTTCGATCCAGTTGTTCCGAACCATATTTCGCCATGATATTCGTTAACCCTGGACTAGCCCCAAGACCTACGATACAAGTGATACCTGCTTCTTTTGCCCGCCGATGATACTCATCTAAAAGGACCTGTGTTGTATCATAATCATCACAGATATCAACATAGTTGACACCTTTGTTGATAACCGCTTGCATGATCGGTTCAGCATATTTATAAAATGGACCAACACAGTTAACAGCAACATCCGCATCATCAAGTGCACGAAAGATACTTGTTTTCTCTTTAACATCAACATATTGAAAATGAATCGTCTCATCAGTCCGTTGGAGATGTTCACCACGTGTTTTATCAATGTCAGCGACAACAATCTCATTGATCACATCTGTTTGAGCAAGACAATGAACAGCCCAACTACCTTCGATTCCAGCTCCGCCAAATACGACTGCTTTCATACTTTATCAGAGGCTAAATAAAAAATGGGATAATAAACATTGCCTATCCAAAGTTCATTTTTTTGCTACAATAAGTAATCTAGCTTAAACATTATAGAACTTAAGGAGGATCCATTCCAGAAGCCTATCAGGGAAAGTGCCTTTGAGAGCCGCAGCGAATTTCTGCGAGAACGATCCAACCCGATATCGTTGTTTTGGTTTAGATGCGTTGATTATCTTTTCCAGGTTCTTAGCGACAACAACAGGCAAAACCCCGTTTCGTTCCTCTTTTTCAACAATCTCCATTACCTGTTGAAATGAAGCTGCATATACTGAATCGTTCATTTTTTTGTTTTTTTCACGTAGGTCTGTGAAAGAGGTTTGGATGTCACCAGGTTCCAACAGGGAAACTTTGATCCCGAATTGTTTGACCTCCATGCGTAATGCCTCGGTGTATCCCTCAATTGCATATTTTGATGCGCTATAGAACGCTTGATAGGGTAAGCCCATGACACCACCAATGGAACTAACATTGATGATCAGACCATCCTTCTTTTCTCGCATATAGGGGAGAACAGTTTTACACACACGGACCGATCCAAAGAAATTGGTATCAAGTTGTTCCTGTGCTTGTTGCAGACTCGTCTCCTCAGCAGGGCCTGCAATACCATACCCTGCATTGTTAATGACCACATCAATTCGATGGTGCTCCTTGATGATATGCTCAATCGCCTGTTTCACGGATCCTTCATCTCGTATATCCATCTGTATCATGATGGGAGCATGATTCTTTGTTTTTGATGGTGGGAATGATGCCTTTCTACTTGTCCCATAGACCGTATACTCCTTTTTTGAAAAATACGCTGCACAAGCCTTACCAATGCCAGATGATGCTCCAGTGATCAACATGATCTTTTTATCCATGCTCGTTCCAACCATACCTATGAACTAAGTATCATATCAGATCATTTTCATTTTTTTACCGACTTCCTCGAATATCTCCAATGCTTGATCGATGATCTCCGGGGTCATCGTTGCCATATATGAGGTCCGCAGGAGCTCCCTGCCCTCTGGAACTGCAGGAGCTCGTATCGGATTTGTAAAGATCCCAACGGGTTTTCTATTAAGTAGTTTTTTGAAGAATTTAAACGCCTTGATATCATCACCAACAATAACGGGGATGATCGGGGTCGTGGAATTACCAATCTCAAACCCTGCTTCAGATAATCCTTTCCGCATCCTCTCTGCTACAAAGAGGAGGTTTCTCTGATACGAGTTATCTTTTTCAATGATGTTGAGGACGGCAAGGGTCGTAGCACAATTCGCAGGGGGCATACTTGCGGAGAAAATGAACGCACGGGCTTTGTGGCGAATCCAATTGCAAATCTCTGCGCTTGCTGCAACATATCCACCGCTTGATGCAAAACTCTTTGAAAACGTCCCCATAATGATATCAACATCTTTTGTGACACCACAATGAGCAGCGGTACCTTGACCGTTTGGCCCTAATACACCAATACCATGTGCATCATCCAAATAGATGATTGCATCATGTTTCTTTGCAATAGATACAATCTTGTCCATCGGGGAGATATCCCCCTCCATCGAGAAGATACCCTCAGTGATAATCATTGAGTTTCCTTTCGGAGTAAATGCAATTTTCTCCGATAGATCGTGGACATCATTATGTTTGTAAATCAGTTTTTTATCTTTGGCAATCTTAGCCAGGGTAAGTCCATCAATGATAGATGCATGGTTCAATTCATCTGATACGGCCCATTCATCATGTTTCGGCGATATCATCGCTGCGATAGCTCCAAGGTTTGCTTGCATACCTGTTGAGAAAACAATACAGTCCTCTTTTCCAAGGAACCGGGCAAGACGTTGCTCTAATTCTGCATGGAGCTGAAACGTCCCATTGAGAAGCCGGGAACCTGTGGTACCAACACCGAATTCTTCAATGGCCTCGATCGCTTTCCTTTTAACCTCAGGATGCCCGGTCATACCAAGATAATTGTTGCTCCCTAACATGATGATATCTCTACCATCCATGGTCACAATCGGCCCTTGTTCACTCGTGATGGTGTTGAAATAGGGATAAAGTCCAGCCCGTTTCGCAATGGTAGGTAACCCTGAGCGTTTGTATTTTTTACATTTCTTTAACATGGTGTTCATGATCTGCCCCCTTTTAACGTTACATAATTTTGAAGAAAATAACAAAAGAGTATCTGAATGTGTTTCATTGAAATACCATTAGGCAGGTTGTACTTGGAGATCCCTTCTTAGAACCTTTCCCACCAGGGATCGTGGTAATGCATCACGATATTCAAGACAGGAGGGTATCTTATAGGGCGCAAGGGATTGTTTACAGTACGCCCGTAGCTCCTCAATTGTTATATGTTCAGAGGTATGATGTTTCACCAGCACTGCTTTCAGTTTCGTACCCACTTCAGTATGATGAGGTATGATAGCTGCTTCAAGTATATCAGGATGGGAAAGAATGATATCTTCAACCTCTGTCGGCCAAACCTTGTAACCAGAAACAATAATCATATCCTTCAACCGATCGATGATCTTGTAATACCCCTGAGTATCAATGACCGCCACATCGCCTGTTCGAAGCCACCCATCAACGATAGAGTCCTTTGTCGCCTGCTCATTTCGCCAGTATCCTTTCATCACACCAGGACCTTTTATCCATATTTCACCGGAGACATCAGGCTCTGTGATGACCTCACCGGTTTCCGTATCAACGATTTTTGCATGAGTATTTGGTATTGGTACTCCAATACTGCCTGTTCTCCTTTGTTCCTTGTTCGGTGGGTTCGCATGGGTGACCGGTGATGCTTCTGTGAGCCCGTATCCTTCGATGAGAAGACAGTGGGTCTTTTCTTCGAAGATCTTCACTGTTTCAGCAGGTAGGCTTTCACCACCAGAGATACAGAGATGAAGTGATGAATAATCATATTTGTCAACATTTTGATGAGTGGCGAATTTAAGGAAAAACACGGGGACACAGTTAAGGAAATGGATCTTGTAGGTGTCAACGACTTCCATGACCTCTTCAAGTTTTCGGGGATCAGGGATCAGGTAGATGGTTGCTCCTTCAGCAATGGGCCAAAGGAATGATGATGTCAATCCAAAGATATGTGAATAGGGAAGTACTCCGGCAATCTTTATTTGTCCATCTGGTTGTTTATCTAACCCGGTTCGCCAGTATTTTAAAACCTCTGTTTGTGAAATAAGATTGAAATGAGTGAGCATCGCTCCTTTTGAAGTCCCTGTTGTTCCCCCAGTATATTGAAGGATTGCTACATCTTCTTTGGGGTTTATTGGAACATCGATCACGCTATTTTTGTGTTGATTGATCAGTGTATCATAATTTAGACTGTTCTTTAATGGGACCTTCTTACGCATGGTGATAAGTTTATAGATGTATTTCTTTGATGCTGGTAGCTCACGTGCAACAGAGGTAATAATGACATGTTCTACGCTAAGTTCATCCTCTATTTCTTTGATCTTGTCAGTGAAAATATCTAATGTTATCAGAAGTTTTGGTTCAGCATCGTTCAGTTGTTTTTGGATCTCATGAGGCGTGTTCATTGGGTTCAATGCAGTGAATATCGCACCAAGGGATTGGGTTGCAAAGAAGGATGTGATAAATTGTGGACAGTTCGGTAGAATCACCGCTATCCGATCTCCTTTTTTTATCCCAAGTGATTGGAATGCATTGCTAAGTCTGTTAATTTCTCCCTCAACCTCATAATATGTTTTGAATTTTCCTTTGAAAAAAGTGGCATTGTTCTGTTTGTTTTCTTTTGCTACTTTTCGAAACAAATCCATGAGTGTCTTTGTCGGAATCGTTAATTCCTTATTGATATCGAATTTTGGTTTTTTCTTTTCGGTCGGCACAGGCAATCCCCATAGTGTATTATTTCATCGTATTTATATAATGTGACTATTCACATTCGTTTATTGACGTATTTTTATCATTTTGACCAAAATTAATATAAAGCACGTAGAATGTTTATACTTACTGAAAAGGCAGAACATACTCTTAAATGAAAAAGAGGACCACAGGGGACGAGACAAAAATGGTGCACGTTGATATTTTTGATATAAATCCACTCGATGTAAGCTATGAACCACTTGCAGGTTCGACATTCACGAATCTCTTAAAACTATTAGGACAAAATCGTTTCAAAGTAACACCTATGGGGTTTCCGCGTGCCGTTTATGCAACAACATTAAGCCTTATCTTATCCCCTTTAAATACCATAGAACGTGTCAAGTTCGATAAGCATATTCACAAAACAAATATCGATAAACCACCAATTTTCATTTTAGGGCATTGGCGCAGTGGAACTACTTACATTCATAACCTCTTTTCTCAAGATCCTCAATTCGGATTTCCCACAACAATCCAGGTAACCGTGCCATCACTCTTTTTAGGTTTTGAAAAGTTAGTTAGACCAATCGTCGAATCCTCCCTTCCAGAGAAGAGACCACAGGATGATGTTGATTTTGCAGCAGATTTCCCCCAAGAGGAAGAATACGCATTGGGAAACCTTTCCCCGTATTCATTCTACAATGGTTGGCTCTTCCCGTCGAATATGGGCTTATATAACAACTATGTCGATTTTCAGAACATCCCTGAGAAGGAAATCAATGATTTCAAAAAAATATTCATGTACTATGCAAGAAAAATAACCTTGTATTATAAGGGAAAACAGTTAGTGTTTAAAAATCCTTCAAATACTGCGCGTGTAAAACTACTTTTAGAGTTATTTCCTAATGCAAAATTCATCCATATCTATCGAAATCCATACCATGTCTATCTTTCCATGAAAAGAAATATTGAGAAGGAGATGACCTTGCAATGTCTTCAAAAACCTCCATCCTGGGAGATATTTGAAACGGCTATGATTGATATGTATAATCGGATGCACGTGAAATATTTCAAGGAAAAGGAATTGATACCAAAGGAAAATCTCATCGAAGTTCGATACGAGGATTTCTTAAAAACACCGCTCCTATTTATGGAAAAATTCTATTCATCCTTCAATATCAATGGGTTCAATGTGATACGACCAACCTTTGAAAAATATATCGAATCACAGAAAAAGATCAGAATTGCATCCTACAAGATCGATGATACATTGAAAAGAAGGATTTACGCAGCTCTTAAGAACACGATAGATCTTTGGAATTATTCTATATAGAAAACTCGAGGGAAAAGTAGATTATATTCGATATATTCCTTTTCATCATAAAAATTTAAAACAAGTGTTTTGATAAGATTTAAATACACATGAATATTTAACATACCTTACAGTGGGAGGTTTTCCATGAAGAAATGGGAAATAGCAACGGTAAGCCTCGTCATAATGGGCATTTGGGTTGCAGGGTATCTTCTCAGTAAGGTAATGGGCATGGGCTAAAGGACCAAAGGGGTTTAGAATAAACTTCTTCAAAATAATTGACTAAAATAAAGTTTATCAATAGCTCAAGACATTAGTTCATGGTATGAATTGCTGGGAATACATGAAATGTCCACCATCAAAGAAGCAGAACTGCGAGGTTTTTATCTACGGGCATGGAAAAGAATGCTGGGGCATTCCAAAGGAGGGATTAAAGACACATACCTCTTCAAAACAAAGCTGTTTAACATGTCCGTGGTACATAAAAAATTATAAAGCTGGGAAAATATAGAATTTTATTCAAATTTTCATTTATTATTGTTACAGTGCTTAAATGAATGTAAAGGCTATTAAATGGAAAAACACTACATCAATCTCTAAATAATTGGTGAATGAGATGCAGAATCAACAACAATCAAAATTTGCCCTTCTTTTCGCAGTTTTTGGATTCATGCTGATAATCGCAACAGGTACAGATATGCTTCTAGGCAGCAATTCAATACCTACAGCGGTTTCAATCGTAGGGCTTATTCTAATCATCATAGCTATGCTGTTAAAAAAAAGATTAAACAGTAGATAAATTATGAGAATGATAGCAAGTCAAGAACCCCATAGCAAGCTATGGGGCATGATTAAGGAAAATCGAAGAGCTTTAGCTGTTTTCCTTTCCGCCCTTGTTTCTTAATATACTCTCT
>CAYPIF010000097.1:0-47534 GCA_964410735.1 uncultured Thermoplasmatales archaeon
TCATAGGTAATGGTTTGAAGTAATCCTTTGATTGTGGCTGAACCATAGCTTGCATTGTAATACATTATCTCAAGGATATGAAAACCGGCTATTGATATATCCTTTGCATAGGCGACATCCCCTGTTGTGTTGAATTCAGGGTAAAAGAACAATCGAATATCACAGATTGGTGTATATGAAACGTTTTGTTCACTATTCTCTTCAATGTTGAGAGCAATAGGGTTCTGTGAAACAAGAATCATCGCCATGAAAAGAATACCAAAGAGCATAGTAACTTCCCTTTTCATTTCAATCCCTCGAATACTCTATTATACTGTATTTACCGTTGAACATTTAAATCTATTGTATACAATATATATCTAAAGTGGGCCATTATTGTTCATTTATGTGAGCTTCATCGTACTCGGATACACGTCTATCTCATCTTCTTCATCAGCATCATTCCGAATAAGTTTCACTGTGTAAAATGGGATTTTTGTTAAAATAAAATAATTCCCTATAAATCCCATGGTCAGCCCAAAAACAATGCCAGAAATAGCTGTGAAAAGACTATCTGAAAATGATATGCCTAAGAGTATTGAAATACCACATCCAACAGTAGAAGAAAACAATAATAATACCAAGGTTTTCACATTCATACTCATCGTAACATCAATTGATTCAAGTTCATCATCCTCCATTGTCAACCACCATAACAAAATACTGAGAACCTATTATATAATTTTTGAAAAAACAAAATATTCATATTTTTCAAATATCATGTTTATAGCAAACTATAAATTAGAGATCAAAACATAATATTCTAAGGGAACATGAATATGAACCGACTGGGGGGTTGTATTTTTACTATTGCAATTATCTTGTTATCATCATTTTCGTCTGTTGTTTCAATATCTGATAGGAACAATGAACAACGTTTAGAATATACTGTTAGATTCCTTGGACTTGACTACGTTCACACCATACATCTAACTAATAATGAAGTAAACATGATCAAATCCTGCATCAATGATTTTAGAAACGAATTATCCCACGTTTCAACAATTGCTCAAACAAAAGAAGTCTATACAAAAATGATCGATGATCTAGGTAAATATGGATTATTCGGCAAGATGAGTACTGAACAAACACTCCGATTTATTCTGAGTGATATGATTTATAGTCCATCTAACATGATGAATAATTACATAAATGCAGGACAAATTGTTGAAAATAAGAGTAATTTTCTCTGTTTCATCGCTGGAAGTACTGAAAACACTTTCTTTGAATCAAACATTGCCCGGATCATCACAAAACCAACTTATGTCTTTTTAGAACTGTTGAAATATACAGAAGAGAACAATTTAACAATACTTCATAAACTAAGTGTATTATTGTCCGCACCACTTTTTTTCATATTATTTTATTCAATACTTTCATATTATAATCATGTGCCTGTTGGTTATACCATTGGATTGGGCTTAAGGAGCTTATCTGATACATATCCAGCCAACGGATGGATCACCACAGTAGGTCTCAATGGTATAAAAAGCTGGGTTGGATCATTCTATGGTCAACTGAAAAGAGTACCAATACTGATAATATTATTTGATGGTGGGATCTTTTATCCTGGAGTGTCTGGTTTCACAGGGATACAGGTATCAGAGATTGGTTCTATGGATTGCTTCTACTTTGGAACAGCCTTACAGGTAAAAATAGGTCCAGAGATACCATACGATTATTATCCTTTTCAATAGAAAATCATTGATAGATTTCATATCTGTCTTAGATTAATGAAATGTCTACCAAATGCTACTCACAATCGTTACAACTGAAAAACAGGATGCGAACAAAAAATAGGTTAGATACATCACGGACCATGCAGCGGTATTTTCAAAGAACCGGCTAGGTCGTTCATCTTGTACCAGCAACCAGAAGATATAAAATCCAGGTATCGCAAAAAACGTAAGTATCCAAAATGATTGAGTCAATACTCCCACATCGATAAAGATCGGAACCAGGATAAAGGGGAAAAAGAGGAAGGGAAGAGCGAACACTGCTGCTTTTTTGACACCAAAGGTATTCACCAATGTCTTTGTTCCAACAGCGCTATCTGCAAATCTATCGGTCACATCCTTGGTGATAGATCCTCCGAAAAGAAACAATCCTGAAACACAACCCATGATCAAGGGTAACGGCTCTAGAACACTACCGAACACGCTCCAGGATGCGACGATCCCTAGAAAACCTCTTGGTACTGCTATCCAAAACTGATTCCACCAGAGGGAATCCTTCATGCGAGGGGGGAGAGAATAGGTCACTGTGAAAAAAGTGATGCTTAGTGCAAAAATAAGGAAAACTGGATGGATAAGAACCGCAATGGACAATGCGATTAGATACAGCACCGCAGCGATACCATATGCCTCCTTTGGTTTGATAAGGCATTTTGGGATTGGCCGATATGGTTTTGAAACACAGTCAGCCTCCCTATCGGTTGCTTGGTTCAATGCATTCGATGCACCATTGAGAAGAGCTAAAGAGATACTTGCGGGAAAAATCATTGAAACATAAGCATAGGAAAAATCAGTTAGTTGATGAAAAAAGAAACTAGCGATCATGATACTTGTTGAAACGATCAAGGGTGCTAAAAGGGTAAACGGGCGGATCAAACCAGAAAGACCAGCTATTTTCTGATACAACAACTCTTTTGACACGTTCTCTCACCAACAACCATCAGTTTTCTTTTCAAAGACTTATAAACATTATTTGACAGACGTTACCCTAAAATAACAATGAAAAGAGTTTTAGTATCACTACATTATTCCGATACAAATCAAACAACTGGTGAACACATGGAGATTTTTAGAGGATTCATCGCCATTGATGTCCCCATCAACAAACCACTGCGTGACCTATTCGATTCGATAAAAAAGACAGGGGCTCACGTGAAAATTGTTGAAGCTGAAAACATTCATATCACCCTAAAATTTCTAGGTGATACCCAAGAAACCCATGTTGATACCATAGAAAATATGATAAAAGAAAGCATTGGAGCAACTCAACCGTTCACGCTTCATCTGAAAGGAACCGGCGTGTTTCCCAATAAGAACTATGTGAAAGTCCTCTGGGTTGGTATACACCATGCGGAACCACTCATACCAATAGTAAAAGATCTCAATGATGAACTAAGCAGCCTTGGCTATAAAAAAGAGAACAAACCATTCTCAGCACATCTCACCATAGGTCGGATGAAATCCGCCCAAGGAAAAGATGATATCCTTGAGATACTCGGTCAATATGAAGATACTCTTTTTTCAGAGATCCCTGTGAACTCGATCAAATTGAAACAAAGTGTTCTCACACCAAAAGGACCGATCTACTCAACAAGAAAGGAGATCATGCTAAAAACATGACCTTGTGAGGGATGTCTCATCATAGATACATTACTCGTTGTTGGGATCCTTCATCTCATCCTTTTCAGTAGTAGTATTTTTATTTTTTTACCCAAAAAGTTACGCATGCAGCCTTTACAAAAATCAATATCAAACATCTTTCGTCAACTCCCATGGTTCATGCTGATACTTGCTGTGGTCTCGGTTCATCTCATAGAAGTGAATTTTATTGATCCATGGGCAACACAACTTGTTGGAACAGATTATGCAACCGCCTTCACAGCAATTGAGGATAGCATTGTCGCAAACATGCATTATCTCTGGAACAATATATCACTTGGTTTTTTTGTCATCATGTACATCGTTGTCTACCCTTTTATCCTCTGGTTCAGCAACCTTTATTTTCTTATTGATGATCAGAAAAAAGCCCTGCAAAGTCTCGCGCTCGGTCTGCTTTTCCTTTATATTCTCTCATTACCCTTTTATGTATTCTTCCCCGTAAGCAATGTCTACACCTATTACGATCTTGATTCATCACTCGCCCTTATCTTCCCATCGATTAACACGTTTTTTTATACGACCACAACCGCTAACAATTGTTTCCCATCACTTCATGTTGCCATGTCCATACTCATCAGCTGGGCGGTAAAACAGACCGATAATAAACCATATTATTATTTCACACTGTTCTCAATGATAAGTGTCATCATCTCTGTTATGTATCTAGTGATCCACTGGATCATCGATGTCATCGGGGGCATACTTGTTGCAGCCGCCGCAATCATTATCAGTAGTGCTGTGTTAAAGAGGATCAACAAGCATGAACAAGCATAAACAGATCGAAAACGAAATACTCAAACAAATATTGCCAAATGATGATGATAGAAGAACCCTTGAATCGATCATTGAGGATATAACTCTAAAAGTCAACAAGGAGATAAAAAACAGAAATCTTTTGGCATCAACAACCCTTGTTGGAAGCACTGCAAAGGATACCTTTCTGCGTAACAACCTTGATGTGGACCTTTTCATCATGTTCCCAGCTGGTACCGAAAAAGAATTCATGGCCGATCATGTTATCTCCATGGGAAGAACCATTCTAAGGAAAACAGAGGAATGTTATGCAGAACATCCCTACATACGAGGAATATACCAGGGATTCAAAGTAGAACTTGTTCCCTGTTACAGGATACAAAATGCATCCCAGAAACTCTCCGCCGTGGACAGAACACCCCTGCATACAAACTATGTGATGCAACATATCACAGAAGAACAAAAACAAGAGGTTCGCTTGTTCAAACAATTCCTGCATGGGATCGGTTGTTACGGTGCGGAAGCATCCATTCAAGGATTCTCAGGGTATCTCTGTGAGATACTCATCATTCAATTCGATGCATTCCATAATCTTCTTACAAAAGCGGTTGAATGGAAACCCGGCACCAAACTCTCATTGTTAGATAAAAAAATACCTGATTTCCCTGAAACACTTATTGTTATAGATCCTGTTGATCCTGAAAGAAATGTTGCAAGCGCTGTCTCACCTGAAACATTCAGTCTTTTCAAAAAAGCATCAAACGCATACCTAAAGGATCCAAAGACCACGTTCTTTTTCCCTAACCCCATCAAACCATGGTCACTAGACAAAATAAGAACATTGATACAGGTGGGACCATACAAGTATATTGGAATACGTTTTCCAAAACCTGACATCATCGATGAAAACCTTTATCCACAGATACGAAAGGCCGGCAACAACATAGAAACAGTATGCACCGCCTCTGGTTTCACCATTCATAACACCCTCTCCATGGTCGATGAAAAGAACAAACAGATATACCTCATTATTCAATCAGACAAAGAACCTATTTCAGAGAAGCAGACCCATATGGGACCACCGACAGATCTTGAACCACACCAAGAAAAATTTTTGGAGAAATGGGAGAATAACCCTCAGGTCATACAAGGTCCCTACAAAAAGAACAAACGCTGGTATGTTGACATTAAAAGAGAATACACAGATCTAGAACCCTTCATTACGAGCGTCCTTCCCTTGCTTAGCCTAGGCAGACACCTGGAATCAATTATTAAACAACAGTTCACCCTGATGAGGACTGATGAATTGCTGACAGAGGAATTGTTACCATTCTGGACACAGCATCTGGATGGAAAGGAAACCTGGGAACGATAAAAGGAAATTGTTGGAATTTGTGATGATATGACTCAGCCTACCCATATCAAAACAATTGGGATTTTCACAAAGAACTTTGGATTGTTCCATGATCTTGTCAGTACTCTTAAAAGACGTAACATAGCCTATGTGGCACTCACATCGATAAAACATGTGCCTAACAGGATCGGTGTCATCCTCACTTCCCATTCAGAGATCCATGATGTCTCAACACCAAACGTCATCGCCGCTGATGCATACGATACCATTGATACAGCGATCGACAAAGCATTGCATCTTCTCATTGGAAAAGAGCTTTACACCAAAGTACTGATAGGGATCGATCCAGGGGAAAAACCTGGTGTTGCCTTTGTTGGTGATGATATCCTCCTTTTAAAGACACAGGTGAAATCACCTGAGAATGTTCTTAAGACCGTACGACAATCCATCAAGAACTATCCATCAAGAGAGTACCTTATCCGTATCGGTCATGGGGCTATCCTTCACAGGAACCGTATCATTAACTCCTTGATCCCCCTTGGCATCCCTATTGAGATCGTTGATGAAAGTAAGACAACCAAATCCCAGCAAACAAAACGGACAAGTCGGGATAGTGAGGCTGCTGCAGCAATAGCACTTTTAAAAGGTGGTATTGTCCAACGCCGGCTTCCCTTACAACCGACAAAGGGGGACATTAAACGGATTCAAGAAAAAAGCCGGCAGGCAACAGAAGGACGATTCTCAATATCTCAGAAAAGTGCTCTTATGGTCCTCAAAGGCGAAAAAAGCCTTGCTGAGGCAATAAAGCAAGAGGAAAACACGAAAAAGAAAACAAACCCTTCATCGAAGTTCATGAGGTAAAAGGGTTTTAGGAATGTTTTGAAAGGCAATGGGCCTAAGGAAACGTTTTATCGCATACATACCAACAGATGTTGTATGAAGTGATGTTGTTGCAGGATACGGTCCTCCATGATGCATTGCCTTGCATACTTCTACACCTGTTGGAACACCATTGATGATTAACCGACCGACTTTTCGAGTAAGAAGATGGAATAACTCTGATATAGATTCTGTATTGGATGTATCAACATGGATTGTTGCTGTTAACTGACCCTCAAGAGTGTGTGCTATCTTTAAAAAATCAGATTCACCATCACAGACCACAAACAATGCAACCGGGCCAAAATGCTCCTTGTGAAGCACTTCATGTTCCAAATAGGTACCTGCGTCAGTGACCAATACTGTATTCTCAAATGAGACCTTGTCTTTAAGGGCATGGCCACCAAGACGAACATCAACGGAGTTAATAGCATGTGAACGAGAGACCACCCGATCTAGATTCCCTTTTATTGTCTCATTTAAAAGGATGCCAGGTTCTTTTTTCTTTAATAACCTAACAACATCATCAATCAATGAAACATCATCCTTTTTAACAAAGATGACGCCAGGTTTCGTACAGAATTGACCTGTACCAAGGGTGATTGAATTTGCAAGCTGTTCTGCAGTATCAGAAAGGACAGTGGAAATGAATACCGGATTGATACAACCCATCTCCGCGAAAACAGGGATGGGTTTGGGACGAGCTGAGGCTAGATCAAAGATCGCCCGGCCAACACTTTGTGAGCCAGTGAACCCTATCGCCTCAACCTTTGGATTGGTTACCAACTGTTTTGACACCTCAACATCTTTACCATGGATCAGAGAAAAATAACCCTTTGGCATATCACAGATATCAATTGCTTTGTTCACTGCATGGCCAAAGAGCTCTGATGTGGCTGGATGTGATGGATGAGCTTTGACGATCACGGGGCATCCCGCTGCCCAGGCAGAGCTTGAATCACCACCACATACTCCAAAGGCAAAGGGAAAATTACTCGCAGGAAACACAACAACTGGTCCAAGTGGGATTAACATCCGCCGAATATCTGGTTTAGCTGGACTTTTTGTATCATCAGATCGCTCTATCACGATTTCCTTAAAGCTTTCGTCTTCGATAAAATCAGCAAATTTAACAAGTTGATCACAGGTTCTTGTCCGTTCACTGATAAGCCGAGGGCGGCTCAAAGCGGTTTCACTATCTGCAACTTCTAGTAATTGGTTCCCCAGAGCAAGGATCTGGTTGGAAACCTCTCTTAAAAAATCAGGTATCTTATCTTTCTGGACGATGGTAAATGCTTGTTCTGCTTGGTCCAATGCCTTAGAGATCTCGGATGATGTTGCATCTGTAAAAACAAGTGTTGATTCTTCTAATGTTCGCGGATCTCTCGCTTGATACGAACGTTCACCTTTGGATGAAGGTATGCCTGCAATAAGATTCTGACCCGTCAGTTTTATCATAGAAATCATGGTCCTCCAACAAGCTGAATAAGGAGAACTTTTAAGAAGGTTATGGGCAAGGTATGATTGGATGTTTGATTATTTTGAAGCATTCCACCGGGGCAGCATCTTTAGGAGAAAAGAACCTATCAATAAAACGACTATCGCAGCGATTGAAAAACCTAATAAGGCAAATTTACAGGCAGCAAAAGAGGAATGAACTATCGCATATGGATTAGGAAAACCAGATGTATCAAACGTCATCAAAAGAATGAACAGGTTCTCACCTGCATCACAAAAAGCAGCGATAATCCCGCTTATGGCAGTGATATATCCAAGATATCGAAACTTTGTTTTCTCTGGGAAGTTTCTTCCTAGATATACACCAAGTGAGAAGATCAATAACCCATAGACAAGGATAAAAAAATAATCGACACCCTGAGCTACCCTATAGAGTTGAACCTCAGGTTGGGTCATGACTGCGAAATGAGATTTGATGATCCCCCCGCTAAATGAAAGCTGACTTTCACTGTATGACACAGGATACCCCGATATCTCAAATGCATAATTCACAGCTATCAACACAATAGGGAACAATAGAAGACTAAGTTTCAATAGCAATAAGAGATGTTTTGAGCTTGGAACTGAATCAAAGAGGGATTTATTCATCTTAAAAAACCTCATAGCTTTGGACTATTTCATTGTTTCACTGGACGTTGCTAATTTCGACTTCAAAAGTTGCATGAACTCATTCAACCCAAATGTTTATGAGCATGGGACATATGCCATCTAGGTAAGAGCAATGAAGGTTAACAGGGCCCTTGTAAGCGTTTCCAATAAACAAGGCTTAGCGGATTTTGTAAAAAGGCTTTCAACGTTAGATATTGATATCGTTTCAACTGGTGGAACATCACGATTTCTAAAAGAAAACGGTATCCCTATCATTGATATTTCTGATGTGACTGGTTTTCCTGAGATGTTAGATGGACGGGTGAAAACCCTGCACCCAAAGATACATGGTGGGATACTTGCACTCCGATCCAATAAAGAACATCAGGAAACAATAAAAAAACATGATATCAAACCTGTTGATATGGTCGTCTGTAATCTCTATCCATTTGAAGAGACCATTAAAAAACCAAACGTAGGTCTTACCGAGGTCATCGAAAACATTGATATTGGTGGCCCAACCCTCATTAGATCAGCGGCAAAGAACTACAAGGATGTTCTAGTAATCACAAAACCAGAACAATATGATCATATCGCCACGTTTCTAGAGAAAAAAGGAGATGTGCCCCTTGCTGAAAGAGAACGACTGGCCCTTGAAGCATTCACCCATACAGCACAATATGATAGCATCATCTCGACCTATCTTAGGAACATCTGGACTGATGAACTTCTCCCTGAGAACACATCAATAGCGTTGCGTAAGAAACAAGAGATGCGGTATGGAGAGAACCCTCATCTGAAAGGTGGATTCTATAGATCAATTCCAGAGGTAGCAGAACCCTGTATCACCACAGCGGAACAGCTCCAAGGAAAAGCGTTATCCTATAACAACATCCTTGATAGTGATGGAGCAATAGAAGCAATTAAGGAGTTCAAAGAACCTGCCTGTGTCATCATCAAACATGCAACCCCTTGTGGGATTGCAAGTGCAAAGACTCTGTTACAGGCATGGGAAGATGCCTATGCAACAGATACATATTCCCCATTTGGTGGTATCGTGTCTTTTAACAGAGAGGTTGGAAAAGATGTCGCAGAGCAACTTAACAAATTATTCCTTGAGGTGATCATCGCACCGGATTACACAAAGGATGCGTTAGCATTGTTCAGTCAAAAGAAGAATCTCCGTCTCCTTTGCTTGCCTGGTCTAGAAAAACCAGTTGAGCGAAAAGGGATGGTCTTCCGAAGTGTCGTCGGCGGGTTCCTCTCCCAAGAACGAGATGTCACCATGACCCCTCTTGATCAATGGAGGATCGTAACAAAGATACAGCCAAAAAAGGAACAACTCACCTCAATGGAGTTTGCTGTTCGATGTGTCAAACATATCAAATCAAACTCTGTGGTATTCGTCAAGGACACCCATACTGTTGGTATTGGGGGCGGGCAAACAGCACGTGTTGATGCAACCCGGATCGCCACTCATAAAGGAAAAGATAACATCAAAGGGTCGATCATGGCAAGTGATGCGTTCTTCCCCTTTAGAGATGCAGTGGATATGGCCGCAGAAGCAGGGGTCAAAGCAATCGTTCAACCAGGTGGCAGTATCCGGGATGAAGAGGTGATCACTGCAGCGGATGAACATAAGATCGCAATGGTGTTCACAGGTCAACGATACTTCCGACACTGATCATATGATACGATCAAGCAGAATACATATTAATAATAACAATGTTTAGGCCGCCCATGGATTTTCGTCTTCAAAACACTGATGGACCAGCACAGTATGGTTTACTTCAACATGAAAATCGGTCTGTTGAAACACCGAATCTTCTTTTCATTCAAACAAAAAGGCATCAAGCCCCACCTTTTGCGGAGATGATACTTACAAAGGAAAAACATGACTCTGACAGGTTTTCAATCCAGATCGGTAGAAATGTGTTCACTGAACAAAACCTTGAGAGATCTATGGGGGAGCCAGGTTTATTGGATTATACACTATTTCCTAAGGATCTACCTGAGAACTTTTTTGAATGGGTACATCAAACATGGAATCTCGAAGAAAAAGAATGTACTCTTTTAACAGGCAACAAGGACTATGATGAAAAACATGTTTCAAAAACAAATAAACTTTATATCCTCCCATCTGCACAACAACTCTACCAGCATCCCGAGAGATTTATCGAATATATTGCAAGTATCCGCGAAACCATCTCATATGATTCATTGATGTATACACCTTCGATTGCAGATACATCAAACCTGGCATTGTTAACGTATCTGGGTATCGATCTTTTCGATTCGACCAAAGCGATCCTAGCAGCAAGAAACAACGTTCTCTATTTTCCAACTGGGAACATGAACCGAAAGGATCTAAAACGTATCCACTGCAACTGCCCTGCTTGTGCAACACTAACCAGTCCCACAGAACTTGATTTTGGAAAAATCCTTCTTCATAATTATCATGTGATGTTTCAAGAGATACAGCTTATACGAACTTACATACAAAACCAGAACCTTCGAAGACTTGTTGAACTTCGAATCGGATCACAACCACAATTGATAACTCTTCTTCGATTTCTCAATAGAACATCTTATGATTATATTGAGAAGCGGACATCACTTCATAACGATAACATCTTATATGCAACCACAGCGGAAAGCATGCAAAGACCAGAGCTACTTCGATTTCAACAATGGGTCATTGACCGATATCGGAAACCCAAGAGCGCATCCGTTCTTCTTCTCCTTCCCTGTTCCATGAAAAAACCATACTCTTTCTCACAATCCCATCGGAAGTTTCATGATGCAATCTTCTCATCAAAAAACCCATACAGCATCCATGAACTCATCCTCACCTCACCAGTGGGTCTGGTGCCTCGTGAACTCGAATGTGTCTATCCTGCATCTTCTTATGATATACCTGTGACAGGATATTGGTATGAGGATGAAAAAATGATGATACGACATCTTTTACAAAAATATCTCGAAAAGAATTCATATGAGAAGATTTTGGTCCATATCCCAGAAGAGATGATCTCATTCATCAAAGATATTCTACCAGGTGCATCATATTCAGAATTCAAAGGAAGTCCAAATGCTTCAAATGCCATCGATCAACTAGCAGATCTTGTGAAAAAAGAAACAGGGGATGTGGAAAAAGTATCTGGAAAAAAACGATGGGTCGATCACATCCATTCTCTTGCAACCTATCAATTCACTGAACCATTAGCAGATTCATTGTTATATAATACGTCGATATCTGGTAAATACCCCTATCTAAAAATCATGGATCACAATAAGAAACAACTTGGGATGACAACAGAGAAACGAGGATTTATTTCACTTACCATCAACGGTGCAGAGCGAATCCTACCACATAAGAAGTATTACGTAACGCTTAACTCAGATTTCACGTTAAAAGGCTCTGTTTTTGTGCCGGGGATCCTAGATGCAGATGATGATATTCGAAAAGGAGATGAGGTCGTACTTTTACAAGATAATACCTTAAAGGCGGTGGGTGTTGCCATGATGAATGGTGAAGAAATGAAGAAACGGTCCTATGGTGAGGCGGTGAAGGTCAGGCATAAACTATCTTAGATCCGTTTCAATGGTTTTTTAGACCCACAAAAAGGACAGGATAATACCTTTAACCCAGGATGTATCGTTGTCCCCTCCGCCCAGATCCTAAGGCTCTCACCACATTGTTGGCATTGGAAACGAACGTTCCCTGATTTCTTTTGCGGTATCGCTGCTTTTATAACTGGTGGCATTGGTGGTATCCGAGCAAGATACCCACAATCAGGGCAGGTCATCAATACAGATTTCTTATCGACATACATAGATTCTTTGATTGCAAAAATGCCCTGACAGTGTGGACATTGAAAATGATAGAGGCCGCCTTTCAAGGTCTTTTCAAATGTGAGTATGCGTTTTTTTCTGCCGGGGGCGAAAAAGTGGGAAAGAAGAAATAAAATAAGTATTGAAACAAACACACAGCTATAAAGGATCAAGACAAGATGCAAAGCATCTTTTCCGTAGATGATCTGCCAGATACTAAACAAAAAAATGATGCCACTTGAGATCATGACGAAATAGAATGCCCATCTCCAATTCACACCCATGCCCGCGACCTCCGTAGGCCAAACAATGAGAAGAGAAGAAGAATAAAAAAGGCAAAGAACGATAGAAAGATGATGTCCATGTTGGATCGTAAACGGTAAATGGTGTTCTCGATAAAATTATTGTCCAATGGGTTTGTCCCCATTTCATATTCCTCTCTATTTGAATACGTATCGGCATCTGGGTCCATTGATGCATCAAAAGGGTCCTCTGGATTGAGCGTATATCGTTGTTCCCATACATCTGGAATACCATCATTATCACGGTCATTGGGTGATATGGATACCCAAAGATAATTCGTATCACTTTTTTGAAGGATGGTATCATCGTTAGTAACTTCGATCCAATAGTTGTATCTCCCAAGGTCTCTCAACTGGAAAGTACAGAAGAACTTTCCACGAGTATCATACTCCATCTCAAGTGGGATTAACACCTCAAACGGGTTAAGAAGATACAGTACAACAGAGATTTCTGGTGAGATTGGGTATATTATACAAATTGCTGTGAACTGAGTATTGGGCGGTTGAATCTCCGGGGAAACTGTCACATAATCAATGGTAGTGATTATCTCCTGTTCAGACGAGCAGGAAGGAATAAGAATGGTGCCAATAAGTAGCATACAGACTAAAAAAACCGCAGTTATATGCAGAGAGCGGATGATCTTAGGTGATGGACCATCCATCTTCGGACTCGACCACAACCCTTATACCCAATAAAAAATAATTGATCTTCTATTTGTACATATCGTTTTTCTATAAAATTATCATCGTCTTACAACCCAATATTCATTCCGACTCGTTTTTCTCTCTTGGACCGAACATTTAAAATGATTTTATTTATTCAGGAAAACCGTTATGACATTAAAAACACCAACTGTTGATAAAACAGCATATATCCATCCCACCTCTGTTATCATTGGAGATGTTGTCATCGGAAAAGAATGCGGCGTTTTCCCAAATGCAGTGATTAGAGGTGATCAAAACCGTATCACCATCAGTGAAGGCTCAAATGTTCAAGATTGCTGTGTGATCCATGTGGATGATCAGCACCCGGTATATCTTGGACGAAATGTCTCAATGGGTCATGGCTCAATGATCCATGGTGCAACTATTGAAGGTGACTGTATCATAGGTATCCACTCGGTTATATTGAATGGGGCGGTCGTAAAAAAAGGGTCCATCATCGGTGCAAATGCAGTCGTCACACCGGGGACAATAATTCCTGAGAACAGTCTTGTCATCGGCGTTCCCGGGAAAGTTGTAAAACAAAATGAAGAGTACCGAGCGCAGGCTCAAAAGAATGCGGAGATTTACCAACAGCTCAGTAAAAAACATAAACAGGGTCAGTTTCAAACATACACCATTGAAAAGTAAAAAGAAGAAAATTACTTTTTCTTCTCTAGTTTCTCTCGTGTATAGTTCAACAGCCCACCTGCATCTCGAATAGCCAGTATCTCTTTTGGTAGTTTTGGAAACGAGAATGTCTGAGATCCAACACTTATCTTTCCATTTTCTATATCAACATTAACAGCATCACCGTCGTGGTATGCTTCCACTGCTTGCGGTATCTCTATAAGCAATAATCCTTGATTGATGGCGGATCGGTAGAATATTCGAGCGAAACTCTTTGCGATAACTGCTTTCACACCAACAGCCTTCAATCCAACAACGGGTTGTTCTCGAGAGCTTCCGCAGCCAAAATTCGTACCAGCAAAAATAACATCGTCCTTCTGCACATTTTTTGCAAAAGTCGGGTCAAGATCTTCAAGCAGATGTGGTTTTATCTCTTCAGCAGTACTGCACGTATATGTGTATTTTCCTGGAAATAACATATCGGTATTGATATCATCTCCATATCTCCAAACAGCCATGTTCAGATCACCTCTCTTGGATCGGTAATGGTTCCTTTGATCGCTGAGGCAGCAACGGTTGCAGGGCTTGCTAGATAGATCTCTGCCTCCTTTGAACCCATACGCCCTTTGAAATTCCTATTCGCGGTGCTCAGACATCGCTCTCCCGGTGAAAGCACACCTTGATGTGCACCAAGACACGGTCCACAGCCCGGTGGTAGTATCATTGCTCCTGCATCAACTAGTGTTTTAATATATCCTTTATCAAGAGCTTGCTTTAGGATTTCTTTCGAGGCAGGTAGGGTGATCAATCGGACATCTTTATGGATATGTTGACCTTTAAGGATCCGAGCTGCTATTTCAAGATCGGACAGTCGTCCATTGGTACATGTTCCGATGAGACATTGATCCAAGGTGATATCAGTTAGGTCTGCTGCGGGTTTCACATTATCTACAGTGTGAGGGCAGGCGACAAGGGGAACAATATCTGATAGATTATAATTTAATGATGTCTGATATGTTGCATCCGCATCTGCGTTGATAGGTGTGTAAGAGGTTTCAGAAACACCTATAGATTTCAAATATTTCCGGGTAATATCATCCACGAAGAACACCGAGTTTTTTGCACCCATCTCAACACCCATATTGGCGATGGTGAACCGGTCATCTACGGTAAAGCCTGATACTGATCCATGGTATTCAACCGAGCAATAGGTTGCACCTGATGCTGAGATATCACCAATGATATGCAGGATGGCATCCTTTGCATAGACACCTTTTTTCATATCGCCTTCAAAATTGATCTTTATGCTCTGCGGGACCTTTAGCCAGGTCTCACCAGTTAGAAAGAGAGCGGCAGCTTCTGTCCGATCAATACCTGATGAGAATGTCCCCACTGCACCATAGGAACAAGTATGAGAATCGCTCCCTAAGATCAGTTTTCCTGGAAGTGCTAATCCTTTTTCAACAACGATCTGATGGCAAACCCCTTCGCCAACATCATAAAAATGTTTGATGTTGTATTTTTTCACAAAATCTCTGATAAGTTTATGGTTCAATGCTGTCTTTTCGGATGCTGCTGGTACAACATGATCAATGACGATTATTGATAAATCATTTGAATGAACTCCATAGGTGTCCAGTTCCTTTGAAATCTTTTGGATGATGGCTGCGGTATTATCATGTGTGAGTACATGGTCCGGGTGGACGGTAACGATTTGACCCGGGACGGTTGTTTTTTCCTTTGCATATTTTGCAAGAATTTTTTCTGCAAATGTCATTCCCATCTTTTATACACCCCTTATGGATTATATATAATTCCTCATAATTATATTCTATGATGATGAATCATCATGGGGATACATTATGTTTTCGCAGCAGAAGAGAAATACATATAAAACGGATGAGGTATTTGTTATTGTGTGATGGGTGAAGAGAGATTCATATGAAATTAAGAAATACTTTTGATAGTGCTGTTGCTGGCGTCATTGAAGCGTTGCTCCTTGTTGCATTAGCTGCTATTGTCCTATCAACGATCCAACTTGTGTACATCCCTGAAATCATGGAGCAGCGGGAAGCAGAACATATGGATGAGGTTGATAATCAATTTTCATACCTTAAATCAGTTATCGATTTGCAATCTGCATTGACTGAGGATGTACCGATTTCTTCACCAATTACGCTTGGCAGTAAAGAGCTACCGTATTTTGTGACCGCCCGATCGTTTGGACAATTGGATATCATTGACTCGAGTTCAAGTTATATCAAACTGATTGGTGCTTCCTATATAGATAAACCTTTAACATCGATACAATTGGATGTTTGGAATTCTTACTACATAGGTCAACGGTACATCCTTGAGGGTGGAGCGGTGTTTGTAAAACAAAGTGATGGTGAAAGTGTAAAAATTGAGCCGTCAATAATTGTTGAAAACATTTCAGGTGATACATATATAACATGGCAATTGCCTGAATTCCGCAGTATCGCTGGTAAAAATTCAACAAGTGGATATAAGAACTGTTTCATAAGAACCAACTATACTAGTAACAGTGAAAAACCTTCTGAGAGTATTGACACTCTTGAGATTCATTCAGAATTTCTTGATGCGTGGAATGCAACGTTCAATACCTTATTAGAGGAAGCTGTGAAGCAGGGATATATTACTGTTATCAAATATCCTGTGGCTGATCCCACGTGTGTGCAGATTAAACCTGGAACAAAATCATTGTATCTTGAGATGAATGTGGTCACGATTGGTGCTCAGATTGGGCCAGGCATTGTTGTTCAAAAGATTGGGTAGTATTCAAAGCATACCATCAATAAACCTTTTTATCAATTGTATTATATAGTGTTGAGTATTTCTACGGTCATATATTTCAAAGATGTATTATTTGTTTGAGATGAGTGAATCAATAAAGATGCGAGGCGATCATGGACGATTATAATGTGACGCAGCAGATGGGTGATATGCAAAACAATGGAGGGGGTACTGATCGACCTATTGACTCAGGCATTGTTAGGGCATCTGTTCTTAAAACCGAGATCCACGGGTTTGATGCGTTGTTCTCGAATGGTGGCATCCCTCAAGGTAATGCAGTGATGGTGGCTGGTGGTCCTGGGACTGGGAAAAGTTTGTTCTGTAGACAAGTGTGCTATAATCGTATCCGTGCAGGAAAAAGTTGTATGTATGTGAGTTTTGAAGAGAATAAGGAGCGTATCATACGAAGTATGGAGGCTTTTGGCTGGGATGTCAAAGGATATGTTGATACGGGACAGTTTCTCATCCAGAAGATAAACCCGTTGGATATCCTGCGGATGAAGTTTGGGTCCCTTGGGGGATCTGGATCAGCAACGGAGCTTTCATATAAAATTAAGCCACTTGTAATTCCTAAGGATTTCCATCCAGATGTTATCGTTGTTGACTCATTAAGTGCGATTATCGCTGCATCGATCACTAAGGAGAAGAACTATCGAGTGTATCTTCAACAATTGTTCTCATTTTTCGAAGAGACCGGTTCAACATCGTTATTGGTCGCTGAGACTGATCCTCTCCCAAAAAGGTTCAGTGATAGTGGAATAGAGGAATTTCTTGCTGATGGGATCATTGTTCTTTATAATGTGCAGCAGGATGATGGAAGACAAAATGCCATTGAGATATTGAAAATGCGATACGCAAAGCATGAGAAGAAGATCGTTAAAATGAACATCACTGAACATGGGTTAGAAGTATATCCTGATCAGCAGGTACACATTGATTTTTAATTATTTACCGAGAAATCTAAACGGCTCAGCGTTTGCACTGAGTTTTTTGGCGCCGTATCTCATGATATTATCTTCGATTTGTTTTACCTGAAGTTTGGTAAGTCCCGTTCTTTTCAGGATGAGTCGATCGTGTTCGTCGTAGATGCAGATGGTACCGTCATCGGGGGATGAGATTGATTTATAGATTTCACCGTTTTGAAGCCAGATCCATATGTTGGTGATTTTGTTTTCCATGTCGTGGCACCTTTTTTATTTGCTATGAATTATATTTATTTTTTAAAATATATAAATATTTCTTTTTTTAAAACAAAACATATATTAACCCCTTTTTGGAATTGCAAAAAACAATGACAAATCGCAAGGTTTAATAATAACTTTTTTGATAGTATATCGGCGTGGGATGAATGTTACACGAACGATTAGTAACACAAAATGACCAATCGATACAACGAATATCAACGGGTATCTCAGGGCTCGATCAGCTCATCCAAGGTGGTCTTCCTGCAGAATCCATCACTCTTGTGTCTGGACCACCAGGATCTGGTAAAAGCATCTTCTGTTTCCAATTTCTCTATCGGGGCGTGAAAGAAAATGAAAAGGTCCTCTACCTGACCCTCGATAAAAAGGAGCCAGGATTGATACTCCAAGCAAAAAAACTTGGCATGGATTTCCAAGATTCAATAGAAACCGGTAACGCAACCTTTCGATACCTCAACATCAACAAAAAACTCGTTTACGAGGCAATGAGCAATGAGGTCCTCTCAGGCCACTATCAACGGATAGTACTTGACTCCATCACCCCTCTTTCAGAGATGCCGATGTATCTAGGGAATATGGAGAATGGACCATCGGATTTCAGTTTTGTCAATTCCGAAGAGAACGGCCCCGCAACAGGTGGACCAATGAGACGAAGACATCTTCTCTATATCATGAACGCATTAGAAACATCAGGGGCAACATCCATTGTCACCTCAGAACTCCCCATGGGTTCAACGAGTCTATCAAGAGATGGCATCTCAGAATTCCTTGCAGATGGTGTCATCACCCTTAATTTCGATCCGACCATGGACCGAAGGAAACTTTCTGTTCTGAAAATGAGAAATACAAAGCATACTCTAAAACCACATGAAATACAGATCAACCAGGGGGGCATCGCCCTTATCTAACTGGATTTCCCATGTTCTTTTTAGACTACAAACCACCAAAAACCCTCCGGATGCTTTTCATTATCCATTACGCACCACTCTTACTTATCATACTCATCGGGCCACTCACCGCACTATATGGTGTATGGCAAATACCAACACCACAACTAGCCACTATCATTACGGGCATTCTTATTTTTCTCGCTGGTACCGCATTTTATTTCAAATGGGAAATATTCTGGCATAAGACATACAAAGGGCAACTTGTCACAACGGGCATCTTCCAACATATCCGTCACCCCCATTACACAAGCCTCATCATCATTGCATATGGTCTCGCTTTATTTTTTTATTCGACCGCTGCTTTGCTTATTGCTACCCTTTCAGTACCTATCATGATTGCAAGTATCATAGATGAAGAAAAACTCCTCATCAGACAATACGGCAATGCATACAAACAATTCATGAAAGATACACCCTGGCGGATGATACCTAAACTATTCTAAAAAAAATCAAGCTGTCGAAAACAAAGAAGACTTATTATATTATTTCTTTTTACCATATTGATACTCATGAATATATTGATTACCGGTGGAACTGGTTTTATTGGAACCCACCTCATACAAGAACTACAAAAATATGATTACAAAATCCACGTGTTAACGAGGCATACAACAAATCAACAGAAAAACAAGGATGTTCATTTGGTCAAGGGGGATATAACCAACCAATCTTCCATCTCAAATGCATTAAAGAACATAGATGTGGTCTATCATAACGCTGCACTTGCAATAGACAGTGGCCATAAAAAAGAGATATATGGCATCAATGTAAACGGCACAAGGAATCTAGCAGAAGCATGTCTTCAGAACAATATCAAACGCATCGTCTATACAAGCTCAGCAGGGGTCTACGGGTTTCCCAATTCAACCGAACCGATCGTAGAGGCATCACCAAAACATCCAATGAACCCCTACCAGCTCTCAAAGCTTCAAGGAGAAGAGGTCTTACGAACATACCATGATATGACCACCTCTGTCATCAGACCACCACTTGTCCTCGGGAAGGGAGGCATGGGATCAAAGGTCATGATAGATAATCTGAAAAAACAAAAAATGCCGTATGTTGGGTCTGGGACTAATGTTATCCCAATAGCTCATCCATCAGATGTTGCTCAGTGCCTCCGTCTCGCACTTGAGAAAGACACAAAAGGTGATACCTATAACGTGGTTAGCTTTTCCTGCACGATCCAGGAGTTATTACAAAGGATAACACAAAAACTTTCAATACCTGAACCAACAAAACATGTACCCTACGCCCTTGCGTACCTCACTGCCGTCTTCTCAGAATACATTTCAAAGGACCCTCGACTCACACGCTTTCGTCTTAAAACACTTGCAACTAGCAGGGTCATAAGCTGCGAAAAAGCAAAAAAAGATCTCGGCTTTAAACCAGGATACAACCTGGAAAAAACAGTAGAGGACATCATACAATCCACCTGAACCCTCCCTATGGATTAAAGAGAGTTAAGGATAACATTTATATATTGAAGTTTTATATGCGATAGCCTCCGTTCATACCAGACACTAATCGGGCAATTCAATAATATAAGAATCCCGGCAACGGACAGACACATAAAAATCAGATTTCTGAATGTCTGTTAACTGTCACGGTTTGAACAAAGTGACCGCAAAAATCATTCACTGTATCAATCATCAGAATACTAACTGAGATGGTATACTATGCATCAAAAACATCATCCGAAAAGAGGATCAAGAGGCTATTCGCCCCGAAAGAGAGCGAAAGCTGAAACGCCACATATCAAAAGTTGGCCAACCGGTGGAGACAAACCAAAGATCCAAGGATTCCTTGGGTATAAAGCTGGAATGACCCATGCCTTTGTTGTTGATTATCGACCAACATCAACCACATCAGGTAAAGAGGTCGTTATGCCAGTCTCTGTTGTTGAAACCCCGCCAATGAAGATAGCTGCGGTTCGTATCTACAAGAAAACCTATCAGGGGTCTCAGACCATTGGTGAAATCTGGGCCGATAAATTTGACTCTGAACTATCAAAACGTATTCCCCTTCCCAAGAAGAACCAGAAGAAGAATTGGGATATCGCAAAGAACGCTGACGACGTTCGTGTCATTGTCTATACCCAACCGAAACTTGTTACAGGGATACCAAAAAAGATCCCTGAGATACGGGAACTTCGTATCAGCGGCGGGAGCATGGAGGAACGCGTCGAATACGCAAAAAGCATCCTTGGCAAAGAGATAAAGGTCGAGGAGGTCGTAAGGGAAGGAGATATGCTTGACATCCTTGCAGTGACCACGGGAAAAGGGTTCCAAGGTCATGTGAAACGATGGGGCGTAAAACTACTGTCCCATAAGAACTCAAAACATCGACGAATGATCGGTACTGCAGGTTCCTGGCATCCAAACTGGATCCAACAAACTGTTCCTCAAGCAGGACAGATGGGGTATCATCAACGAACAGAGTACAACAAGCGTGTTCTTAAGATAGGTGGAAAAGGAGAGGAGATCACACCATCAGGTGGATTCCCACATTACGGACTTATTCAGAATTCCTATGTTCTTATCCATGGTTCCATTCCAGGACCAACAAAACGATTGATAAGCATGAGAGATGCCATTCGATATCAGAGAGGCGTCAAAATCGAGAAACCTACCATATCATATATATCAACAACAAGTAAACAAGGGGTCTGAGCATCATGGCAAAAGTTAATGTTTATGGGATAAACGGGTCGGAGAAAGAGCAAGTTAACCTCCCAAAGGTATTTGATACAACCTTCCGACCAGATATCATCCGGAAATCATTCAATGTCCTTCGTGCAAACAAAAGACAACCCTATGGTGCTGATCCATTGGCAGGAACAAGACATGCCACTGCATCGGTGGGAAAAGGACGAGGGATGTCCCGGGTACCACGATTAACACAAGGAAGGACCGCGGCACTGGCACCTTGTGTCGTTGGCGGTCGACGAGCGCATCCACCAAAAGCAGACAGGAACTGGCATGAGAAGATCAATAAAAAAGAAAAAATCCTTGCACGACAATCTGCATTAGCTGCAACAGCGGATAAAAAGATAGTTGCAGGAAGAGGTCACAAGTTCAAGGATTCCATTACGTTACCGGTTGTTGTTGAGGATGACTTTGGCAACCTTATGAAAACAAAGGATGTCATCCAAGCTATGGAAAAGCTTGGGATCTATGATGATGTCCTTCGAGCAAAGAACGGAAAACATATCCGTGCAGGTCGTGGAAAAAGCCGAGGTCGAAAATATAAGACACCGACATCAGTGCTCATCGTATCAGATAAAGAACCCATTCGAAATGGATCCAAGAACCTTACTGGCGTCCAGGTTGTAAAACCAAAACAATTGAACATTGAACATCTTGCACCTGGCGGAGAAAGTGGACGTCTTGTCGTTATCACGAAATCATCACTATCCCGGCTTGGAGGTGAGAACTAATGGATCCTTATGATATCATTCTTCATCCATTTGTCACTGAAAAAACAATGAACTTCATGGAAGACAACAACGCACTTGAGTTCGTTGTGAAACGAAGGGCAAATAAGACCCAAATAAAAAAAGCAGTAGAGATCATGTTCGATGTAAGAGTAAAGCAAGTGAACACACGGATCACAAAACATGGGAAACATGCCATTGTGACCTTTACTCCCGAGTTCAAAGCCGAAGACATCGGTATGAGAATAGGAGTATTCTAAGGTGGTGCATTATGGGTAAGCGATTAATCCAACAGAGAAGAGGCAGGTTCAATGGACGATATACTGTTCCATCCCACCGGTTCAGAGGTGAGATCAAATACCAGCATGACCGAAAGAAACAAACAGGTGTCATCCAAGATATTATCCATGATCCTGGACGAACAGCACCACTTGCAAAGGTTCGATTAACGAACAAGAAAACGCAATTGATCATCGCAGCAGAAGGAGCAAAAATCGGAGATGTTGTTCATTTCTCTGACGATAAAGAGGCCGTACGACCGGGCAACATTATACCAGTCGGTGTTATCAATGAAGGATTTCCCGTTTATAACATTGAATTAAAACCAGGAGATGGCGGTAAACTTGTGCGTGCTGGTGGAAGTAGTGCGACAATCGTTGCACATGAAGCAGACACAACCGTTATTCGTCTCCCTTCAGGACAGTTCAAAACAATTTCATCCCATTGCCGTGCAACGGTTGGTGCTGTAGCAGGTGGTGGGCGTAAGGATAAACCATATCTTAAGGCAGGGAAAAAATATATCGCACGTCGTGTACAAGGAAAGATACATCCTGTGGTACGGGGGGTTGCAATGAGCCCTGTTGATCACCCACATGGCGGTGGAGCACATCAACATGTCGGAAAACCAAATACCATTCGACGTGGTGCACCCCCAGGAAGAAAAGTCGGTAGCATTGCTGCTAAGAGAACTGGGAGGAAGTAGATACCATGGCAAAATCTAAGGGTTTCAAATCATCAGCAAGAAGCAAGAGGAAGCTTAAGAGAAAGAAGATTGAGTTCAAGAAAAAGGAATTCCAATTTCATGGGCAAGGTGTTGAAGACCTTCAGAAACTGACTGTTGAAGAGTTTCTCCCGCTCATCCCCTCAAGGATGCGACGGAGCCTAAAAAGAGGCTTGACTCGCAGACAAACAAAATTGTTAAATGATATTGAAAAGGCAACAAAGGATGATGTCATCAGAACTCATTTACGAGATATGATCATCCTTCCTAGTTTCATCGGCCATAAGATCGCGGTTCATAATGGAAATGAATTCCAGCAGATAACCGTTGAACCGGAGATGGTTGGCCATTACATTGGCGAATTCGCATTAACACGAAAAAGAGTGAAACACACTGGACCGGGTGTTGGCGCAACCCGATCATCCAAATTTATGCCATTGAAGTGATGACCCATGGTACAATATTCAACAGACCTTGATCCAGATAAGACCGCAAAAGCATATGGATTCGAGATGCATTGCTCACCTAAAGATTCAAAGAATATTGCCCGGGCTCTCCGAGGCATGGAACTTGAATCAGCAAAAACGTATCTCGAAGATATCATTGTCCAAAAAAGGGCGCTTCCTGCGATCTTTCATAAGCGCAAGGTTGCTCATAGAGTCGGCATTGGACCTGGCACATATCCACAGAAAGCAGCTCGATACATGTTAAAGGTGTTGAAGAACGCGGAGAACAATGCGGAATACAAAGGATTTGATATCGAACATATGCGTATTGCACATATCAATACGTACCGTGGACGAAAGACGAGAGGGTACATGCCTCGTGCTCACGGACGTGCTTCTGACTGGAATAAGAAAACCACCAATATTGAAATAATCATAGAAGAGGTAGAGTAATGGCAGGCGAACGTAAATTCATCAGAGAGAGCACAAACAGGATCCTTATCAAAGAGTTCCTTATCAAAGAGGTGGAAGGTGCTGGTTTTGGTGGTATGACCATTCAACGTACACCAATGGGAACCCGTATCAATATCATTGTTGAACGACCAGGTATGGTCATTGGAAAGGGCGGTAGTAAGATCAAGGAGATCACTAGTCAGATTAGAGATCGTTTTCATGTTGATAACCCACAAATTGAGATTCAAGAAGCAGGATCAAGTGCTGCATTGAATGCACAGATCATGGCTGAAAAGCTTGCCGAGGCTTTGGAACGAGGGTGGCATTTCCGACGTGCGGGACATTCAACAGTACGTCGTATCATGTCTGCTGGTGCTCGAGGTTGCCAGATCGTCATTGCAGGGAAACTTACCGGTGCACGACATCGAACAGAGAAATTCTCCGAAGGACACATTAAATACTGTGGTGAAACTGCAAAACAGGTCATGGATCGGGGATTTGCTGAGGCGAAGCTAAAAGCAGGTGTCCTTGGTGTCAAGGTCGGTATCATGAGACCAAATGCAAGGCTCCCCGATGAGATCGTTATTAAGATTGCTGAGAAGAAGAAAGAAAAAGAAGAAAAAGAAGAGAAGGTGAAACAACCTGTAAAAGATGAAAAGCAAGCGAAAAAGAAAGAAGCACCAAAGGCGGATGCTGGTAAGAAGACCGATATCAATACGCTTGCAGAACTTCCAGGGATTGGGCCTTCCATTGTAAAGAAATTCAAGAACGCTGGTGTCACATCATTAGAGGAAGTCTATGAGATGGATGCTGATGATCTGTCATCGATCGATGGCATTGGAATGAAAACAGCTGAAATTATTATCAAAGAACTTCGAAAACTCCTAGAATGAGGGTAAAAAATGGTCCTAAAAACAAAAGAGATAAGGGGATTTACCCCTCAAGAACGGCTCGACAAGCTTGAAGAGCTAAAACGAGAACTCATGCATGAGCGTGGTGTTGCAGCAATGGGTGGTTCTCCACCATCACCGGGAAAGATCCGGCAACTGCGTACATCTATTGCCCGTATATTAACGATCATGCGTGAGAAAGGAGAAACGGTAAATGAGTGAGATATGCCCAAAATGTGGTCTCCCTAAGGAGCTCTGTGTTTGCGAGGATATCGCAAGAGAACAACAAAAGATAGAAATCACCGTTGACAAAAGAAGGTATGGAAAAATGATGACAATCGTCGATGGAATAAACCCAAATGAACTGGACATCGATGCGCTTATCACCAAACTGAAGAAGAAATGTGCCAGCGGTGGAACCATAAAAGATGGGCGAATAGAGCTACAAGGGGATCATCGGACAAAAGTAAGAGAAACTCTTGAAGAAATGGGCTTCATCGTCGAAGTATCATAAGGATTACGAAACGCAGCGATGCGTTATCATCTTCAATGAGGAAGACACATGAATACGATACCAGTCATCAAAGATGAGCTCATCGGACTGAAGGTGACCATCACCTCCTGCATGGACCCTACATGGGTACGGAAGTCCGGTATCATCATCGATGAGACGAAGAACACCTTCCTCATAGACAGCAAAGGCATGGTAAAATGCATTGCAAAGGACATTGCAACATTTACCTTTGAACGGAACGGAACAAACAGTACCGTTTCTGGATCAGACCTTCGATATAGATCGGAGGAACGAGTAAAAAAAGCAAGGTGAAAAACCATATGGTTGAAAAAACAAACAAAGCACGTAACATTGGGATTACCGTAACCCCTCCAGAGAAAACCTGTACGGATCAGTACTGTCCATTCCACGGGACATTATCAGTACGAGGTCATATCATCACGGGGGTTGTCTCATCAACAAAAATGCAAAACTCGATCATTGTAAAAAGAGAATATACTCAGTTAGTTCCTAAATTTGAACGATATGAAAAACGGACATCGCTCTATCCAGCCCATTGTCCACCTTGTCTTAATGTGAAGGTTGGGGATAAGGTTAGGATCGCGGAATGTCGCCCGTTGAGTAAAACCGTTTCCTTTGTAGCAATAGAAAAACTCTGATGGAGAAGATGACATGAAAGGAATCGCAGGCAGACAGATGAGAGGGTTGCCGACAGGCGCTCGTCTTGAATGTATTGATAATACAGGCGCTAAAATTGTTGAGATCGTAGCAACGCCAAAATTAAAGGGTACGCATCGTCGATATCCCAAGGCTGGTGTTGGTGACATGGTCATCATTAGTGTAAAAAAAGGTGCACCGGACATGAGACGACAACTATTGAAAGCAGTCATTGTTCGTCAGAGGCGCCCGTTTCGTCGTTCAGATGGCACCATGGTTCAATTTGAAGATAATGCTGCGGTTATCGTTGCAGAGAATGGAGATACAAAAGGATCCATGATCAAAGGACCTGTTGCATTAGAAGCTGCAGAACGATGGCCGCGGATTGCTGCAACTGCATCTATAATAGTCTAAAAAATAGTGGGAATGAGTATGAAATCAATTAAAGCTCGTAAGCAAAGGAAAGCAATGTACAATGCACCGCAACATCAAAAGCGGAAGCAGATTTCCTCTCATCTTGAAGAAAACTTACTCTTAAAATATGATCGCAGGCGTATCCCTGTTGTCAAAGGCGATACGGTTCGCGTCATGCGAGGGATCCATAAAGGACATGAGGATAAGATAACCGCGGTCCATGTGAACGATACCCTTGTTGATGTTGAAGGAGTGACAATTACCAAGGCAGATGGCAAAAAGGTTGCAAAATCCATTCATCCAAGTAATTTACTTATTACGAAATTGAATCTTACTGATAAATGGCGACGGCAACGGTTGGAAAAAGGGCTTTCCGCGGACAAGAAAAAGGAGATCGAAAGCGAGGCAAAGGTTCAACTGAAACAACTCGAAGAGGAACAATTGAAAGCTCAAGCAGCTCTCGCAGCTGAAGAGGAAGAGGAAACAGAGGAGCCTGAGGGGGAACCTAAGGAAACAGTAGCTGAACAACCAGTGAAAGCAGAGAAAGAGACTACAAAGAAGGCACCTGCGCCAAAGCCTGCTAAGGAAACCAAAAAAGAGGAGTCAAAGGAGAAACCCTCATCTGAAACAAAAAAGGAGCCAAATGCTGCACCGAAGAAACCAGTGAAGAAAGCTCCTGAATCTAAAACGGATGAACCAAAGGAGGAAAAAGCATGAGCAGTCATATGAAACGTTTGAATGCACCGCGAACATTGCGTTTGCATAGAAAGGAAAAGACATGGACCATCCGAGCTTCTCCAGGCCCTCATAAGATTACAGAGAGCATTCCTTTAGGTCTTATCATACGGGATTACCTTGACATGTGTGATACCTTACGTGAGGCAAAACATATCCTCAATGATAACGAGGTATATGTTGATGGCGTTATGAGAAAGGATTACAAATTCCCTGTTGGTTTAATGGATATAGTTGCGATACCAAAAGGTAAGAAACAGTTCAGGATGATCTTTGACCAACGGGGCAAGTTGACATTAGTTCCAATTTCATCTGCTGATGCAGAATGGAAATTACGCCGTATAGAGAAAAAGACCACGTTACCTGGGAAAAAGACCCAATTGAACTTCCATGATGGATTCTGCCTCATCGTTGAAAAGGATGAGTATCATTCCGGTGACGTGTTACGGATTGGTTTTCAAGATAAGAATATTAATGAGGTTTACCCTCGGGCGAAAGGAACTGTTGCCTTGATTACGGGGGGTTCTCATATTGGTGAATTGGCAACGATCGATGAGGTGGAGATCATCGCATCATCAAAATCGAATCTTGCGTTGATGAAGGGTGCGAATTCGTTCACAACCCTTGAAGAATATGTGTTCCCCGTTGGAAAGACAAAACCGGTCATTGCCCTCCCTGAGGTGAGAATCCAATGAGTCCGAAGAAGTCAACCAAGGCAAAGAAGAAACCAGCTGCAGAGAATCCAATGATAAAACCCCGTATTGAGAAGGTGACTGTGAACATCGGTGTTGGTGAAGCAGGGGAACGACTGGAGAAATCACAGACGGTGTTACAGCAGGTCACCAAACATAGTCCTATTCAGACGTTATCAAAGACGACGAATAAGGATCTTGGCCTTCGGACCCGTATGCCCATTGGTTGCAAGGTGACATTACGTGGGAAGGATGCTCATGATTTCCTTGTTCGTGCTTTTGAGACCCGTGAGAATCGTATCGCGGATTATGCATTCGATGATCAAGGGAACATGTCATTTGGTATCCCGGATCATACCCTGTTTAAGGATCAGAAATATAATCCAGATATTGGTATCTTTGGTATGGATGTCTGTGTTACCATGGAGAAACCAGGGTATCGTATCAAACGCAGACGGATACAGAAACGTAAGATCCATGAGAATCATAAACTTGAGAAAAAGGAAACGATACATTTTTTCACTGAAACATTTAAACTGGAGGTTGTGAAATGAAGGTAAAGGAAAAGAAGAAGCAATACGGTCGTGTGCATGGCTGTGAACGATGCGGACGGAAACGTGGTCTCATTCGAGCATATGGATTACATGTTTGCCGGCAATGCTTCAGAGAAAAAGCTGAAGAGCTTGGCTTTAAAAAATACTCTTAAGGAGGCGTGAACACAACATGTTAAATGATCCATTGGCAAATGCATTGTCTATGATTAAGAATGCTGAACTTCGCGGGAAAGGGGTCTGTCAGATCCAGCCTTCATCAAAGCTGATCGGTGGTGTCCTCAACCTGTTAAAAGAGAAGGGATACATCGGTGAATTCGAATACATTGATAATGGGAAAGCAGGTATCTTTCAAGTGAAGCTTAACGGTACCATCAACAACTGTGGTGTTATCAAACCAAGGTATCCGATCAAACGTGATGAGCTTGAAAAATGGGAATCTCGGTATCTTCCCGCTCAACATTTTGGTTTACTTATCCTTACAACCACAAAAGGTATTATCTCACATGAGGAAGCAAAGCAAGAAGGCATTGGCGGAAAAGTTCTCGCATATGTGTATTAATAGGTGAAAAACGATGGCAAAGATAGCTGATATCAAAGAAGCGATTCCTATCCCTGAGGGTGTACAAGCAAACTTTGAACAGAACCAACTCACTATCAAAGGGGAAAAAGGAGAGCTTACTCGTACGTTTACCCACCCTAAGATAAATGTCTCACTCAGTGAAGGTACCATCACGGTTCATTGTGTACAGCCACGGAGAAAACAAAAGGCATTGGTTGGGACTTTTGTTGCGCATATGAACAATATGATCAAAGGTGTTACAAAGGGATTTGAGTATAAAATGAAGACGGTATACTCTCACTTTCCTATCAAAACAAGTGTTGAAGGAGATTCGTTCGTTATCCAGAACTTTCTTGGAGAAAGGTCACCTCGAAAGGCAAACATATTGTCTGGTGTCACTGTAGATATTAAGGGCGAGGATGTTACTGTTAAAGGAATTGACAAGGAGAAAGTAGGGCAGACCGTTGCAAACATTGAACGTGCTGCTGCAGTGAAACGAAGAGATATCCGTGTCTTCCAAGATGGTGTGTATCGTATTAGCAAAGGAGGCGATTGATAATGGCTAAGGAAGACATTATACAGAAGCTTACTTCCCTGAAAGGGATTGGGGAATCAAAGGCGGAGGCTCTTGTAGAAGCAGGATATGATACCATTGAGAAGATTCAATCTGCATCGATTACTGAGCTTACTGCGGTGAAAGGCATCAGTGATGTTGTTGCTCAATCATTACAGGATCAATTAGGAAAAAAACCAGTCGTTAAACCTAAGGCGGAAGAACCAGCAAAGAAACAAGAGAAGAAAGCAGAGAAAAAACCAGAGGCAAAACCGAAGAAAACACAGAAAAAGGAACCAGTGAAATCGAAGAAACAACCTGAGAAACCAAAAAAAGAAAAAAAGAGGGTCGCTGAAACGGTTGAAAAGAAACCATATGAAGTAAAACTGAAACCAGCATTACCTGATGATATAAAGAAACATCTGAGCCTTCGGAAGGATATCAAGAAGCGTACCCCAGAATTCCTAAGAGAGGAATGGTTCCGGTACAAACGCATACCGAAGAACTGGCGTCGACCGGATGGTATCACCTCCAAGATGCGGCGGCATTACAAATATCGGCCAAGTGTCGTTCGTGTTGGGTTCCGGGGTCCTAAGAAAGTCCGTGGGTTGCATGCATCTGGTTTTGAAGAGGTCATGGTCTACCGGCCAGCGGACCTAGAGAGCATGGATCCAAAGACGCAGGCTGCTCGAATCGGTGGATCAGTGGGAACAAAGAAGCGACTTGAGATCGAAAAGAAGGCAAAAGAGTTGGACATTCGACTGCTTAATAAATGATGAGGGAAAAACAATGACAGATTTAAGAAATCAACGAAGAATGGCGGCATCACTTCTGAAATGCGGTGTCCATCGTGTATGGATGGATAATGATCGGCTTGATGAGATCGCTCGTGCCGTTACCAAAGATGATATCCGTATCCTTATCAATGGAAAGGCTATCAAAGCCCGGCAGAAACAAGGGATTTCATCTGGTAGGAATAAATATATTTCCTCTCAAAAGGATAAAGGCAGGCGGAAGGGTCATGGTTCTCGAAAAGGTGCGAAATTTGCACGTTTTCCTCGGAAACAACGATGGATACAGACTATCCGTCCGATCCGTTCATATCTCAGTGAACTTCGAGATAACGGCTCGATCACTCCAACCGTTTATCGTAAATATTATCGAAAGGCAAAGGGTGGCGAGTTCAGGAATCGACGTCATTTGAAATCACATTTAGTTAATGATGGTGTTTTAAAGGAGGAAGCAACATGAGCCAAGGGCCAAGATACAGAATTAAAACACGACGACGACGGCAGGGAATAACAGATTACCGGACACGACTTGCGCTCCTGAAATCAGGGAAACCCCGTATCGTTGTCAGACGTTCCTTGAACAATTTTAGGGTCCAATTTGTTACCTACTCTGAACAAGGTGACCTAGTTGTCGCATCCGCGATGGGAAGTGATTTAGCAAAATCATATCAATGGAAACATTCCATGAAGAATACCTCCGCAGCCTATCTCACCGGTCTCTTAGCTGGAAAACGAGCAAAGGATGCAGGTATCACTGAAGGTGTGCTTGATATCGGTAGGCAGGTTCCCACCAAGGGTGCAAAGGTCTTTGCGGCATTGCAAGGGGTTTTGGATGCAGGTATCGATGTTCCTCATAGCTCGGATACCTTGCCTGAGGCGGACCGTATCCTGGGAAAACACGTTGACAAATCAATTGAAAAGGATGTTACATCAATGAAAGAAAAGATCATTGGAGGCAAATAATGGCAGCAGGACGGAGACAATCCAGACAAGGCGGACCACGCCCTCAGCGGGAACGACGGGCGGCGCCTGTATGGAATCCAAAGACGAAACTTGGGAAACTCGTTGCAGGTGGTAAGATTACTACCATGCATGATGCATTAGAGAGTGGTCTTCCTATCCGTGAGCCAGAGATCGTTGATATCCTTCTGCCGGATGTGGCGGATGAGGTCCTTGATGTCAACATGGTCCAAAGGATGACCGATTCAGGGCGACGTGTGAAATTCGTCATCACGGTTGTTGTTGGAAATGGTGATGGATTCGTTGGTCTGGGTCAGGCGAAAGGAAAAGAAGTTGGTGCAAGTATCCGAAAGGCAATTGAGACCGCGAAATTACATATGATCGAGATACGTCGAGGATGCGGCTCATGGGAGTGTGGTTGTGGAAAACCACATACCATACCATTTGCTATCACAGGGAAAAGTGGGTCTGTTGAGGTCACGTTAAAACCATCTCCGCAAGGTATTGGTCTTGCAACAGGAGATGTTTCAAAGAAGATATTGAAACTCGCGGGTATCAAGGACTGTTGGGCGTTTACCAATGGTCAAACAAGGACAACGGTGAACTATGCAAAAGCAGTGTTCAATGCATTGAAGAAGAATACGGAGATGCGTGTTATGCTCTCAGAGGTACACCATATTGGTATTGTTTCAGGAGCTACAGAACTTGGTGTAGTTGAAGAACCAAAAGATATGTCAGAGGAGGCATCTTAGATATGGTATATGCAGTTATTCGTGTTCGCGGGACAGTGAACATTAAACCATCTATCAAAAAAACATTGGAGCTTTTGAATCTTACACGGGCCAATCATTGTGTTCTTATCAATGATACGCCCAGTACAAAGGGGATGCTTCAGATCGCTAAGGATTATGTCACCTGGGGTGAGATCAATAAGGATGTGCTGAAAAAACTGTTACAGACCCGTGGTCGATTGGTTGGTGATAAACCTCTTACCGATGCATATGTGCAATCTGCAACATCCTTTAAGACCGTTGATGCGATGGCTGATGCTATCTTTGATCAGAAATTCATGTTCAAGGAACTTCCTGAGGCGAAACCGTTATTTCGGTTAGGTCCACCTTCTAAGGGATATGAGGGTATTAAGCGTTCTTATGTCAATCATGGTGCACTTGGATATCGTGGTGACGAGATAAATAAGCTTCTTGAAAGGATGCTTTGATGAAAGGAGATAATAAAATTATTTGACAACATTTTTAAATTACTCTGGATTTAATGCATGATAGAGGGAAGAACTATGGAGGAAACCCTGTACGATATTGAGATTCATAGAGGCTCGGAGGAATACATCGGTAAGATATTCTCAGATATGGATGGTATAAAGGAGTTCCGTAGTCAATATCTGGATCAGCTGTTACGTGATATCACGCTTGATATGCAGTTGGCCCTTGAGGAATTTCAGAACAGACAACCGGAACTTACTGATCCATTCGGTGAATAACAGATAAACGGAAGAGCAACCTTTTTAAATGTTCCGTATATTTGGGCTTCTACAATTTAGAAACGTTGGCTGATATCTTTGAACTACACACGATTTGAAAAGGCACGTATCATTGGTGCACGGGCGTTGCAGATCTCTATGGGCGCTCCATCTTTGATCACCATTCCAAAGGATGTCATTTTTCCGATTGACATCGCAATGCTTGAGTTTGAGGAAGAGGCCATTCCGATCACAGTAAAACGAACTGAGAGCAGGACAACATAAAGAAATGGGGAACGATTATGGCAGAAGAACAACAGGAAGAAACAACGCAAAAGAATGAGGAACAGCTTGCCACTGAAGAGATCTATATGACCGCTGGTGCTCATATCGGGACACGTCAGAAAACAGCGGATATGAAAGATTTCATTTACAAGGTCCGTAATGATGGACTGTATATTATCGATGTGAATAAGACCGATGATCGAGTAAAGGTGGCAGCGAAGTTCATTTCGAAGTTCGATCCCCGTCAGGTTCTTGCAGTCTCTGTGCGTCAATATGGTCAGAAACCCATTAAGAAATTATCTGAACTGACCAATATTTCTGTTCTCCCTGGCCGGTTCCGACCTGGAACATTGACAAATCCTAATGCAAAAGGATATCTGGAGCCGGAATTGCTCATTGTTACCGATCCTTTGGCGGATACACAAGCGCTTCATGAGGCTCGTAATGTTGGTATCCCGGTGGTTGCTTTATGTGATACGAACAATGAGACCAAGCATGTTGATCTTATCATTCCAACCAACAATAAGGGTCGACGTGCATTAGCATTGGTCTATTGGTTGTTAACACGTGAGATACTTCGAGAGAAGGGAAAGATCTCATCCGATGAGGATTTTCAGGCCACGGTTGAAGATTTCGAAGCAGAGATTTAAAAGAGTGATGTGTATTCCTTTTTTGATAATGCTCTCATTGTGAGAAGGATAGGGAATCACCTTGCAGGTTACAATTGATGATCGGATTATCGTTGTCGGAACAGCGCATATTTCTCAGAAAAGTGTTGATGAGGTAAAAGCGGCTATTCAGATGTATAAACCGGATGTTGTTGCTGTGGAGCTGTGTCAACGTCGATATGATGGTCTTACAAAAAAGGATGTTTGGGAGAATACACCGGTCACCAAACTTATTAAATCCAATAATGCGTATTTTTTGTTAGCGCAGACCTTTTTAGGTTCCATTCAACGAAAACTTGGTAAGGACCATGGTGTGGAACCTGGTTCAGAGATGATAGCAGCAATTAATGATGCAAAGAAAGAGAAGATCCCTGTGGAACTATTGGACCGTGATATCGCTATCACCTTGAAGCGCGCTTGGAAACATATGGGTTTTCGGGAGAAGATGCGTATCCTTTGGGAGTTCATGAAGGCGATGGTTGGTTTTGATGAGGATGAGCTTGATGAGATCGATTTTGAGGAGCTTATGGATCAGGATATGATCTCTACGATGATGGAGGAATTTGGTCAGATAGCCCCAAGTGTTACTAAGGTGTTGATCAATGAGCGAGATATGTTCATCGCGCAGAATATCAAGAACATCGCTGAGGATGGGAAAAAGGTCGTTGCGGTCGTTGGTGCTGGTCATCTAAAGGGTATCGAATCATATTTACGGGACACAGAGTTCTCTGTTGATCTAAAAGAGCTTGAAACACTCCCTAAGAAACGGGTGCCGGTCTTTAAGATACTTGGGTATCTTATTCCTGTTCTTTTTGCGATTCTTATTGGTTATGCTTTTTTTTATAAAGGGTTTGAATTTGCCTCGATGATGTTTGTGTATTGGTTCCTTATCAATGGGATCTGTTCAGCGATTGGTACTGCGATTGCGCGAGGTCATCCTCTTTCGATTCTTACTGCGTTTGTTGCTGCACCGATTACCTCGCTTAATCCCGCGATTGCCGCTGGTTGGGTCGCTGGGTATGTTGAGGCAAAGCTTCGTACACCGCTTATTAAGGATTTCAAACAGCTCAGTAACATTGAGAGTTTCAAGGATTTCTGGAATAATCGTGTGGTCCGGTTGCTTCTCGTTGTTGCATTGGCTAATCTTGGGAGTATGATCGGGACGGTCATCGCATTTCCGTATCTAACGAGTCTTCTCACTGGCTAAGTCATTTTTCAACAACATTGATAAAGGATGGTGTGTTTTGACCCTGTAGGGTGCAGATGGAATCTTTATCAGGGCGTAAGAAGACGCTTCGTGATCTTTCGCCAAGGGAATATATGTATTTTCCCAAGGGCATTCTTGAAATGGGGAAGCCAGGGCAATTCAGTAAACTTGAGCTGCAACATATCTTTTTTGCTATAATCGTGCTAACAGTTGCTTTTACCTTTGCTTTAAGCAGGAATAGTCTTCTAACGATTCTTCTAATAAAAAGTTCATCCTTTGATGTGCACCGATTAATGATTGGTTTTGCGTTATCCTTTGTTGGTATTATGAGTGCATTCTTTTTTCATGAGCTTTCTCATAAACTCATGGCGCAGTATTATGGACTTTGGTCTGAATTCCGGATGTATCCAAAGGGTTTACTTATATCTCTTATCTTATCGTTTACCACAGGTTTTGTCTTTGCCACACCTGGCGCGGTGATGTTCAGAGGGGAACCAAGGATCTTTGAAGAGGGAAAAATTGCTATGGCCGGACCTTTGGCAAATATGATACTGACCAGTGTCTTTCTTCCTTTATTCATCATATTTTTTTATGGAAAAGAAGGGGTTATCGTGGATACAGTTGGTTTTATCTGTCTTATTAACGGGGTCTTTGCAGTGTTCAATCTGTTTCCCTTTGGACCTTTAGATGGTGTAAAGGTTTTTAGATGGAGTCCACTGGTCTGGGCTAGTATGTTTATTATATCAAGTTGTATGCTGGTAATTCTGTTACCATTTGCATTGAAACTCACAATTTTCGTCTAAAAAACTAGTAGTGTACAATCCTAAAAAAGACTTGATTTTTTATTTCTTCTTTTTTCGTTTTTGTTTTGTCTGAGCCTTTTTGATTTTTTTCATTGCTTCTTCTTTCTTTCGTTTCTTCTCTTCTTTTTCTTTTAGAAGTTTTTCTTGCTCAGGATCAATAACAGGCTCTTTAGGTATTTCATCTTTTTGTTCTTCTACTGCGTCTTCAGGTTCTTTTTCTGTCTTTTCATTTTTTTGTGGTAGATGAACCTTTTTTGTGAGCCCTTTTATAGATGAGGATAATGAGAATTTGGTCTTTTCAACAGATGAATCTTTTTGTTCATCTTGATTTTCTTCCTTTTCTAATTTAGGTATTTTTTTGGGTAACGTTGTTTTCTTTGGTTCATCTTCAGCCGGTGTCTCATCCTTATGATCTGATTTGATCAAAGGATGTTTTAACCGGTCGATGAAACCCCCCTTTGCCTCCGGGTCATTGTCATCTTTAATTGATGAGCCTCTAGAACTCTTGTACCAAAGAAGAGATGATTCATACTCATCTCGCATCATATTCATGACTTCAGCATATTTTTCCTTGTCTTTTTCTCTAAGCTCTTCGAGATACTTTTTTTCTTCGGGTAAAAGCCAAGGTTTATCTGGTTTTCCAAAAAGTTCACGATCTCTTCTATCTTTAAAAATAGTGAGAAATATATATAGAGCAATGATTACAATAAAAATCAGAACAATTGAATATAGTATGAGAGGAGATATGTACATCCCTTGGGTCATAACGACAAAATTTCCAATAAGGGTTTTTGAATTATTGGCTGAGGATGCAACATATAATTTTATTTGATTTGGTGTTCCTGGATCAAAAAGTTTTTCAGGTGTAAGAATGCCAACGGTGACTTGTTTTGTCTCATCTGGTTCCATTGTAACAACTTGCTCATTAAACAGACCAAGAAGATTGTTTTCCGCTTCAATTTCAAACACAAACGTATCTTTATAGTATCCTGTATTCTTTATTGTTACGTCAAAGTAGACCATTGACTTTGGTGATGCAAATTTCGTTGTAGTTGCCTGTTCCCCAATTTCAATAAAGTTGGCAGGAGATGCTTTAAGTGGTACATAGATATATGATTCACCCATTGGTTCTGAGAATAGATCGTATCGGGTAGTTTTTATTCCTACAACTATTGAATAATCAACCGCGGAATCATCAGTCCTAGCGCGCAAAGTGATTGGATGGCTATAGCCTGTAGTAGTCTCCGTTACCGAACTTGGATTTACATCCAGATACCATCCATCCGGGTTGCCAGATATAATCTCCGGTTCAAATCGTAATGAAGTATATCCGAGATATGGGCGCCAGCTAGGATGAACAACTGGCCAAATATATTTCGCATAAAACAATAGATCTTCTTGAAATCTTGTCCAGTTAATTCCACAACTGTCTAAAACGGTAATTTCAATTGATGTCCAATTCGATACTTGTACAGGTGGGATTGAATCTTTGATTTCTGCAACAATCTCGGCAGGTTCGCCATCGGATGTTTGAGCAAGAGTACTAGGGACTAACGCTATTACAAGAAACGATAGCAGAAGAGCAACAGCAGTATAGTGTCTTAGTTTCAACCTTGTCCCCCATTAATTTTTCATCTTTTTGTTTTTATAGCCAATAATCATGACCACTACGAAAATTGCTGCTAGGATAGTAATCCCTTCAAAACCTGGAAGAGAGAAACCATAATTGTTTACTCTCAAATAAATTGGGTATGGTCCGCCTTCCGGTGCATCTGCTTGCAACGGGAATATTTGAGCGGTAAAATCAATCTGGAATGCTTGCATATCATTATGCCATCCAAATGAATGAGGTGTATAGATTGAATAGGTGAAATCTCCACTTGCTCCAGGATTAAGATCCATAAATGGTGGATTGATCGTCGGGCTCCAATCGTTAATGGATCCATTAGTGCTAGGCGATGGTGTAATTCGTGCTTTCTTATTTGCTTCGTTGGTAACTGAGATTTTAAAGTTCACAGATTCGCGAGGGGAAACGGTTCTTGTTGGATTTTCAGGTATGATCGTTATGGTTGGGACAAAGGATGGGGTAAAGGGAACTGCGACATCCATCGTTGCACTGTTAATACGACCAATTTCTTTACTTGTTGCTCTTATAGAGATTGTTTCCGGTGTTGCCGGGGCTTCTATCTTTGGAGATAATACAAGTGTTATTTTTTGTTCATTTATCTCGCTTCCAACAGGTATATCCATAATAACATCTGGTGTTGTAAGATAGATATCTGCCCATTCGGGTTCATCAATTATCTCTAGATGAATAGTTTGCATTGGACCTATGACACTGCCGAAGATAAGTATATTTTTAATTTGCCATGGGAGAAATTGTAGAAAGTTTTCAGGTACATCCGTCTTATACTTTACAGTGACCTGTACACTTTTGGATTCATCGATTGAAAGTGGCTCATTTAATGGAGTTGCATCGTACTCTATGTAAATATATGAGTTAAATGTGTACAACGCCAAACTTCTAGTTTCTTCTGCTTTCACCGTTGGATAAGAGATAAAAACAGAACTTGATAACAATCCAAGTAAGATCATTCCGAATACAAGAATAAGTTTTACCGAGTCAAATCTCTTGACCATGTTTTTTTCACCTTGTGTATTCTCAATTTTATATGTTATTGTTACGCTATATAAAGATTGTTGTACATGTCTTGTGAAAGACATGTGCACAAATCTCTTAACATCCTATGAAAAATATATGATTTTCATTATATAAAAGGATTTGCTTCTAATCAAAATTTTCAATAGGATTGAAATAAACAACCAATCATGAATCGCCACTGTTCAAGATGAATTAAAATGGAACGATAAAAATGTGTGTGTTTCCTTACCCAATTACATCTATATCTGAGTCAGTTGTCGTATTTTTTTTCTCTTCATCCTTTTCCTGTGTTGCAACCTTATCTGGGAAATAGGAAAGTATGATGATATCGCCAACAGCATTCACCCAGCGATAAGGAACTGCTACGTCAACGGTTCCTTCCACGATTGATGGGTTCGTGTTGGTTACAAGGAGACTACTGACTCGCTTCTCATCCATGTCCAAGAAAACATTTTTAACATGCCCAACATAAACGCCTTCACGAGTGTACACTGGAAGCTTAAGGAATGATGTGACCTCCTCCGCCTCAACCTTTTTTTCCATCATGTATCCAAAATACATTTACCTATATTAAAATGTGATGGTGACTCCTATAGATGGAGGGAAAAATGTTTTCTAGCAGCTCCTGTTCAGGGGTGATATATGATGCGAAACGAAATCGATAACAAATATGATAATATCCTACAGGAGTTAGAGGATTTTCAAAAGAAAGATTTCAGTTTTCATAGTGGTCGGATACTTAGTTCTATGTGCACAGCGCCTCATCCGATTGCAAGAGATGCGTATGTCCGATTTCTTGATACTAATCTTGGTGACCCTGGTCTATTTCCTGGGTCAAAACAAATCGAAAAACAGTATATCTCATTCATACAATCCTTACTTCATGCACCTCCATCTTCAGGGGGTCATATTGTAAGTGGGGGCACAGAAGGAAATATCACGGCTATGTGGGTTGCTAAACAGCTTACGGGTAACAACGAGATCATTATTCCTGCATCAGCTCATTTCTCTTTTCAGAAGATCGCTTCGCTTATGGATATGAAATTAAAACTGATCCCTCTTACCCGTTCTTTTACCATTGATGTCTCTCAGATAAAGAAGAAGATTAGTTCCAATACTGCCGCGGTCGTTGGAATTGCTGGTTCCACTGATCTAGGGACAATTGATTCAATTCCAGAAATGGCAGAGCTTTGTGAAGAAAAAAATGTTTTTTTTCATGTGGATGCTGCCTTCGGTGGTTTTGTCATTCCGTTTCTCCGTAAACTTGGGTACGAAAGACCTTCATTTGATTTTTCCTTAGATGGTGTAAGTTCAATATCCATTGATGCTCATAAGATGGGGTATGCTGCAATCCCACTAGGATTAACGCTGTTTCGAAAGAAACAATGGTTGGATGAGATAAGTGTCCGTTCTCAATGTATCAGTAGTAAAAAACAGGCAGGAATTCTTGGTACCCGCTCTGGTGGGCCTGTTGCAGCAGCCTATGCCGTGAGTAGATATCTTGGGATGGATGGGTATACACAGGTCGTGAAGGAGTGTATGCAGACAACGGAGTACGCTAGTGAGAAGGTTCGTTCAATCGGACTATCTCTTGTGGCAGATCCTATTATGAATGTCTTTGCTATTAAACTCAAGAATCCTTCAAAGGTCGAAAAGGCGTTGGAGGATAACGGGTGGAAGGTCAATAGTATCGATCATCTCTCAAGTATCCGGATTGTCTGTATGCCACAGATAACAAAAGCAATTATAGATGAATTCGTTCCCGTATTGCAGAAGGTCTGTTATGAGGTTGGAGAGTTATGAGTAAAAAAGTATTGGTTGAATCGTTGCAGCAAGCTCCTATCGTAAAAAAAGGCTCCTATTTTTATGTTGTTCATCCAATAACCGATGGCGTTCCAGAGATAACACCTGATTTGCTAACTGAGGTTACGGAAGAGATGGGTGCTCAACTAAAGAAATGGCTGCCATTTGAGAAAATTGTGACCATGGAGGCGATGGGTATTCCCCTTGCAGCATCATTAAGCATAACCATGAACATTCCCTTCACCATCATTCGGAAACGAAGTTATGGTCTCCTTGGAGAGCATCATGTTAAACAACAGACCGGGTATTCAAAGAATGATTTGTTCATCAATGGACTTGAGAAAGGTGATGAGATCGTTATTGTTGATGATGTGTTAAGCACTGGTGGCACTTTACAGGCGGTTCTTGATGCTTTACGTTCAATGGGTGTGATTGTTAAAGGGGTTTGTATCGCGGTTGATAAAGGAGATAACTGTGAACGGCTTACAAAAGAGACAAATATCCCTATTGTTTCATTAGTCCAAATCGACGTCACTGAGGACACGGTTCATATCCTAAAATAAAAGTAAGAGTATAAATGAGAGAAACGAATAACACGGTAGTTGCTAAGGTGTTTTAATGACTGAAAAAATCGTGCAACATTCGCATTGTCAGATATGTGGAAAGGCAATTCCTGTCTCAGAGATGTTCTGCTCAGAGGAATGTAAGGTTAAATACTCGTCAATGATGAAAAAACGGAAACTCACTGTGTATGCTATGTATGCACTTATTGGGGTAATAATCGTCCTCTATATCTTTACAAGTAAATAATAAATGGTTCATGTGTAAAAAAGGATGGAAAGGTTAGGATTACTCTGCTAACTCCTCCTGTAAATCAATTACCATCTCCGTCAGCGCATCTTCAAATACCCTGTGACGATATTCCTTTGTTGATCCATCAGCGAGATGAACGCGGGCTACAAAATCCCGACCATCCTTAATAATCTCTATATGACACACTGTCTCCATATGTTCTCCCTGTCCAGTACGAGTTTTATCGCCGTATTCCTCATCTCTATTTATACTTTTTGTGGAATAAACTTAATGACATGGTCGTGTATTCACATTATGTGAGGAAACAAAAGAATGGAACATATACGAAAACCAACGGTCGCAGGTATGTTCTACCCAAGCACATTCGAAAAACTTATCTATGAGATAAAAAAATGTTTTCAGGATATCCCTGGGCCCGGATTGTTACCTGTCGTGTCCTCAGATGTTTCAGATGTCTTTGGAGTTATTGTACCTCATGCGGGATACAGTTTTTCTGGGGGTATCGCAGCACATGCGTATTATGCGATTGCTGCTGCAGGGTTGTTCGATGCATATGTTATATTAGGCCCTAATCATCATGGGGTAGGTTCTAGTGTTGCGTTATCACCGCATGATATGTGGCAGACACCACTTGGAATGACCACAGTTGACCCTTTATTGAAAGAAAAATTAGGTGGAGGCATCATTGATCTTGATGAGTTTGCCCATAGCTATCAAGAGAATAGTGTGGAGGTCCAACTACCATTCCTTCAGTATATCAACAATGATCATCCTTTTTCCATTGCTCCTATCGTGATGGCTATGCAGGATTATGAGACCAGTAAAGAGGTGGGAGAGCAACTTGCAAAGGTTCTAATGGATGATAATCGGAAGATATGTATCATTGCAAGCTCTGATTTTTCTCATGAAGGATTTTCGTATGGTCATATTCCACCGCGGGGATTAAAGGTGAACGAGTTTGTTAGAGCACAGGATGAAATTGCTATCCAAAAAATACTAAAGATGGATGCAAAGGGGCTTATTGATACCATTGAAGAAAAGAACATCTCAATGTGTGGGTATGGACCCGTGGTGGCATTGCTTACCGCCGCCAAGGTTTTTAAGAGGGGCACAGTGGAATTACTTAAATATGGTACCTCCTATGACCTGTATCCTGATAGCAGCGCCTGTGTTGGGTACGGCGCCTTTGCCATTCGATAGATTGGAACGAGGAATTCAGATGAACATGAAACCTGTACAAGACATACATCCTGTTGATAATATGACCACTGATCAACTTATCTCTGCATTTTCTGAGGCGGGTGGGTTTAGTGCTAAGAAGGTAGCCACTGGTGTGGATATCCTTGAGCGAATGATATCTGAGAAGGATTGTGTACGGTTCCTTTCCTTTCCTGCATGTATCTGTGCAACTGGGACCCGTGGGATTATTGCTGAACTTTTAAAAAGAAAATACTTTGACATTGTGATCACAACAACAGGTACTCTTGATCATGATCTTGCAAGGATATGGAAAGATTACTACCAGGGTACCTTTAATGCGGATGATAACGAGCTTCATCAACAGGGTATCAATCGATTAGGAAATGTTTTCATCCCCAATGAATGCTACGGGAGCATCCTTGAAGAACGCTTACAACCACTCCTTGATACATTGTATAAGAAACAAGCGCGATGGTCCACAAGGGATCTGATCTGGGAGTTTGGTAAATATCTTGACAAGGAAGAACGAAAAGAGGAATCTATTCTCTACTGGGCTTGGAAAAACAAGATACCTGTCTATGTTCCAGGTATCACGGATGGGTCTGTTGGTTCACAGCTGTGGATGTATTATCAGGAACATAGGGATTTCACCATTGATCTTCTTAAAGATGAACAGGATCTTTCAGATGCCGTGTTTGATGCAGAGAAAAGTGGTGCTTGTATCATTGGTGGTGGTATCAGCAAACATCATACTATTTGGTGGAACCAGTTCAAGGATGGACTTGATTACACAGTGTATGTGACAACAGCAGTTGAATATGATGGTAGTCTCAGTGGTGCACAGACGAGAGAGGCAATTTCATGGGGTAAGATAAAAGAGCATTCGGATAATGTTACGATTGAGGGAGATGCTACAGTACTTCTGCCGTTGATGATAAGTGCTTTGTTCGATCGTTTACTCCCAAAACAGTAATCGCATCTTTGATCGAATCTTTTTAGGGAGATCAGGTAGTGGTTCACTCTGAAGCAACGCTTCTGTTGCTGCAACATAGGTGTCAACTGTGAGCTGGAAGAACCAACGGCCATAATCAGCATCAGCTTTTGCAGGGTTACCGATGTACCCTTCAGTGAGACCGATTTCTTTAAATTTTTTCCCTACGAATTTAGGTGAGCTCAGATCACGGTAGATACTTTGAAGACTTGTGTATGATGGATCTAAGAGATAGGGATATTGATATTTGATCAGTGAGGTCTCACGGAAACCTGCATGTACCTCTTTACTTGTATCAAACCCGAGTTTCGGCTCCTTTTCCTCAATGCTGTTTTTATCATAGAAGATGGGTGACCATGGTTCGCAGATCTTCATGTCATATTTTCGTCGAAGTGCATCCATGGCGGTATAAATTCCTTTCAAATGGGAAAGCGCCATATGATAGGTACAAATAATCAGATTCAAGAAACCATGATGTGCCAATGCAGAACCATAACCATACACGGCTTCCCTCACGGTCCGTGAGCTGACGGAGACCGTACCAGGGAAATCACTATTGAATTTACAGAAACCAAGAGGTACTGATGGAAGGATCACACAGGTAATATCATCATGTTTCTCTTCGATGATCCTCATCGCCTGAATTGCGGTGTCCTCCGCGGCGAGGAGATCAGTTCCAACTGGTAGATGCGGCCCATGTTCCTCAAGGGGGCTTATTGGGAGAAAGAAGACAGTTTTTTCCCTATTGAGGGTATCAATTTGTTTCCAACTCATCTTTTTCAGTTCCTTGATCTCCCAAGATTTGGATTTTTTACCTTTTTTAGATTTGGACTGTTTCTCGCTATCCTTCACTTTTACCATAGGTTGTCACCTCACAGCCATCCTTAGTAATGATCATTGTGTGTTCCTTTTGACTTACAAGTCCATGATTCTGTTCAAGAAGTTGAGGATAATGATGAATGAGGCCATAGTAACTAAGTCGTTGGAGGACACCCTCAGTATTAGGAATATATGGGGGGCACCAACGATAGGAGAAAGGAAGTGTCTTGAAGTGTTGTTTCAAGATGTTAATATATTGTTTTGTTCGTTGATCTCTTATCCGTCTTAGGTGCAGACCAGAGTTCACAAGATAGATATTACTCCCATTTCCTGAGATCACTCGCCCAGATCCGTTGGTAGCAAAGGGTTCAACTGCGATAGCATCCCCTTCTTTTGGTCCACCTCTCAAACCCATGGATGGAACACTAGGGATGGATAAACCAGCATGCAAAGTGTATCGATTCAGGCTATGGCCGGTTAGGTTCTCGATTGGTTTAAAACCATATGAATGGATGATCTCCTGAACATTTTTTCCAATGGTAGATAATGAGATACCTGGTTTCATAAGACGTATTGCTTTATCCAATGCTTCTTCTGAAGCCTTCAGAAGGGTTTCATGATCTGATGTCTCAACTTCAATGGTCACGGCTGTGTCAGCAATATATCCATCAATATGAGCTCCGACATCAAGTTTAACGATGTCACCAGATCTGAAGATAAGGGTTTCATCATCCTTTGGCGTGAAATGAGCAGCCATATCATTGATGGCAATATTAGTGGGGAATGCAAGAGATGCGCCCCGTTCAATGATAGAGTTCTCAACAAAGGAGACAACTTCTATCAGCGGAACTCCGGGTTTTATCCGTTTCGCTCCTTCATCTCTAGCGTACGCAGCAATCTGTCCAGCTTTGTGGTATTTATCATATATTTCTTCGTTCATAGGTTACACCTTTGACAGAATAGCATCCGAAGAGATACTTCCCGCTCTTAAGATTTTTGGGGGATCATTGGTACAATCCACAATGGTTGATGGTGTTCCGTTTCGTGGCCCATCATTGATATAGAATGCTATGCTCTTGGGGAGTAGCGACTGTTTTATTTCGTCAATATTGTATGGTGTGGCATCGGTATGAATGTTTGCACTTGTGACCGTCAACGGACCAAAGGTCTTTAAAAGTTCAAGGGCGATTGGATCATCCGGGATGCGGATCGCTACCGTTTTGGAACCACCAGTTACTATATCTGGTAGCACAGGTTTTTTTTCAACAACCAATGTTAATTCTCCTGGGAGAAACTCATCGATCAATGTCTTTGCTGTAGTGGTCAGAATAGTAATCTTTTCCATTTGTTCATATGATGCGACCGCTACGGGTACTGGTACTGATAAAGGTCTTTGTTTCACCGTAAAAACAGAACGAATAGCATCATCATTGAAAACATCAGCTCCAAGAGCATATAAAGTATCAGTTGGGTAGACAACAAGACGGCCTTGTCTCAGATATGCTGCTGCTTGAATGATATCCTCTTTCATAAATTACTCTTTATATTTAATGAAATCTCCTAATGTGAGACCCTGAGATGATGATTGGCCAGATGAGGGGTTAACCTTTTTTACCTCTTCGAAAAGTTTTATTGATAACTCTTTCTCAATTTTTGCGGCTACTTTGTCTGATGGGCGCAATTCACCATTCTCGATCTTTGAGATAGTAACAGTGCGTTCGCCTATATTGAATCCAAGTTGTTCACGTGTCATGCCTTTTTTCTCTCGAGCCTCTTTTATGACATCGGCCCAATCTGAGATCAACTCGCGATCCATGCCTTCATAGACATCTTTTTGTTGTGTTCTTCTACTTCTTCTTATAAGAGATTGTTGGACCTGAATAGTGGGATCACGTGCTTGCTGTACGCTATGGCCATGTTTCATACACGCTGGACAAAGCATCATGCGGACTCCCTCTATTTCAGCGGGCCTGCATCTCTCACCACACTCATTTCCACAGAGTTCACATTGCATAGGGCTCCACCTGATTTCTATTAAAATCGCACAGTTGTCTTTTGATGGATGCGAGGGTTTTAGATTAACCCTGCCTTTTGGAGGGCCATCAAATCCTCTGTGCTTAATTTCTCACCACGTTTGAAGCGTTCAAATATATCATTTGCTTCTTTATGAATGGATGAATCGTCTGTTTTCTTCCTTCGTTTGAATTGCTGATCCCATTCTGATGACAAATTCCGTTCTAACTCATGTATTTTGTCAACGTGTGTAATAAATTCACGGTGAACATCATCAGCTTTAATTTTTGTGTTTACAATACTTTCTTGGACCTCATTAACACGTCTGATAAGGTTATCTAATTTATTGACTAGAACGATCATATCCTCATGTTCTTGTTGCGCTCTTGATGCTAATGCTTCGACACTTTCATGTTGTTTCTCAGCTTGTTGTTTGAAATCTTTTTCTTCTTCAAGTGCTTTTTTTAGTTTTGGATCTTGATTGATAATCTCTTCTTGCTTTTTTATCTTTGAATGGAGTTCTGAGATGGTCTCGATAAGTTTCTTTTCCTTTTGCGGAGACATTGGTTTTGTCATTTGTTCTGTTTCCAATGTGTGAAGTTGTTTCCGCAGTGCTGAGAGATTTGCACCTGATGCAGAGGATCGTTTACGTTCTATAGATCGAATTTCTTTCTTTGTTTCCTGACATTTCTCATTGAGAGTGTCACGTTGCACTTTTGCATGTTTCACTCTTTCGTTGAGTTCATCACGTTTCTTTTTATGTTCCGCGATGTCGTTACGTATCTTTCGTATCGTTGCATTCAGCGTGTCTCGTTCCTCAGCAAGTTTCTTAGATTGTGCGTGAAGTGTATTTCGCTCTTCTTTCAACTCATTTGCTTTTTTCTGAAGTTCGTCTCGCTGTTGTTTAAGATCTTCTACCGATTCTTCCATATGAACCATCAATCAGCCTTATTTTCAGGGTAGGGTAAAAGTAAAGTGTTTATTAAGTATTTCGAAGGATAAAAGAACATTATGACTCAACCTTTTTTCTATAAAACGCTACCATTATTATAAACTTATTATATTAATACTTTTCTTCTGTTCAGGCTTCATCCCGTAATTAACAGTTCAATTGCTAATTTTTAAATTTGCATTGCATCAAAATCATGTTTTCAATCGTTGGTTTAGCTATGAATGCTGATG
>CAYPIF010000098.1:0-40254 GCA_964410735.1 uncultured Thermoplasmatales archaeon
TCATAACCGACGGAATATCGTTTATCATTTGGATGATGGGTGTATGGGTGGGGGCGAAATCATTCCCTTTAAGGAACTGAGTAGTTATCGTGATCTCGGGGATTACTATGATCGATATTTCCTTCATATGGATGAGAACAACTGGCGGAAAGGCGTCTTTCATTATAGTCTTGTGATAAATGAGGCGGAAGGTGCATATGGATATGTATTTAAGAGAGATGCCTATCAAATTTCAGCAGTTGGGATGGATAAAAAAGCTGCTATGCCCCAACTCCATAAAGACATTGTCTATGCAAGTGCCTATATGCATGAATGTGGCCATACCCTTGGTATTTTCAATAGTAACACTCCTGGTTGTGATGATCAAGAAGGTAAATTTCCCTGGGAGATCAATTGGTGGAAATGGCTTCCTTACAAGAGTGTTATGAACTATGGGTACATGTATTGGATCCTTGATTACTCTGATGGTTCAAGAGGCCAGAATGATTTTGATGACTGGGGTCGGTTAGATTTTACGTATTTCCAAGGATGAGCGTATCTAAGCGTTCTCATAATGTGTTCATTGATCTATCGAAAGATTAAAAGCAGACAAACTTGATACAAGAAAATTGGAGAGTAATACATGCAGTTATCTGCGCTTTCAGAAAAAAATCGTTCTTTTGCGATCATTCTGCCAAAACTTTTCCTTATTCTTGCTGTTGTGTTCAGCATGTGGATAGTCATTGTTGTGAGCGGTCAGCTTTTCATGGAGTATAGTTCCACCTGGACTGGTTTGTCTCTTTCTTTTTGGCTTATCCTCATCTCCGCTCTTTTCGGTGCATTCATTGTTATTGATATCATTATTTATGCGCATCCAACCTTATTAACAGAGATGAATACATCTGTAAAACCAATGGCGTCTCTTGCTGTGCCATTTGAGATGAAAGAGGGAAAAAGAGTGTATGATTTCACGGTGCCTAAAGATGTAAAAGGTGGACTGTTCAGTAAGACATATATCGCTCTTGATGAGGAGACTGTTTTGCGGGTCCGTCATCAAATAGTCCCAAGTAAAACATTATGGGATAAAAAAGAAAAACAAGATAATGAATAAAATCTTATTGCACCATCTATTTTTTGATCATACCCATTTCTGATAATTTCTCAGGTAAATAGGTATCGGTCACATAATCAAGACCATATTTTGCCAGTGCCTGCTGCTCAGATTTCTTCCCTAGTTTCAACTGTAATTTGATCTCATGTTTCCAGAATGAATCCTGGAATCGTGGATCGGTAAGCTCACTTTTCAATGATTTGATATCCTCAGTGGTAAGGTCATCAGTTGGGAGATTGTAGTTCTCAATATCGGAAGGTGTTACACCAAGATACATTGCGGAAGGTGAAGCAAGATACTCGGATATGTGAGCGGTTTTAATGGCGCCGTAGGCCACACTTGCATAGATGCGGAAACTCCAAGGATCACAATCAGTGAACACGACCAAAGGAATATTTTTTTCATCCGTCAATCGTTTAATGAATCGCCTTGTAGAACGTGCTGGTTGCCCTTTCAGATGGACGAGTAAAGCTCGGTAGTTCTCATCGAAATGATTCTCCACTAACCTGTCGAACATACCACCGGTCTCAATGGCTACGATAAGGTCCACATCCACCTTCTTAAATGATATCTTCTCCGCTTCAACATTATATGGTATAGAGTAACCAGAATCACCAACATCCTCCTGGCAATGGATCACTCGCTTCTGATTATTCCTTGTTATCTCCTCAATACTCAGATTCCCAATGACACGCGCTCCATCTTCCTCCGGTCGGAGTTTAAAATCCTCTCTCATGAGACTGGTAATGACCTCAAGATCCTCAGCAAGAAGGTTCGACTCATTTTGTGAGGAGAACTTTGCCATATCCCATCCTTCTGAGATATAATACATCTCTCTTAACGTGGAGGATTTATTGACCTTGATCATTTCCTTGATGAAATCAGCCATGTACATCGTCCGAAGCAGCATATATGCTCCATCAAGAGATTTCGCGGATCGTTGCACACTGTTCTTCCCGTATTTCCACACATTTAACTTCTCATTGAAGTAGATATTTGACTTCGTTCGTGTAGGTAATGATAATTGCGGGATATGGGTCTTTGTCAGATCCGTATAGATTTTTTCTGCGATATCATCTATCTTATCAAGGACATCACTATGATTCTTCTTCATTGATCATTCACCTTCCCATTTATCAGCACCGATGACATAGGTTGGATTGATATTAGCAACATAAAGATCATTCTCATCAAAATCACCCTTTTGAAGACCTGCGAGTTCAAAGGTCACATCGATCTTCCTAGCCGGCGGGATATCTTCCAATTTCCATTTCAGATACCTACTTGTTTGTTTTTCCGGGTTTGGCGAAATACTTCCTACAATCGCATCCTCTGGAATGAGCGCAAACAAGGTGAACTTCTGAGGTTTATCCTTATAATTTGCAACCACGATCGTGCTCTTTGTGATTACTCCACCCAGGTTCTTTTCAGGATCTGATTCAAGAAGTGTTGTCTGCACAGGTCGTCCTTTCACAGTCTCATATTCAACAAGATCCTCGATCCAGATCACATCCATGATCTTTGTGATGATCGGGTCTAATGCAGGTAATGGTTTATCAAGCATTGATGCGGATTTTTTCGCAATCTCCGGTAGTATCTTTGTGATAAGGATGAATTTATCCCGCGTCTTCTTCCGACGTACCTTCTTTTTAATATGGCGTTCCACGTTTCGTGCACATGCTCGTAATGCAAGTTTGATCTCATTTTCGATCTCAGAGATATCAGCAATCGCTTCCTTACTCTCTGAGGTAAATGGAATTTGTGTACTAGCAACATGGACAAGGATGATCGCGGGTCCATTTGGAATGCCTTTCCCTGATCGCTGGTCAAGTCCATATCGGCGCCAGTCGATGTTTGTGATCGCCTGTGTTGTCACACAGCCACCTTGTTGATACAGTAAGGGGACTCGGTTAGCAAAACGCATAATCTTCACCTGATCTTCCTTTGGAAGATTACCACCGTACACAAGTCCAACCTCGACCTGGAATGGATTACCCGCATATGCGTTAGGCGGCCGAGAGGCAGTGATGATGAACTCTGGGGATATCTCTTGGGTCTCCTGTTTCAAGCTCCGGCGGATCAATGTCTCACCAATGGGGGAGAGACAATCCGTTGGCGGTGCCATGATCTTCACCTTTTGGAACGCTTTATGCAATTCAAGGAATTGATTACGACTCATTTTCTGAGGATTTAGATTCTGATCAAGACCTGCTTGTTCACAGACAAGATTCGTTGTCCTGGTGCCCATGCTCACGAACTCTGTCTTTAAAAAACTTGAAAGTTTCCGGGCCTTGGAGTTCTTCGCTATCTTGATAAGAGTACCCAGTTCAATACCTTGCGGGTGTGGTTTGATCTCCTCGCTTTTCTTTGGAACGATATCAGATGTCCGGTCAAACAAATGGTTGGTACCATCTGGTTCAACAAACGTTATCCTCGCATGAGGGTTCACAATGGATGTGTTCTTCAGATAATCATAGATATACCGTCTGCCCCGTGTATAATCTGCCTGTATCGGTACCTCAATTCGCGTGCCGGTTGGTTTCTCCCAATGATCAAGTGATCTGCTTATGACCTCAGCTCGATTCTTGTTCGTATCAATAGCGAGTTCCATGACCACTGCTGGGTAATCCTCTTGGATTTTTGAGGTGACCTTTGCATGTTTCCCTGTGGTCAACTGGCTATATAGGACAACTGCTGAGATACCGATACCTTGCTGACCTCTACTTTGCCGGATCGCATGGAATCTAGATCCATAGAGCAATCGACCGAAGATGTGTTTCATTTGTTCTTTGACGATACCCGGTCCGTTATCCTCAATAACAATGACACATTCATTTTCGTCTTCTCCATTTGAAATCTGAACGGTAACATCAGGTAGAATCCCAACTTCTTCACAGGCATCAAGTCCGTTATCAACAGCTTCCTTTATCGTTGTGACAAGTGCCCTTGTTGGGTTGCCAAAACCAAGGATGTGTTTGTTCCTTTCGAAAAACTCAGCGACAGAGATCTCTTTCTGTTTCTTTGCTAGGTCACGTGCGGTTACCTTTGCCATGTGACATTCCTCAAAAATGGTATGGTCTTTCCATCCATCCCAACCCTGTAATAGAAGAGATAATTATAAAGATATTCCTAGAAAAAGAGGGAAAATAGAAAGGAAAAAAAGTTTAAGCGATTGTGATATCCTCGCAAAGGTAGACATCTTGGATGGCATGTAGAAGGGTAACGCCCTCATTCATTGACTTCTGAAATGCCTTTCGTCCAGAGATAAGACCCGTGCCACCTGCTCTTTTATTGATGATAGCTGTTCGAACAGCCTGTTGCAGATCATTATCTCCTGATGCACCACCGGAGTTTATCAGTCCCGCTCGGCCCATATAATTGTTTGCGATCTGGTATCGTGTCAGATCGATTGGATGATCACTTGCAAGATCAGTATATGCTCTCTGATCATATTTACCATATTTCTTCCCATCCTTGTTAAGCACTGCGTATCCACCGTTGATGGTTGGTAATTTCTGTTTGATGATATCCGCTTCAATAGTGACCCCTAGATGGTTTGCTTGACCGGTGAGATCTGCGGAGGCATGATAATCACGACCTTCGATCTTGTAAACGTTATTTCTCAGATAGCACCAAAGAACTGTGGCCATCCCTAGTTCATGGGCATATTCAAACGTGGAACTGACCTCTTGTATCTGTCTATCGGATTGCTCGGAGCCAAAATAGATCGTTGCACCAACCGCTGCAGCGCCAAGTTTCCATGCTTGGTCAACGGATGCGAACATGATCTGATCATAATGATTTGGGTAGGTGAGCATTTCATTATGGTTCAATTTCACTATAAAGGGGATTTTATACGAATATTTTCTTGAAACTGATCCGAGGATACCAAGGGTCGATGCGACACCATTGCAGCCACCATTAATAGCGAGTTTTATGATGTTCTCAGGGTCGAAATATTGAGGATTAGGAGCAAACGATGCCATTGCGGAATGTTCAATGCCTTGATCCACTGGTAAGATTGATAGGTATCCTGTGCCTGCTAATCTCCCATGGTTGAACAATGATGAAAGGTTTCGTAAGACCTGCTCGTTTCTATCCGAGTCCTTATACACCCGGTCAATGAAATCTGGTCCGGGAAGATACAAATGTTCCTTTGGTATTTTCTCACAACGATGGTTCAATAGATACTCTGACTCGTCACCTACATATTCACGAATCCTCTCGATATCTGCTGCATCTTGATTCCTTATCTGAGTTAATTCTTGCATGAATGTATCATCTCTCCTCAATGATACTAATGAATTGAAGGGGTGTTAAAAAAAGCTTTCTACAAAAAACCTATAGAAAATGGGAAAAAAGTACCTGTATGTAGTTTCATCCGTAGAGTTTCCCTTGTTCATGGCGTTTACTTAGGGCATCTATCATATCTTTGGTCATTTTAGCTAGATCAAATGATGGTTTCCATTTCCATTCTTTTCGGGCACAGCTATCATCAATGCTTGACGGCCATGAATCAGCGATCTTCTGCCGGAAATCAGGTTTATAGCTACATTTGAACTCAGGGATATGTTTCGTGATCTCTTGAGTCAGTTCCCCTGCTGAAAAGCTCATTGCTGTTACATTATAATCACAATGATGTTTTAGCTTTTTGACATCAGCATCCATAAGATCAATGGTTGCCTTAATACAATCAGGCATATACATCATAGGCAGTCGAGTGTCCTCTCTGACAAAACATGTATATTTCTTATTTTTGATTGCTTCGTAGTATATTTCAACTGCGTAATCCGTTGTCCCGCCGCCAGGTAGTGTCTCATTACTAATGATGCCGGGGTATCGCATTCCTCGGACATCAAGACCGAATTTATTGAAATAATAATCCCCGAGGAGTTCACCTGCAACCTTTGTGACACCATACATTGTTGTTGGTTTTAACACAGTCTCCTGTGGTGTATTCTCCTTTGGTGTTTCAGGTCCGAATGCTGCGATAGAGCTAGGGACAAAGACCCTTGTCATATCATATTCCAATGCAAGGTCCATGATGTTTGTGAGTCCATTGATGTTCACTTGCCAGCAGAGATGTGGTTTCTCTTCTCCAACAGCAGAAAGGATAGCGGCCATATTGTAAATGGTATCAATATCATAGGCGTTGATGACTTCTTTCACGGTTTCTTTATTGGTCACATCCATATATTCGAATGGTCCTGATTCAAGAAGGTTTTCACTTGGTTTCGTTTTACGTCCTGTTGCAATAACATTGTCATTTCCGAATTTTTGTCGTAACGCTATTGTTAGCTCTGATCCAATCTGTCCAACAGCCCCAGTTACCAGAATATGTTTCATTTGTTTTTTCGCCATATCGGTGTCACCCCAACAGAAGGTGTTCTCACATGCCGTAACAGGACAGGGTATACATATTTTACTATGAACCATTGAAAAAAATTCAAAGTTGTTTCATTCGCATGCAAATCGGGGTTCTTTAAAACTAAGGAATTCAATGATCTGGGATTTGTCCACGATCTTTTCCGATCGAGACCCATAGGTTAAAGTTCCCTGTGTTTTAACATGATATCTCCAATAATGAATGATGAAGATCCTACTATAATGAACATCAACGGTCTCCATTGAAATATCTGCAGAGATATTCTCATTTGTTAAAGGTGCTTTTTCATCAAATGAAAAATGAAACTTGTGCGGTATCTGAAATCGTTTAAATGAAGTGAAATCCGTTGGTATGAATCGTATGTTCTTGGGATGTACACTATGAAAATATGTTGATTCAGCGGTTTCAACTCTTGGTTCTTTATTGAGTACTGCAATAAGATCTTGCTCATGAGGTGATGCGATGGTATTAGCCCAGGTGAGATGAAGAGTTTCAGCGGTGATTCTTCCCCAGTACCATCCTTGGTTTTGAATGACGGTGACCGGTGAATACCCCCAGTTATGATCGTGATATCCAACTCCTTTTACCTCCATTTTCTTACCCTTGAGCTTGATTATACCATGTACTTTGGCCTTTGGCAAGGGCACGGTCCAACAGGTTGTATCCGTTTCGATCTTCCAACCCTGTGTGGTACCCTCAAAGATGAGGTCCGCCCCAGCATCATCTATGTCAAGTCGTATCTTGTAACGCCAGTTTTTTGTTATTTCATAGTGTTCTTTATCGAAAAAGGCATGGTCCTTGTTTTTCACGGTTATTGTTGGAGAATTTTTTGAAAACATATTTCCCTTCATGATTTCTACGTTACGTGTCTCACTTACCGTTGCTCCTTCATGATAAATAGTGATACGTTGCTGAAGGATACCAATTCCTTTGATATGATAGATTCTAAAACCTATATGCACGCTATAGTCTTTATCAAAAACAGCATCGAAATACCACCATTCAATATCGATGATGTTCTTTGAACCATGAAATCCGTCATCCAATGGTTTTATTGGCTGGGCATTTAAAAAACGAAGATTTTCTTGGTGTATATGATGATTCATTGTGCAAAGCTCCATATGAAGAGATACATCTTTTCTTCCCGGTGAATGTTCCGATGGGTTTTTATGCTTGATGTTTTTCCATCCATGTTCACTATGATCCGGGAATACCTCAAGCTTGCTAGGTCATTTAATGCAGTTCTTACCGGCATCTCACCAGTTATGGGTGCGATTGCCATGCAACAATATGATATTTTTACATTATTGGTATTATTTATCATTGGTTTTCTTGGGCATTCTTTTGGTTTTGTGTTTAATGATATCATCGATTTTAAGATTGATAAATCCTCTTCTGAGATTAGTGACCGGCCATTGATTAGTGGGACTATTTCACCTCGAAAGGCATGGTTTTTCGCAATATTCTGTATAGCACTTGCATTTTTTATCGCAGGTATCATTGCTGTAAATCCAAGTTCCTTCTTCAACAGCCTTCCCAATAACTATATACCTCTTTTGATACTTGCTGCTTCTGCTGCGTCCATCGTACTCTATGATCTTATCAGTAAAAAACTACCGATGATGGATATCTTTGTTGCTATAGGTATTTTCTTCTTTATTCTCTATGGTGCATCCACCCAAGTCTATGACCTATCAACAATCACTCCACTTACATGGTTCGTCTGCGTCTTAGGTTCTATCCAGGTTTTATTCATGCAGATTGTTGCTGGAGGTTTAAAGGATATCGAAAACGATTACAAGGAAGGTGCAAAGACCACGGCGATACGCCTAGGTGTTCGTGTGAAAGACGGTTTACTCCATATTTCAGCATTGTTCAAAGCCCTTGCATATGGGCTGCAGATAATCGATATTCTCTTGATATTTATCCTTTTCATCATCCCAAATATGATACCAAGTAATCGAATCCTTAACATCTTCCAATGGATAATACTTGCGTTCATTGCCCTTTTAATGTTCTTTTTATCACACCGACTTCTTACTATGAGAACGTTTGAACGGCAAAAAGCAAGAAAACTTATCGGTAGCCATTATATGATCAATTTCGCCTTGGTGCCCATTCTTCTTATGAGCCTTAACCCATGGGCGGGCATACTCATGTTCTTCCCAGGTCTTGGTTTCATCATATCAAATCTAGTACTTCATGGGACACTTTTACAACCAAAAACCATGTAAAAAAGAATAAAACTCAAATAGCAAAGTCCTCTATCACTATATCATGGGAAAAATCGCAGAATACCTGGTTTTACTTCGATTTCCAGGCCTTGGTGGACTAGCTATCCCACCGGTTATAGCTGCTTTGACCGTTGGCACATATGAGTTATGGGCACTAGGTCTCTTGTTTCTTCTTGGATCGTATTCATCGATATTCGGTTTCGTTTTAAATGATTTTGTTGATGTGGAGGTTGATAAGAAATCAAAGGAACTCCATGATCGGCCTCTTGTAAGCGGTTCCATTTCTCAACGAGCAGCATTATGGATATGTTTCACCTGCATCATGCTGACATTTCTCACCTATTTTATCCTGTTCTACGGTGAAGAAATAACATATTTGAGATTTATATCTGTTATTCTCATCCTTCTTGCATGGATCCTCGGTAGCATCTATGATGTCTATGGAAAAAAGATATTTGCATCAGATGTCCTTGTTGCGCTATCCATCGCATTCATCTTTCTCATCGGTGCCTATGCATTAAACAATGAGCCAACCTTATTCACCTGGATTATATTCATACTGACCTTCAATAATCTCTTTCATATGAATGCGGTAGAGGGTGGTATCAAGGATGCGGATCATGATGTCCTGATGAATGTGAACAACATTGCATTACGTTCAGGTGTAAAAGTTGAAGGGAAAAAATTGACGATACCTCTACGTTTTAAAGCACTTGGTATGGCGGTTCGTCTTTCATCTATTATCCTTCTCTTCAGCCCGTTCATCTTTTTTAATCAACCCTATTATCTCTGGCAAATCGTGATCTTAGCGGTTGCATCCGCGGGTGTCCTCTTCTTCAGCATTAAATTATTATCATTAAAGGAGTTTGACCGTAACAAGATTCGAAAGTATATTAGCATTCAATCATTCCTTCGATACTCCCTTGTACCTATCATGTTGTTCTCAGTTATTGATCTAATACCAGCAGTTATTCTCATCTTCATCCCTATTGTCTGGTATATCGTATTCACCCCGTTTACTGGTGTAAAATTTTTACGACCTAGAATGTAGAGGTTTTTATGAGCGGTACTAAGCAAAAAACGGTATGTATCATAGGGGCGGGTATTGCAGGGTTGACCGCTGCAGCATTGTTGTTAAAAAACGGTTATAAGGTTACTGTTTATGAGGAGCAACATGTTCTAGGCGGACGAGCTTTATCCTTATCAGGTACATCGCTTACATTACAAGAATATAAAAGCGTGTTGCAGGCGTACAACTGTTATCTTACACACAGCATACCCGATACTAAGACTATTTTTGAGCAGAATCTGCTTAAAGGCTACGTTGTTGATCTGGGTTATCATGCTATTGGTGGTGGGGTTCTCTCTAATCTTAACGAGGTTCTCAAAGAGTTCGATGAACATGTTTCTAATCTTGAATCATTTGTAGGTTTCATTCAAGATGATGGATACAGTTTTCCGTTTCTTTCAAAGAAAGATAAACTAAAGATTCTCCCTAACATCCTTCGATTGTTATTTGCCAGTGAAAAAACCCTGAAAAGACTTGACTCAGTTTCGATCACAGAGACAATACAGAGATATGGTCGTGGAAAGATGACGCTGATACTTGAGGTCTTTTCACGGTCTATAACCACGGTCAATAATCTCGATCGTATATCAACCGGTGAGATGTTTAGAGCGCAACGAAACCTATACAAAGGATCAAAACCAGTTGGTTACCCAAAGAAGGGACTACAAGCGATCCATGAGAAACTTGCCGATATCATTAAGAGACAAGGTGGAACGATACATCTTCAAACACCCGTGGAAAAGATACTAATAGAAAACGGCAAAGTGCACGGCGTCCAGGTAAACGGAAAAACCTACCAATTTGATATCGTTGTCTCTTCAATGCTACTGCAGGATGTATTCACCATTGCTGATAAAGAACAGTTCCCTGGCGAATATGTAAAAATATTACAATCATTGACTGGTACTGGCAGTCTTTGCGGCTACTACTCCCTTAAAAAGATGCCAGAGGACCTCATCGGTAAAACATTTCATTTCCTTGAGCGTAATGCTGGTGTGGATGGGAATGATGCGGTCGGGATGATCGATTTTATGGCATCGGATACCTCATCACATCTTTCACCACCTGGAGCATTTCTTGTTCAATCATATATTATCTGTACCCCTGATGAGGCAAAGAACAAGGAACTGATGGTATCGCTTCGAAAGGTTCTTGACAGGAACCTCGCCAGACTTATACCGGATTATGAAAGATCATTGAATTGGGCGTTATATCCCGCAGTATGGCATCTAGATGGTGTTGCAAAGACTATTGATAACCCAAAACCGATCATAACAACACCAATCGAGAATTTTTATGTCATTGGGGATGGGGTAAAAGCGATGGGCATTGGATTCAACTGTGCATTGAACTCTGCAAGATTACTTGCAGAGAAATTACTAACACCCTAGTAACCTTTTTTATAAAAGATGTAACAGATCTACTGTTATTTAAGCAAATTAAAAGAAGAGGCATAAACAAGAATGTTTTTAATTTTATCACTGTTGTTTTTAGTAGGGATGTCACAGACGATTTGTGGTAAATTTTTCTTCAACCTTTAACTTTTCTTTTTATTCAAGTAATCTTGATTTTGTTTGTCCCAATATTCCTCCATTTCACGTAGAACTTTCTCTTTATCTATTGAAGGATCGTTTGGTTCATATGCGAAACAAAGAAATCTTTCCCCTCTTAGTATTTCATCCATCTGATCCATCCGATTAAGTAAGCATGGTGTCTCTTCTTTTGCATCATTATATTTTATACATGACCTGCATAATGCTGGTATTGGGACTGTTAACGGATCGATTTCTTTTCCATCATCTGAAAAATATCCTTCTTTTATAAATCGTTGATTATCTTTCATAACTATTTCCCTCTTTCAATCTTACATTCATATTCATGGAATTTCCTTTACAGATACTATTATACCTTTTCAGATAAGAGTTAGTATAGAAACAGTCTTTCTTTTTACTGAAATGTCATTTGACAGGCCAAAATGGATATATAAACATATCTTAGAACTATCTAATATGCTTGAACCCTAGACTAGACATTGAGCAATATCAATACGAACTAAAAAGAATCGATAGTAAGCTACTGAATATTATCCAAATGCCAAAGATAATATGAACATAAACAATTATCCAAAATGCTTTATGATTTTCCTACTTATCAAAATAGACAATAGGAATAAACGCTTTACCAGTTTTAACAAAAACACCTGCAAGGTAAACAAGGTACAATCCAAGTATCAACGATAGAATATAGAAGACTGCATTAATCATTGAACCAAGATACCGTACATTATTTATAAATTCTATCAAATCAGTAAAATATGCAGGTATACGATTGAAAAGGAAACTAATAAGAAGAGGGGCGGAGGGGATTAAACCCTCACTGAAAAAGAAGTTCCTTCAAAGCGCTCTACGGATCTGTCGGGATTTGAACCCGAGTTAGAGGCTCCGGAGGCCTCTGTGATATCCAAGCTACACTACAGACCCAAATAAAATGTTCTTCTCTAATGTTAACCGGTAAAGATGAATTGATGATAAAAACGTTGTCATATTCTCTTAAAGCTAGCTATGGTTCACACTGTTTCAAAACTAAAATGGTATAAATAAGAGTTAGAAAAAATGATATCGATTTATGCTTTTGATTTGAACTCAGTATAACCGCATTTCCCGCAGCTTACACGGTCTTTGTGCTCTGCAAGAAATACACCATCTCCACATTTTGGGCAATGGCGTCTCATGCGTTTAATGTGTCCATTCTCAACCTTGAATAGTTCTCGTCCCTTCATGATTATTCCTTCTCCTTTTCTTCACTGGGCTCTGGCGCACTCTCTGCTTCTTCCTTTCCTTCTTCATCGGATTTCTTTTGTTTTCCTTTAACTGCATTACGTTTGATGATATATTTATATTCCATCTCTTCAGCATCTTTCCGAGAAGAATAGATCTTTGCGTATCCCTTGGTCTGTCGACTTCCAAAACCTGAATCAAGTCGTTCGATGATGATGTTTTCCTTTTTTGCATTTAAATTATCCGCAAGTTCAGTGCGAACGACATCCCTGTTTGGCGTTTTTTGATTTTCATGGGTGATTGTGAAATGTACCTCCGTACGGTTAAGGTACGGATTTGTTTTCTTCTCATTGATTTCTATTTCCATAGCACTCACATCTCTGCTAATATCTCTTTAACCTTTCGCTTGTATTCTTCCGTTGAAGGGACTACTACGACCCCTCTATCCGGCAATCCATATATTATAGTTACGTTTGCAGGGGCTAAAATTATTGCGGGAAGTGCGGCGAGATCCTCTTCACCGCCAACTTCAATGCGTACTGAGGCATCTGTATCAATCTCGATGTATGATCGTTGGATGCAATCCCATAACTCATTTGTTATGACACCTGGCGGATTAACCACTTGCATAACTTGTTTTCCACATGATTGTAATAAGATGTTAAGATCCTTAGTGTTCTCTTTGCGTTTTGATTGATAATCGATGATACAGATGGCTGGATGGAATCCTTCTCTTAATATACTTGCAGTGACTTGATCACCGACTGAAACCACTATTTTCTCTTTTTCAAGGATGGTAGATAATTCATCACCTGAAACAAGTATCCCAATAGGTTCCTTTAGTTTCTCACGAAGTGAAGGAGGCAAGGTATACTTTGCCAGTACGGGCATCTATTTAACCTTCAGCGCATATTTACCAGGTTTTTTAATATTCATTTTTGCCGCGATTTGTGAAATAGATGGATCTCTGATAACGATATAACCCTGCCAACGTTTTGAGGTTGGAACAGCGCATTGCGGACATACCTTTTCAGAGGTTAATGAATGACAGTTTTTACATGCATACAGCACTTTCATTGTTTCTCACCCAATTATTTATGTCTTTTCTTTGATGATTGTTTTTTCTTTCCTTCTGAATCTTCCTCGGTGTTCTCATTGAGCCACAGATGCGATCCAAGTGATGGTTGACGCATGGTAAGGCCGATCTTGCTTTCCCGTGCGGAAAGTTCATTAAGGCTTACTGCTACGATACGAGCACGTACGGAATCTCCAACTTTCAATTGTCTCTTTTTCTCTTTGCCTGTGATGATCTCATTCTCTGCATCTACTTGTACGTAATCATTCATGATCTGGCTCATATGGATCAACGCATCGATTGGTCCAATATGACAGAACGCTCCGAATTCAACGATCTCACAGATGATTCCATCTATGACTTCTTGCATTTCTGGTTTAAAGGTTAACGCATCGAATTGTACCTTTTGGTACATGGCGCCATCACCATGGATGACGATGCCATCTCCGACTGGTTCAATGTTCTCTGCTACAACAATGATACCATCATCTTTTCGAACGGTACCTTCGAATGTTTGTTGGACGATTGTTTTAATGACCTCATCGATGTCTTCACCGAATTGGTCAGGCATGATTCGAATGGTATCCTCAACTTTTACTTTGTAATACATATTTATCACTATAGGAAATGAAATAATATTTGTTTTGGAATACACTTACTCCTTATATGCTTTTTGAGTAAAATAAAAGGAAACCAAAAGATGGTTTCCCATCAGTTTTTTAGGGTGTTGGATTGTGTTTCAAAGTGATGCTACGGCGATGATAAGTGGCAAGAAAACAAGGGAGACAATGGACATCAATTTTATTAAAATGTTCAATGATGGTCCGGATGTGTCCTTGAATGGATCGCCTACGGTGTCACCAATAACAGTTGCTTTGTGGGCTGCTGATCCTTTACCACCTAGATTACCCGCTTCAATGTATTTCTTTGCATTATCCCATGCGCCACCAGAGTTTGCTAAGAAAACTGCGAGGAGAAAACCTGTTGCGATTGAGCCCACAAGCAGACCTCCTAATCCCTCAGGTTTTAGGATGATGCCTACGATTATCGGTGATATGACCGCAAGTAAGCTTGGTAGTATCATCTCTCTTAGAGCCTGTTTTGTGCTTATTGCTACACAGCCTTTGTAATCTGGTTTGTTCTTATCGCTCGTTAATAAGCCTAATTCCTTGAATTGTCTTCGTACCTCTTCCACCATTTGGTATGCTGCTTTTCCAACGGCACCCATGGTGAGAGCGGTAAATACGAATGGTAGCATGGCACCAATGAATATGCCAACAACAACCTTTGGATCTGCGAGATCCAATGATAATGTATAGCCCATTTCATCCGCTGTTGTAATATAGGTGAAGATAAGAGCTAGTGCAGTGATTGCTGCTGACCCTATTGCAAATCCCTTTCCCATGGCTGCGGTGGTATTTCCTACCGCGTCAAGCTTCTCGGTATTCTCACGGACTTCTTTTCCCATTCCTGCCATCTCAGAGATACCTTGGGCGTTGTCAGCGACAGGGCCATAGCAATCGGTTGCTAAGGATACACCGAGTATAGATAGCATGCCAACTGCGGATATTGCAACTCCATAGAAATCAGCGAAATAGTATGCTGCTAGCATAGCTGCAGCAACTGCAATTACTGGGATGATTGTACTGATCATACCAACTTGTAATCCTTGGATAATCACTGTTGCAGGTCCTGTCTTTGATGCATCAGCGATCGTCTGCACTGGTTTTCTTTTTTCAGAAGTGTAATATTCTGTGCTAAAACCAATAACCAAACCTGCACCAAGACCTGAGAGAATTGCGTAAAATGGGTTAAGGTCATTAATTAGATACCATGTTGCAATTGCTGAGAGGACTGCGGTGATAATCGCTGCAACATATAATGAGTTTCTAAGCGCTCCATAAATGTTCGTTCCTTTTCCAATAACTACTATAAGTGTTCCAACAATCGATGAAAGAATCCCTAATGCGGCTAATACGAGTGGGAGCCAAATTGCAGCGTTGATATTTTCAGCGGTTAGAACTAGTTCCCCCAGTTGCTGAGATGAGCCTACTTGTAAGATGGCTGCCATGGAAATTGCAGCAAGGGCCATTGTTGCAATAAGGGAGTCTACATAGGATTCGAAAAGATCTGCGCCCATTCCAGCAACATCTCCTACATTATCTCCTACTTGGTCTGCGATGACTGCAGGGTTTCTTGGATCATCTTCTGGTATCCCTGCTTCAACTTTTCCTACAAGATCCGCACCGACATCCGCAGCTTTTGTGTAAATACCGCCTCCAACACGAGCGAAGAGTGCAATGGATGACGCACCAAATCCAAAACCGAAAAGCATATTGGTTGAGGTTATTACATCAAATGAGAAAAGTTGGATAAATAGGAAGAAAAGAATGAAGACTCCGAGTACTCCAAGTCCGACAACGCACATTCCCATAACTGCTCCGCTTGAGAATGCGATTGATAGTCCTTTTGCAAGGCTATTCTTTGTTCCTTCAGCAGTACGAGAGTTTGCCATAGTTGCCATACGCATCCCAATATTGCCGGAGAGTGCTGAAAGCAATGCTCCTATAACAAATGCAACGGATAGGCCAACTTGAATGTTACTTCCTTCAATGAATGAGGCGATGAAAAGAAGTGCTGCAACAATTGCTACAAAGATTATTAGAACCTTATATTCACTATGTAAAAAAGCCATTGATCCTTCACGGATGGCTTTGCTAAGATCCTGCATTTTTTCATTACCGGGACTTTGTTTTTTAACCCTAACATAGAGAACTGCTGCAAAAAGTAATGCAACGATGCCTCCTATGGGTATTGATAACATGTATAGGTCCATGTTGATTTCACCGATTGCGCTGTAACATCGTTTGTTATTTAATTCTTGTGATTTTGTTTATGATTGTATCCCTGTGTTTATTTTGGATGTTGATGAGAATATAACCAGTTCTTTTTTCAAATTAAAGTATTGTTGATTTTTTATGTGGTCTTGGAGTTTTAACTACAAGGAATCTTAGCGGCTCACTTCCTTGGTTGTACCAACAGTGAGTGACGTTGGCTGGGCTTTCTACCAATGTGTCTTTTCCTACAACCTTGTTTTCTTCTCCGATTTCAACCATTCCTTTTCCTTCAAGGACATAGAAGAAGACATTGACGGGGGTGATATGTCTTTTTAGGTTTTCCCCGGGCTGTAAGATGATATGGATTACTTGAACATCCTTTGTATCAAATAATCTTTTTATATCGACTTTGTGCGGTGTCTCAATAACCGATTGTGAGTTCAACTCTATTAGGTTCATGATCTTTCTCCTTTCTTGTTTGTATAAAGCTTGTCCGAGAGATAATTCAAGATCGCCTAACATATGTTTTGTTATCGGAAACTCGGGGGCTTTTTTGAATATGAAATACCATTTTAGCACAAAATATCGTAAAAAATTGAATTTTCAGAAAGGCTCTGGATATCAGTTTTTTTCAGATTATGATATCTCTTAATCTGTTGCTGGAAATCTGAATCAAGTGTGGTTTTTATAAATGGAAAAAATTGCAGGATGGACGAGTGATTATCGGTGTTTATTTTTTATCATGTTTCCTAACTATGTATTCTGCCATAGAAAGAAATTAGAGTAGAAAAACAAACTTTATCAAAAATATCAACCATACATGATGTTATTGTATAAAACTAGTATACATGGCACTAATGTAAAAAATTGGTTAAGGATGTGAAAAAATGATTGATTTTTTTAGTTTGGCGATTGGATTTGTAATAGGATTCATATCATATTTTTTCTTGTTCTCTAGGTCAAGACGTCCTTTTATTACACTATTCAGACGTGGGCGAGGGCGCGGAAGGAGATGGTAAATAAATAAAGTATGACAAGATCGAATCAAATGTCGAATATGTCGCAAGGCGTACTATGATTGATAAAGGGGGTAAATATCGCCTCAATAACTCACATGATGATCCAATCATTTTCGGCAATATCAAAATTATAATATTGCTTTTATCGATAATTATTGGCCTATATACATTAAGCTGTAAAAAAAACATTTTTCTCACGAAAAAAATAAATGTAAATTTTAAAAAGAAAAGTATTATAAACTAATCAAAATAATATAGTGTCTAACGTTATTTGCCGGAATATTACGCAGTCGATAAAGACATCATCTGGGGGATACTCTCACACAATGTCACCAAAACTTGGAAAATTCATTCAGAAACACCCATGGTTAGTTGTTTCAATTATTCTTATCATAACAATAGGATTTTCTTTCTTCATCCCTTCCCTTGAATTCAAAACAGATTTTGAGGATTTTACACCTGATGACCCTCTCGTAAAGGCAAACACTTGTATTCAGGAATACTTTGGCGAAAGCCAGCCCTTGGTTTTCCTGCTTATCGAAAAAGAAGACGCAGACAGTGTAATAACCATTGAATCGTTACGAGATATATGGGCGTTGGAACATGAACTAAAGAAGCTCCCTGATGTAAACGGAAGCTTTTCACTGGTTACATTTTTGGATATTATTTGCCTGATTGAATTTGGGGAATCATTACATAATTGTTCAGATGAACAGATCATGATTGCGCTACAGGATCTCCTTGTATCTCAGGAAAAAGGTCCTATCAGATTATTTTCCAGTGATGATCCAAATGAGAAGATAGATTATCAACGATTCCCACGTTTTTCAAAAGGCTCTTCGGTTGATGGAGCTGACATTAAAAATTGTTACTTTGAAACAGATAATGACTCGTTGACGGTAACCTTCGATGTCTATGATCTTGGGGAACTTGAGAATAGTCTCCACCCGGTCTTTCCAAAAGTCAATATTATGGAGTGGTATGTAACATTCAGTAATCTTATAACACCTGTTGAGGCTCTCAATATCACCTACACGATATCTGGACATATTGAGCCTGTGAATTCTGTGTGGGAGATTGGGAATGGATTTCTTCAGAACATGAAAAATCTTATATATAATCTTAGGAATCGTTCGCTGTTCAACCAATATAAAAAAGAAGTTTATCTATGGGTCCAACCATCAGGCCAGGATATTGCATTTCCAATCCTTTTACAATCAGGGGAAATGAAATTTGACACGACAGATGATCAGGTCATCCTTGATGTTTCATTAAAAGAGCTTGGAACATATGGTATTGCTTCACAATTTGGATCATTTGGCCTTCCCGCAAAACTTTCCAATTTCAATGCAGGAACAAGGTACTATCAGACACCGTTATTTAAAACAGGTGGAGGATACCTCTCAGCCAACACATCATATCTACTCCAAAAGCTCTTAAACTTACAGACAAAGCCTCTTCTTGGCCCGCTATCTGAAAAGATGTTACAACAATATGGGAATATTACATGGGAAGAGTTTGATGAGTTCTTCTCCATGATACAACAAGTTGATATGCTTCCCGATACCCTTGCTCTTAAGGATTTGCAGGATAACTGGAAAGATGCAGATCATGTCCCCGATGATAACATCCCGTCAATGATAACCTTTAACATTATACCTTCCTTCTATGAGGATTTACAGCTCAGCGCATTTTCCTTTTTATCAACAGATTATGAACCAAACGGAAAGCCTTCTGCAACCCTTATGTTCTTACAACTGATGTCAACAAAGGATTATGATACCATCATTGAAATGAACTCTCGTGTTGATAAAAGTGTTTCTCAGCTTGATAGAGAATACCCCGAGATATCTATCCAAGTGACCGGTAACGGTATGATATCTGTTCAGATCAATGATATCACCACAACGGCAAACCAGTTCATTGCTCCATTGATTTTTATCATTATCATGATAGTATTGTTCTTCAATTTCAGAAGGACCTCCTATGTATTCCTTCCCATGCTTACCCTTGTGATATCGACAATATGGCTCTTCGGAAGTATGGCTCTTCTAGGAATATCATTCAATATCATTGCTGTTGCACTTGTACCACTTATCATGGGCTTAGGTGTGGATTACTCGGTTCATCTCTTCCACAATTATAGGGTTGAATTGGAGAATGGTTTTCCAGCGGCTGAAGCAATCGTCAATTCAGTGAGTGAGGTTGGCACCGCTATGTTTCTTGCAATGATTACCACCGTTATTGCCTTCCTCTCATTTCTCACAGCAAGCATTGGCCCGGTCAGAGATTTCGGTATCCTTCTTGCGTTAGGGGTTATTTATACGTTTATCACTGCGTTGACCCTGTTACCCGCTTTGAGATACATACTTGATGAACGACGGACGATTAAAGTGAAACGAAAACCACATGGTGTCGCAGTTCGCACAGTGATGCGTTTACTTTCAGAAAAAATCCTCTTTTATGAAAAAATCATCCTTGCGATAATGATCACCCTTACTGTTATTTTTGCATATGGTGCAACCCAGCTTCAAACAGGTTTTGATATGAATGAATTTGCCCCAGAGGATACTCCGGCTATACAATTGTTTGAGGTTATTGCAGAAAAATTTCCCTTCTCTAGCCAATCCCAAGAATATATACTCGTTGAAGGAGATGTTGCAACTGTTACTGCACTTGATGGGATTCGGCAGTCACATATCAAGCTAGGTGATGATTTCTTTATTGCGAAGAACAATGATGGATCTCAAAAAATTACAAGTGTTTATAGCATTATCCAGCAATCAATCAAAAATGATCCAACTTTAATAGAACGTTTCAATATAAACGAAGAAACAGGAGTACCTCGGTCAGATCAAGATGTCAAAGCACTTTATGATTATCTTTATGATGGAGGCGCCATGGATATAAACATGGATGATGTAGCATTTGCCATGGATGATTTTGATATGGATGAATCAATGATGCCTGATATATCCATGGAAAACTTCAATGGGGAACTCAGCACCGTTCTCGCAAAAGAAGGTTCTCATTATGTTGCAACGGTCATCCGTATCTATATCGATCCATCGTTTCCTGCACAGGATGGAAATGTCAATGATGATCAAGCATTATTGAAAAAAGAATTAAATGCGGACATCGCAGAGTATGGTGATGCAACAGCTGTTGCCACAGGTCAGTATATTGTAACTCTTACTATCACGGATTCTCTTACTGAAAGTCAGATCATCTCTACCATAGCATCGGTATTCCTTTCAGCATTGATTCTGATAATTGTCTATAGAAATCCAGTCTTAGGACTTATTGCCTGTATCCCAGTAGTCATATCAATTATTTGGATTCTTGGTACAATGCACTTCATTGGGTATACACTAAATGTATTAACGATCACGGTGACCAGTATGACCATTGGAATTGGTATCGATTACGCAATCCATGCTACGGAACGATTTAGGCTCATTGCAGATAAAACAGGGGATCCAGCAAAATCTGTCTGTGAAACAATATCCCATACTGGCGGAGCATTGCTCATTGCTGCGCTCACTACCGTACTTGGTTTTATCGTTCTTCTCTTCGCACCGATTCCGCCCCAGCAACAATTTGGTCTTATACTTGCTATCACCATAACCTATTCATTTTTGACCTCGATATTCATTTTACCTCTTGTTCTCAATCATTGGGCACGTATACGTAAGAAAAAGATGGGATATATTATATCGAAAAATGGGTTAGTTCTTGTAAACGGTCAATATGTTAAAAAACAACAGTCGGATGATTCTCAAAGGACTGTTTACGATTGCACAGATTATATTAAGAAATAGAAACAAATCCTTTTTTTTCATAGGCCATTTTTCCATTTGTTTTTCACCTCATATTCTATGTACCAAATATTTATGTATATGTCCTAGTTACTGACCATACATGTCCAGCCCTTCTTCATATGATAGGAGAAGTGATGGGTGGGCTTATGACAGACGATTACAGAAACAAAGTAGAGGTATAGATAGAATGACTGAAGCTAATAAAGAAGAATGGAAATCCATCGATGGAAACACTGCAGCTGCGCATATAGCTTATGCGTTTAGTGATGTTGCTGCCATTTATCCAATTACACCATCATCACCAATGGGTGAAATGGTCGATGCGTGGGCTGCTCAAGGACGAAAAAACCTTTTTGGCCAACTCCTCAAGGTTGCTGAAATGCAATCAGAAGGCGGTGCTTCAGGAGCAGTGCATGGATCATTAAGTGCAGGGGCATTCACATCAACCTTTACCGCGTCACAAGGTCTTCTCCTTATGATACCAAATATGTATAAGATAGCTGGTGAACTCATGCCCACGGTTTTCCATGTTTCCGCTCGAGCGATTGCAGGTCAAGCATTATCTATCTTTGGTGATCATCAGGATGTCATGGCTGTGAGGGAAACAGGATTTGCATTGTTATCAGCTGGTTCTGTTCAGGAGGTCATGGACCTTTCACTTGTAGCTCATCTTGCAACGATACGAGCAAGTGTTCCTTTTGTAGAGTTCTTTGATGGATTTCGAACCTCGCATGAGATCCAAAAAATAAAAATGATTGATTACGAGGATATCCGCCCTCTTGTGGATTGGAATGGAATTAAACAACATAGGGTGAGAGCATTGAACCCTGAACATCCTCACCTGAGAGGCAGTGCTCAGAATCCGGATATCTATTTCCAAGTGACTGAAGCAGGCAACAAATATTACTTAGAGGTACCACGGATCGTTGAAGAGGAAATGAGGAAGGTATCTAAGCTCACCGGAAGAACATATAATCTTTTCGATTATATTGGCGACCCTGATGCGGAACGAATCATTGTGATGATGGGATCTGGCGCAGAAGCGGCTGAGGAAGCCATTGAGTATCTTAACAAACGTGGTGAAAAAGTAGGTTTATTAAAGGTACGGTTATATCGACCGTTCTCCGTTGAGCACTTCCTTAAAGCGATACCTCGTTCAGTGAAAAAGATCGCAGTATTAGATCGGACAAAAGAAAATGGGTCCTATGGGGAACCGTTATATGTCGATATCTCCGCTATCTTTCAACATCAAACAAAGGACGTGGTCGTTATCGGTGGAAGATATGGTCTAGGGTCCAAGGATTTCACTCCGTCAATGGCAAAAGCCGTCCTTGACAACCTTGCATCTGAACAGCCAAAGAATAATTTCACGGTGGGTATCATTGATGATGTTACACACACCTCATTAACGATAACAGAAGAGATCGATGCAACACCTGAGGGTCTTGTCCAATGTAAGTTCTGGGGCCTTGGCGGAGATGGGACCGTTGGTGCAAATAAGAACGCTATTAAGATCATTGGGGACAACACCGATATGTATGCACAAGGATACTTTGCGTACGATTCCAAGAAATCAGGTGGTGTAACGGTATCTCATCTTCGATTTGGAAAAGTGCCTATCAAATCAACCTATCTGATCAAGGCCGCTGATTATGTCGCATGTCATAACCCAGCATATGTTGATAAATATGATCTATTGGAGGGAATTAAGAAACAAGGCACCTTTGTTTTGAATTGCTCGTGGACCATTGAGGAAATGGATGATCATTTACCAAACAGTTTGAAACGAACGATTGCTGAAAAAGAACTGAAATTCTATACCATCGATGCAGTGAAGATTGCCGAGGACATAGGTCTTGGTGGTCGTATCAACATGGTTATGCAAGCAGTGTTCTTCAAACTTTCAAAGGTCTTACCAGTTGATGAAGCCATCTCTTATCTAAAGGATGCGATAAACAAAAGTTATAGTCGGAAAGGAAAGGAGATTGTTGAAATGAACTGGAAAGCAGTGGATATGGCTATGGAGCATATCCATGAGATCTCCTATCCTATGTCATGGTCGCAACTGCAACCTGAGACAAAGATTGAGGGTAATGAACCTGAGTTCGTTAAAAAGGTAATGAAACCTATGCTTGCACTGCAGGGTGATAACTTACCCGTGAGCGTGTTCACACCAGGTGGTTTCTTCCCCAATGAGACAACGAAATATGAGAAACGAGGAGTTGCCATCAACGTACCAGAATGGCAGATAGATCATTGCACCCAGTGTAACATGTGTTCATTGGTCTGTCCGCATGCTGCAATTAGACCATATCTCCTAACCGATGAGGAACTCAGCAAAGCACCTGAGGGATTCCAGGCCAAACAAGCAATGGGAAAGAATGCGAAGGACTTGCATTTTAGGATTCAGGTGTATGTAGAGGATTGTGTCGGATGCGGTAATTGCGTTGATATTTGTCCAGCTAAAGAGAACGCTCTTATCATGAAACCACTTTCAACGCAACTTGATCAAATACCAAATCAACGATTTGCTGAGACAATACCGGTTCGTGATGGTGGTTTTGATAAATACAGTCTGAAAGGATCCCAGTTCCAAAAACCACTCCTAGAGTTCTCTGGAGCATGTGCAGGATGCGGTGAAACACCCTATCTGAAACTTGCAACTCAGCTTTTTGGAGATAGGATGATCATTGCTAATGCTACCGGTTGTTCCTCGATCTGGGGAGGTTCAGCACCATCCGTCCCGTTTGCTCTTACAAAGGATGGTCATGGTCCTGCGTGGGCGAATTCTCTCTTTGAAGATAACGCAGAATATGGATTTGGCATGGTCCTTGCTACTATACAACGTCGAAATAAAGTTGCTGATCTTATCAAACAAGCAATATCTGAGAATAAGGGATCATCTGAACTAAAAGAGGCATTTTCCGGTTGGCTTGAGTTCAAGGATGATGGTGAAGGATCAAAATCCTATGGTACAAAGATAAAAAGTTTACTTAAGGAGAATCATAACGACCCATTGCTCAATGAGATCTATGAGGCATCTGATATGCTTACGAAGAAATCGATATGGGCTGTGGGTGGAGATGGTTGGGCATATGATATTGGCTATGGTGGTCTTGACCATGTTCTCTCAATGGGTGAAGATATCAACATCCTTGTCTTTGACACAGAGGTCTATTCCAATACGGGTGGTCAATCATCAAAGGCAACACCGCTTGGATCAGTTGCAAAATTTGCTTACTCAGGTAAAAAGACGAAGAAGAAAGACCTTGGACTCATGGCGATGTCCTATGGGTATGTCTATGTAACCTCTGTTGCAATGGGAGCAAACATGAGCCATGTGGTAAAAGCAATCAAGGAAGCGGAATCCTATCCTGGACCCTCTCTTGTAATTGCCTATGCACCCTGTATCAACCATGGTATCTCTGCTGGTATGGAGAAAACACAGCATGAGGAGAAACTCGCGGTGCAATCAGGATATTGGCCGTTGTACCGGTATGATCCACGGTTAAAAGCTGAGGGAAAGAACCCGTTCCAACTTGATTCAAAGCAACCTGATGGTTCACTCTATGAGTTTATCATGGGTGAGGTACGGTACAGCTCCCTTGTTCGAACATTCCCTAATGAGGCTGAGAAGCTTCATAAGAAACTCAAGGAAGATGTTGACGAACGATATGAACAGTATAAACATCTAGCAGAGGGATAATTTAACTATCCCTTTTTTTCTTTTTTTTTTCAACCGTGGTTTTTTATGTGTATGTTGTCATATGATTTTTTATGCTTGATGATAAATTGGAGACGCTCCATCGTTACATCAATGAACTCGATGCAGAGGATGAGCATAAACTTCTTTTAGAGACCATAAGTACTATCACTGTTGATGAATCTATGTTTGATCGTTCTGCAAAGTCTTTCAAAGGGGAGTTATCCATCTTGTTACAAAAGGCTGAGCGGGATCAGGTTGATGAGGATGTATTGATACAAGAGCTTTATGATCATCTTATACAAGAGGTTAAAAGAAAACTTGTGTTCAACTATGCTTCTCACATTGGAATAGAGCGAAGATTATACAAGAATGAAATGGGGAAGCTTTTCAAAGGCAAGTTCAAATAGATCGATGTAACAGATGATTTTTACAGATTCGTCAGAAAGTTCTTATGATGGAACCGTATACAGATAGGTTAGATGTAAGGTGGGAGTATCATCTTTTCTGGATGGTGAGAATGATACAAGGTTGCCCATTTTTCATACCTATCGGTTATTGGTGTAGTCATCGTGCAAAAAAGAATTGACTCTGTTGCAGCAATCATAAAGAAAGCGGTAACGGTCCATGTGGTCACTCATATCGATGCAGATGGTTTGACTGCCGGGGCGATCGCTGTTCAAACATTAAAACGAATGGGCAAAGAACATTCAATAGAGTTTGTGAAACAAGTGGATACAATGCTTACTGATCGTTTGCAAAAGGAACAACATGATCTTGTCTGGCTCACTGATCTTGGGAGTAGTATTGTCACAGAAAAACCCTTGTTTCCCATGGTCGTCACCGATCACCATACCTGTTCAAAAGAAAGTGATGTCCCTTTTCATTTAAACCCTCATCTCTTTGGCATAGATGGTGGTTATCAGCTGAGTGGCGCTGGGGCAACCTATCTGGTATCAAAATCTATTGACCCTAAGAATAGTGATCTCTCAGCATTAGCGATCGTAGGTGCCTGTGGGGACCTTCAAAATCGAAGATATGGCCGACTGGTGGGTTTAAACAAGGAGCTCTTAGAAGATGCGAAAAAAGCCTCAGTCCTTGATGCAAAAATGGATATCGGCTATTTTGGGAGAGAGACACGACCTGTGTACAAGCTGCTTCAATTCTCTAATGATCCTATCATCCCTGGTGTCTCCGGACGCGAATCAGCTGCAATCTCACTTTTAAAATCATTGGATATACCTGTAAAAGATGGTTCGGAATGGCGCAGATGGATCGATTTAAGTGATGATGAACGACGTAAGATCATTTCCCATATTGCTCAGATTCTTCTTACTAAAGGTTTTGGTCATACGAATGTAAAGAGACTGTTAGGGGAAAGTTATATCCTGCTCAAAGAATCCATTGGTACTGAACTACATGATGCAAAGGAATTTGCAACATTACTAAACTCAACTGCAAGGTATGGGCAATATGAAATTGGTCTGCAGGTCTGTCTAGGGGATCGACAGACGTATCTACAGAAAGCACAATCATTGCTCCGGGGCCACCGTCATAACCTTGTAGAAGGAATACAATTCGCAAAGGCCGAAGGTATCGAACAACGGGATTATGTTCAATTCTTCCATGCGAAGACAGGTATCAGGGATACCATTGTTGGCATTGTTACTAATATGCTTCTAAATGATGAGGAGACACGTAATGATCTGCCCCTTGTTGGTTTTGCTGAGAAAAGTTCTACTGAGATCAAAGCCTCTGCGCGAGCTACCCAGCAGCTCATTGACAAAGGACTTGATCTTTCAATTGTTATACGAAAAGCAGCATCAAAAGTAGATGGTATCGGCGGTGGTCATAATATTGCTGCAGGTGCTACGATTCCAAAAGGAAAAGAAGAAGCGTTTTTAAACGCTTTTGAAGAAGAGGTAAAAAATCAACTCTCTTCTTGAGATGTTTTGAAAATATTCTCAATGTTCACTTCGAAGATCAGTGATTCTCCAGAGAGATTGCTTATCCCATAGCCTTCTCGATCTAAATCATATTGGAATTGTGGTAAGGCTTGCTGGAGGAATATTTGGGTCATATTGTATAATCGTGGTATCTCAAGTGTACGACTGAAGGAGATAGTTCGGTTAATTTCATACGACATTGTTTCGTTGTAATCTACAGCGTACTGGGAGATATTGATTTTTTCAGCTGTTACTGATTCAATGGTGAGTTCATAGGTTATTACCCCACCAAAAGGATTCGGCGTTGAATACGTGTACACCTTTCCCTCTACTGGATCGGAGGTAATCGTGATCGTATCATTTGTATATGCTGCAGTGGTCGCATCAGGGAAAATAAAAAGATAATCCATCCCTAGGAGATCCAATGGTATCTGCTCAACATTCTCTGCGATATTATCTAGCTTAGTCGGTGTGGTCTCAATGACAACAGACTCATCAAGGACATCAATTACTTGGGTTGCATTCTCCCATAGACTATATAATGGACAAAGAATCATGATATCATTATAGTCTGGATCTGGGTCCTCAAGATCCAATGATGCATAAATGACTAAAGAGGTCATTGTAAACATGCCCTCAGGTGGATTAGTCCATTTCATTACAAGATACTCCGGGGTACTTTTTATGACTTCCATTGTTTGATTAAGTGATAGTTCATATTTGAAGATATTCTGATTAAAACTGGTGGTGTTTACGGTGTCATCAAGATCGAACTTCTGACCATATGCTTCCTTAGGTGGAATCGGGCCTAACGTATAGCTTTCCCCTTCCTTAAGGCCAATCAATCGGGTCATTAAACCATTAATGATACTTGAGGAATATGTTGAATAACCAATTGGTGGGATCTGATCAGGGTCAAGGGTAACAAATATTTCTAACGGGGTTCCGCCAGTCTTTGCATCAGGATCCTCGTATGATGAATCAAAAATGGTGTTGTTCGATGCATATCTTCCAGTGTAGTTGATGTTGATACAATCTCCAATTTCAACGGTGTCCGTTAGAGATGTTGGTTGTGGGCTAAAAATATCTGCTCCATAAGTTGCCAATAAATAAGCCGATAACGCTCCAGCGATGATTACAATAAGAGCGATGACAGCGATTTTTTCACTTTGCATACTGTCGCTGAATGCCGTTACTCTATATTAAACTAATCCTTTTTTCTGTCCAATTCTTTCAATCCCATATCTGATAAGCTTTGCGCCAAGCATTGCTGTTTCACCATTGTCATATGGTGGAGATACCTCTACTACATCAAATCCGACCAACCTGTCAGAGATCTCATCCATCAAGTTAAGAATATCAAAGGGAATGATACCAAATGGTTCGGGGGTCCCAGTTCCTGGTGCAAAACCTGGATCAACAGCATCAATATCTATAGTGAGATAGATTTTCTTTTTAACGAACTTCTTTTTGATTAGTGAAATGACTGGTGCTATGCCTTCTTTGTGCATGGTAATACTATCTATTATGTCAAGACCTAACCTCAAAGCGTCATCGAACTCTTCTTTCTCCGCAGAGCGAACACCACAGACAAGGATATTATCTATTGGTATATGGTCTGAGATTCTCCGTATGGTACAGGCATGATTGAATCGTTCACCTTTGAATGCTTCACGGAAATCAAGATGCGCATCAAGAGAAACAATAGCGGTATCCTTCGGAAAACAATGGACGACATTGGGCGTGATTGAATGTTCACCACCCAAAAGGATTGGTATCTTTCCATCTGAGACGAACCGTTCAGAGACTGTTTTAACAATTTGGACCATTTCTGCTGGATTAGCATTCTCATCCAAAAGAACATTCCCATAATCATGGACCGGGAGATCTCGAAAATTCACACCTGTTAGAAGATTATACGATTCAAAGTTCCAACTTGCTGTCCGAATAGCATTTGGTCCATGAACTGATCCTTTGCGAAACGTCGAGGTCTGATCGTAACATACCCCAAAAATAACAAATAAGGCATCTTTATAGCTTGTTTCAGCATCAGCAAAATAGCTTGGAAAATTGGTTGGTAGACTATCTATCATAACTTGAGCCTTTGCATACCATCATAACAAAAAGGGCCTATACCCTCGAGATCTTTTTTCGCCCTAATGCTTGAAGATATTGAACGTCCTTGCCAGGTTCTAAACTATCTTTATATTCTTCAGGGATAGGCATCTCAAATGTCTCATATGTTTCCAAATCCATCAATTGAACGTTGCTGCCCATAATGGAGATAACTTGGGCACTTCTCTTGTCGATCATAGGAACATAGACTTTATGGGTGACTGGGTGAACGATACTTCGCTTCTGATTGTCAAATACCCCAATCGCTTCTATACGCGCCTTCGCTTCACCATGTTTCCCTGGTTTTGACGTCGAGATGCTTAGTATCTTACATGGTTCATCATCTACGATGACATAACGGTTCACTTTCAACGTTCTCACTTCTGCTAATTCTTTCATGGTTTCACTCCATAGTGTTTCAATTTTCCTTTATCCTGTAAACAATATCGCCTTCGCGTACCCGTTCCTTTGTTTTGATCCCGACATCATCACCAGCCTTGACCATTTGAACCGGGTTTCTGTCAATCTCCATGCTGTCGACATGTTGTGTGAAATCAGTATGGGCTCCGACAATATGGATGGTTTCACCAACCGAGAGATTTGCTTGATTGATCTTTATGGCTGCTACGCCTACTTTTGAAAAATAATGGTGAATAACACCAATCTTTTCTTCAGTCATAGGACTCTTACCACCACTCCGTTATTATATTTGTTATACTTAAGTATAACACTTTTAATCATTTGTCACAATTTCATATATCGCTTTTTTACCGTGTTTCTCACAGATGAATGCTTCCCAATTGCTATCCCAATCCATTGATTGTCCGCATTCTGGACAGGCGAGATGGATGATGACCTGACGATGTTGTTTTTCCTGGGTCTTAAGAACCTCTGCCTTCAATGTCTTAGTAGGGTCTAAAGAGTTCATCACATAGACGTTTCCATCGGGGGGAAGAAATGGTGTATTATCTATCTTCATCCGTTTTTTGCGATATGCTTTCATCTGCTGTTTATATTTCTCTTGCATGGTTTGTCTTCGGCCCATGATATCAGACATGTAATTTTACAAGTCATGAATAAAGTTTTTGACTGAAAACCATCATACCTGACTGAAATTTTATGGATTTAGATATTACAAGCCTTCATCCAAAGATAGTGGAATTCCTTAAGGATCATGAGATAACCTCATTATATCCACCGCAACAAGAAGCCATCCCTAAGGTAATTGAGGGAAAGAATCTTGTGCTTTCCATTCCAACTGCGAGTGGGAAAAGCCTTGTTGCATACATTGCAATACTTAATCGCCTGCTAAGAGAACAAGGTAAAGCATTGTACATCGTCCCGCTCATTGCGTTGGCACGTGAGAAATATGAGGAACTCCGTCTTTTCGAAAACCTTGGATTGAAGGTTGGGATCTCAACAGGGGATCTTGATGATTCAGATCCAAGGCTATCGCGATATGATATTATTGTCTGTACATCAGAAAAAGCAGATTCACTATTAAGACACAAGGTGAAATGGGTCCGGGATGTGAAGGTCTTGGTCATCGATGAGATACATTTGATCCATGACCCAACTCGTGGACCAACATTAGAGGTTCTCATAGCACATTTCAAAGCGTTGAACCCTAATACCCAGATTATTGCATTGTCCGCAACCATCCAGAATGCAACGGAGCTCTCCATATGGCTTGATGCATCCTTAGTTCTCTCAGATTGGCGTCCGGTCACCTTACGCGAAGGTGTCGTTTATGATCAGATCATTGAATATAATGATGCAAAACAGGTTCCAATAGAATCATCGCATGCAGATATCTTATTCTCATTGGTGGAGCAATCATTGAAACAGAATGGGCAGGCGCTGCTTTTTGTTAACACACGCCGATCAACAATTTCAGTTGCAAAGAACCTGGCATCAGCCATGAGTCCTTTGTTGACCCTGGATGATCAACAGCATCTCCATCAGATTGTACAAGACCTGAAACAGCATCATGTGGAACATACATCGCTTGATACAGAGCTCATTGGATGCATTACTTTAGGAGTGGCATTCCATCATGCGGGTCTTTCTAGTTTTCAAAGACGGACCGTTGAACAGGCTTTTAAGAAGCGCATCATCAAATGTATTGTTGCCACACCTACTCTTGCTGCAGGAGTAAATATACCTGCTCAACGGGTAATCATCAGGGACCTTTGGAGATATGATCCATCATTTGGAATGCGGCCGATACCGGTACTTGAATACAAACAACAAGCTGGTCGAGCTGGGCGACCACGATATGACTCATTTGGGGAAGCAATAACCATTGCAAAGGATGATCATCAAAAACAACAGATCCTAGCTAAATACATCCATGGTGATGTTGAACCAATTTACTCAAAACTTGGGAACCAAGCTGCACTCCGTATGCATCTTCTTGCGGCTATAGCCACTCGTTTTGTGGAAACAACAGAGGATATTTATCAGTTCATCGATCGAACGTTCTACGCCTATCAGGCTGATACCTATGCCTTACGGGATACGATAGATGATACGATACAGTTTCTCAAAGAAAATGGATTTATCAGTTTTGAAGGAAAAACTATCAATGCAACGATATTTGGACAAAAGACATCATCACTTTATATTGATCCATTGTCCGCAGTTCAACTGAAGTCAGCATTAGAGGCATCTCAAAGAAAGGATGCATCTGAGATGAGTTTTCTCCATGCGATTTGCTCCACACCAGATGTTCGCTCATTATATCTTCGAAGAAGTGATGGCTGGGTGGAGGAACAATCAGATGAATTCAAGGACTCGCTTTTGCTCGATGTTCCGGTGCATTCATCAGAGGAATACGAATGGTACCTTAGCGATATGAAAACCGCATTATTACTTAAGGATTGGATCGAGGAGCGAACTGAGGATCAGATCATATCACGATATGGTGTGGGTCCAGGGGATATTCATACCATTGTGGAAGCGGGGGAATGGTTGCTTCACGCTACACGAGAATTTGCGCGGATGTATAATTTTTCGTTGGTACCATTTCTCACGGGTCTTGGGATGCGAATAAAATACGGTTGTAAAAAAGAACTATTAAACCTGATATCACTGAAGGGAATAGGTCGAATAAGAGCACGTGCATTATATAAGGAAGGATTTCGAACGACAGGTGACCTTCGTAGTGTATCCATTGAACGACTTTCTGAGGTTAAAACAATTGGCCCACGGATCGCTGCTCGTATAAAAGACCAATTAGGTCAATCAGCGGACCAAAATAAAACTGATTTAAATGATTTCATAGAGGATGAAAGAATATGACAAAAAATCAGATTCCACAAGTGATAATTGTTTCTGGTATAGGAACAATTGATGACTTAGAACCGTTCATTCAAAAAGTTCAAAGGTTCTCAGAAAAACATGATGTGTTTATTCAATTATTCAATGCAGATATGATATTTGGCAAAAACCATCTTCTATCAGCAGCGATGCACGCAATACGTTCGAAGGATGAAAACAGGATGACCACCAATTCATTAGAAATGGAACTCTTCCTCTATGCATCAGGTGAAAGACAGTTAAAGATTGCTATCCCAAAAATTGGGGTAAAAAAAGGTGCAAACAAAATTGCGTTTGTTATAATGCCTCGTTTTTATCAATCTCGATTGAAGGATAATATAATCAATACTTTTTTTTCAGAGATGAATATAGAGAGAGATGATTCACTTTTACAAGGAACTGATAGCACACTGGAACGCTTTGGTTTCACAAAAGAAGAGCTTTCAACCGTTCCGTCAGGTAATTATGAAAAGTTGATACTCGAGAAAATAGCGCTCATAGATATCATAAAATAATAGATTTTGCATTCACCTTTTCGTTAGTATCCTTTTGCCCGCATGAGGTAGTTTGGATATCCTGAAGCCCTGCGGAGGCTTCTACTCGGGTTCGAATCCCGATGCGGGCATAACATTTTATTTAAAATTGGAGATGAATAATACGTTCTTACCATTCTAACGGATTTCCATGCATCATCTCGATAGCTTGTATTTTCTATGATTCTGTGTGGCTGATGTAATTCGATTAATTATACTACATTGTTACACGTCTTTATGTTAAACACAGTGCAGTAAGAAGTAATTCGTGATTTAAATCTGTACTAAGTTGACAAAAGGTATTTATTTGATTGAAAATACATACGTTTAATAGTACTATATTGTATATAATATTTAAATTAAAAATAGTATAACTAAAGTTAAGGAAATCTGAATCTCTCTAAATACAGCTCAATAAATTAACTTATCGTAATGTCAAAAAAAATTTAAAAATGGAGATTGATACTTTGATGGATTCAAAAGCCAGACGATTGCTTTCTATTTGCACCGTTATGATGTTCTTAATAACGGGTTTCGTAAGTGGTCTTGGTGATACGGGCAGTAGTTTTCAAAAGAATATCGATTATGATTCACATGCACATTTGGAGTCATTATCTACTACAGATTGGTGGCCAATGTATCAACACGATCCGCAGAATTCTGGGTATTCAAGTTCAGGGGCACCAGAGACAAATGTGGTTCTCTGGACATTCTCTTCTGAGGCAGATGTTTTTTCCGCATCTGTAGCTGATAAGAAAATATTTTTTGGAACTGATAAAACAGATAACCCCATCCATTCTAAATCATACGTTTATTGTCTTACTCTTGAAGGAGAAGAAATTTGGAAATTTTTGGCAACTGAGTCGTTGGATTCCACACCAGTCTATTCAGATAACCGGGTTTATATTGGTGGTGGCCAGGGTACTATGTATTGCTTGAATGCAAACAATGGGTCTTGCGAATGGAAATATGAGACTGATGATGGGAAACTTTCATCCCCGATTATTGTAAGTAATAAAGTGTTTATAGGATCAATTGGTGGGAATATATTTTGTTTTGATTCTGTTTCAGGTGATCTTGTATGGAGGACGAAGATTGGGATAGGTGTGCGGTGTACACCAGCGATAATTGGTCAAAAATTGTTTATCGGGAATTATTGTATTGATATAGTGGATGGCACTATTCTTTGGAGGGCTGATATACAGATTCCATTGTTGTCCTCGCCCACAATCTATAATGATACGGTATACATTGGCTCAATCGATGAGTTAATGTATTGTTATGATGTGGAGACAGGGGAAACTATTTGGGATCACTATATTGGGAGTATGGTATGGGAATCATCGCCTTCTTCAGCGTATGGTTATATTTATGTCTGTAACGCATTTGGTTATGTGTATTGTCTTGATTCCAAGGATGGTCATGAGGTATGGACCGAGAAAAAAAGCTGTCGGGCTGTTGGTTCACCTGTTGTTTCTGATGGTAAGGTTTATGTTGGTTCAACGGATGGGAACATCTATTGTTTTGATGCCTTTACTGGGGAGAGTATATGGTTTTATGAGACGGTGGATCCCTTTATCTCTTCGCCAGCTATTGCGTATGGATATCTGATTATTGGTAGTGGGAATACCATGTATTGTTTTGGAGAAGATCCGCGTGTTTCATCCGATCTTAAGTGTGATGGGGTTGTGTCCCTGAATAATGTGGAACCTAATTCGATTGTGACTTCAAATTTTACGGTAAGGAACATTGGAAAAGTAGATTCCAGGTTAGATTGGATGATTGAATCATATCCTGATTGGGGAAATTGGACTTTTTTTCCAAAAAATGGAAGTGGTCTTATGGTGGATGACGTTGTAAGTGTTGTGATTAGCCTTCAAGTACCAGATACAAAAAATACCCTGTTTCAGGGTTCAATAAAAGTTGTTAACACATATGATGCTAGTGATTTTGAAATGATTGATATTTCGCTAAAAACAAGCAAGTTACGTTGGCCTGTATTTTTGCAAACATTATATTCCTTCCTTCAGAATCAAGGCTTTTTAAGAATGCCTTTGAGTGTTAAGGGAATATTTGAATGTACATAAAAATTGATGAGTGTGGTGCTTTGGTATGTATAGTTCTGTAGAAAACCTTTTTTTATTTAACAATTTGAATTTAATATTTTTTCATCAATGAAACTATTTGAGATGACGGGTTTATATTTTAATGGATAGTGGTCTATATTACTACCATATGGGAATGCATACGGTGTATCAACAATTCCATTGCTATCGTTATCAAAAGCACCTTGTTCCTCCAAATGATATTGATCCCAGAAATTACCCCTGTTCCCATCGTCCCAATTGTTTTCCAAATAATCATAAGCATCCCAATCACTTTGATTACAAAAAATGTTATTTGAAACAATCGTATTTTCAGTACCACAACAAAGATATAATCCCTTAGGATTGTTCATAAAAACGTTTTGAGTCACGATATTAAATTGAGAGCCTTTGATTCTTAGTGCGCAATAAATATTTTCACTGAACACATTGTCTTTTAAAAGATTATAGTCAGATCCAAGCAAGAAAAAACCACCATATTCAATATTATTTTTAAAATGGTTTCTCATAATAGTATTATTATTAGAAGAAGGACAATAGATCCCATAAAAATTTTCAGATATAATATTATTCGTTATGATATTTCCATCTGATCTTAAATCTATACCAGCCGCATTAAATGATGACGAACTGTTATGTGAGCTGTTTCGAATAGTAAAACCGGAAATATTCAAGATTCCATTACCCTCAACTAAGATAACATCTTCGCTAACCTGTTTAGCATCAATGATAGTTTGAAAAGGATCTTCACCTTGTAGAATTATCTTTTTATCTATAACAATTGATTCGAAATAGGTGCCCTGATATACATAAATTGATAAATTATTTGAAGATTTTTCAATTGCTGAATTGATTGAAGAAAAGTGAGTGATATTCCATTGTTCTGTCATGTTGTTAAAATCTTTGCTTACGTAAAAATGAATGTTCGGTTCTTCCTTTTTTTGATCTTTATTTTCGTTTACTATACATCCGCCAATTAAAACAAGTGAAAAGGTTATTACAATGATGAAAAGAAATAGACCGTTCAATTTCATTTTAACCACCTACAAAATGTTTGCTATTCCATATTTTTTGTTGAATAACTTAGGGCGATATGCCACCCATTTTCCTAAATCGTTAACATTTTCTCTAATTTAAGTTCTTTCACCAAACGTCCATACCACTGATCATCCCTCTTGCCGCAGTAGCATTCCTCGGGAAATGATCCAATTCCTTTGTGGTATTTCCCGTTGTTATACCAATGATCATAGATGCTTATGCATTGGTTGATCTGTGTTCTCTTTCTTGATTGTTGTAATCTATGAAAGAAAAAACGTTTCAGTTCCTGCTGATATGTTCCGAGTTTACCTAATGTCGGAGGATAATGGATGCTTGCTCAGATATGTTTATCATTAGAGACGATATTAACGTAATTTCAAGCCCACTATGACCTAAGCAAAATCTTTTTAATCGATTAAATTTATGACAATAATATAAAATTAATTCAAAATTTATATAAATAACTAATTTTATTTGTATCATATCAAGGAGATATGAAGAAATGAATATCGAATATCAAAAAAAACTCATCACATTACTAACAATTTTTCTTCTATGCATCTCATTTTCAATAATACCTGTCGATGGAAAGACCGGCCAACAAAAGTATATCTACCAACTATCATCAACAACAGATGGATATATTGATATCACTGTTGAAGAGGTATGGGAAATGTGCATATCCTCATCAAATGGTATAACATTACCCATTGATGTCCGATCAGGTGTTGAATGGCTAGACTCAAGAATCGATACACCATATCCCGAATATTCAAGACACTATCCCATTTCCTCATTGCAAACTGAATCGGGGCTGCAAAATTTCTTGGAAGAATACAATGGAAAAGACGTGATAATGTACTGTAAATCCGGAGGACGAAGCTCATCTGCAGCACAAATCTTGGTAGACCACAATTTCAATGGAACCATTTACAACATGCTCGGTGGAATAACAGCCTGGAAAAACGCAGGATTACCCATAAAAGAGGGAAACACCCTTCCAAACCAACCTTCAATACCAGCTGGACCAACAATATGCAGTATTGGACGAGCATGCACATTTGAAACAAGTGCATCAGACCCAGATAATGACGTTGTAAGATACGGTTGGGATATGAACAGTGATAAAAATGTAGATGTGTGGACCGAGTATGCTATATCCGGTGAAATAATACAAATATCCTACATCTGGAATGAACCAGGAATATACAATATATCTGTACTTTCTGAGGATATTGTAGGCTCCCAAAGTACATTTTCAGAGGTTCGCACAATAACTGCATCATCACCTCCGTCAGATCCATCTATAGATGGTCCAGCACAAATAAAAAACGGTGTAGAACAAACATACAGTTTTTCAAGCATAGACCTAGATGAGGATGAACTGTTTTATCTTATTGAGTGGGGTGATGGAGGATCAACAGATTGGCTGGGGCCTCAAGAACAAGGAATACCATTTGAAGTATCACATACCTGGGAGGAACAGCAAACATATCAGATTAAAGCTAAAGCAAAGGATATAAATGATCTTGAAAGTGACTGGTCAATCCTTGAGATATCCGTGCCAAAACAATATGAAAATCAAAAACAATACCTTGAAGCTCTGTTCCATCATTTCAAATGGATCATATCAGTCCTTTTCTGAGATACTATCTATAAAATAAGGAAACATGATAAAAGTATGAGTTACTTTTTTTCCACCGTGTAGTAGAATACCAACGTTTATTAATTTCTATCTGCTTTCCGATACCTGTGAGACCATGGTTGTAAACATTGAGAGATTACTTTCGAAACGGGCAGGTAGACTTCGATCATCTGAGATCCGGGAACTTTTGAAACTTACTCAGATACCTGGTATGATTTCTTTTGCGGGAGGACTTCCAAATCCACTAGCATTCCCTGTTGATGTCATCAAAGAATGTATCGATACTACTTTGAAGGATCATCCAAGTGACGCTCTTCAGTATGGTACAACTGAAGGAGTTACCCAATTACGTTGTGCTCTTGCCAAACGAATGAAAAAGGTTAAGGATATTAATTGTGAACTCCACGATATTATCATCACCAGTGGTGCACAACAAGCCCTTTCTCTTGTCGCATTATGTTTTCTTGATCCTGGTGACACATATTTAACTAGCGCTCCGGCATATCTAGGCGCAGTCCAAGCATTCCATGCCTATGAGGCAAATTGTGAATCCATCCCGCTAGACCATGAAGGAATCGATACGGATTCTTTACGAAGAAACATCGAACGTCTCCGACGGACAGGTATCCATCCAAAGTTCATTTACTGTGTCCCTAACTTTCAGAATCCTTCTGGAGAGACCATGTCTCTTTCCCATAGAAAAGAACTGCTGGATATTGCATCAGAATATGATTTCCTCATTGTTGAAGATGACCCGTATGGTGAGCTTGTCTTTGAAGGAAAACCAATACCACCGATTAAATCATTTGATAAAAAAGGCCGTGTTATTTACATGAGTACGTTTTCAAAGATCCTTGCACCGGGTTTTCGTCTTGGATGGGTGATTACAAGTAAAGAGATACTTGATAAGTTCATATTAGCAAAACAAGCAACGGACCTGTGTACCAATACGTTCTCTCAATATGTTGCCTATGAATATATCAATGGTGGTTACTTGGATACACAGGTCGAACAAATCAAAAAGCTTTACAAAAGAAATAGAGACGTGATGCTTGAAGAATTAAATAAACGGTTGCCAAAAGAGGTTACCTGGACCGTGCCCAAAGGCGGTATGTTCATATGGATCACTCTTCCAAAGACAATCGATACACGGCTCATGTTCAAAAAGGCAATGGCCAAAAAAGTTGCCTATGTTATTGGTGAAGCATTTTATCCGGAAGGCGGGAATTACAATTCAATGAGACTCAATTTTTCCTATTCTGATGAAGATACCATCCGTGAGGGTGTCAAACGATTGGCCGAGGTCATCAATGAAGAGATGAATGGCTTCCAAAAGGAATCATATCCTCCTAATGGTGTTTAATAATAAATGCGATAAAAAGTTACTAATATGCAGGTAGATGTGCGGCCATAAGGTATTTAAAATCAATATCTTTTTTGATACTGAAAAAAAAGAAAATGGGATTGGTGGAATTCGATGGGATGTCGAATCAAAACAAGAGTTAAATTAGATTATATTCAAGATTTTGAGATGATGTTTGAACGAATGAAACTGCATCGTCCACGGGAGGCAGCTGTCTACTATGCGATCCTTATCGTTGATGCTGCTAAAGAGTTCTCAGAGTTCTTACATATTGCTGAAGAACTCGCGAATCTGACCAGAAGACCACTGGAGACTGGGCGTAGCTGTCTTCATAAAAATGGCATCATTGCTAAAGTCTTATTCTCAAAAGACACACGGGATAATTTTGGACGGGAAAGCTATCTGCCTGTTCATCCCTCTGCTCTCTGGGAGTTTGTCAAAAAGGACCTGCAGCAATATGTTGCACCAGAGACATACCACTCGATCGAAAATCATCTCCGTACCTACAGTGATTTCTACCAGGATAATTTTGATAAATACGGTGTGAAGCTGCGGCGGGCTGGAAACGTTACCCTTGAATACTATAGCAAATGGATTCTCTACAACGCATTATATAACAGTATGGAAAAGGGAAATCATGTGAAATTACAGATAAGCGGTGAACGATTCTTCAAAGAACCATTCGTTGATTACTTTAAAAAATTCCTTGAACTGGATACAAAACTACAGGTCATCATAGATGCACAAATCGACACAGGCATTCTCAAACAATTCAAAGATAGTTTCCCGGAAAAACTAGAGGTACGATACTTCCCAGAAGGGGCCTCAGGAACACTACGTAACTATGTCTATGGAAAGGAATTCGCGGTGAACGGTATTAAGATCCTTCAAGAATCAAACAATGAGCCTGCGTACATTGGAACAGCATACGTTGATGTGGATGATATAAAAGTGTTCAACAGTAAATTTGACAGTCTCTGGAACCTAGCAAAACCACTTACATAAAACCCTTTATCTTTTTCTTTTGAGCTTGTCCGAGAAATAATTCAAGATCGCCTAACATATGTTTTGTTATCGGAAACTCGAGGCTTTTTTGAATATAAAATACCATTTTAGCACAAAATATCGTGATAAAATTGAATTCTCAGACAGGCTCTTTTATACCAAATAAATATTC